>URRT01000001.1 GCA_900550355.1 uncultured Collinsella sp.
GCAATCCGCTACGGGTACCGCTCCTGTGGTTGTGGGCGCTTTGATTGCGGCGGCGCTGCTGGGAAGCGCCGGCGTGCTACTTTGCCGCGATGACGAGGACGAGGTTCCGGAATCGCAAAATAGGCCTCAGTTTTAGCCTCGAGCCAAATGCGACAGGCCTTCGCGAAGACGGAATCCTCGCGAAGGCCTGCCTGCTTGTATTGCGCGCGTCGCGATGCGGCCGAGGCTACCAGCTGCTTTCTATTTCGCGAATCCTCCGGTAGAGCCAATCGTTTTGCGGCACTTGGATATCGTGCTTGGCTGCGAGGCGGCAGATGGTGCCCGCGAACTCCTCGACTTCGGTTTTGCGCCTTGCGATGCGGTCTTGAGCCATCGAGGGCATACCGGCGGGGTCGATTCCCTCGATGAGGTGCACCATCTGCGTCAGGTCTGCCTCGGTCAGCTCAATGCCCTCGGCGTTGGCGACCGCAAGCGTTTCGCGCATGGCAGAAACAAAGCGGCGACGCTGCTCGGAGCCCGGCTCCGCGGCGCTTCCGTAGGTCCCGCCGTAGGCCATGCACGTCTGGTTGATGCCGTCGTTGAGCATGAGTTTGGCCCACATGCGGTGCGCAATGTCGCTCTCGACGGTATGGGCGATGCCGCAGCGCGTGTAGAGCTCGTCGATGGCGGTGACGGTTGCGGGCTCGGTGCCGGCCGCCGCGCCAAAGCGGATTTCGCCCGCATTGGTAAAGGTGAGCTCTCCGTTGAGGAACACGGCGTCCATGCCCTGGCAAATACCAAGAACGGTATGCTCCCAGCCAAAGCGCTCGGCAATCTTCTGCTCGCTCGTAATGCCGTTACACAGCGAGGCGATGAGCGTGTTGGGTCCCACGACGCGCTCCATGGTCTTGAGTGCTTGGTCGAGACCCGTCGTCTTGACCGTGAGAATGACCAGATCGGCGGGCGTTGCCTCGCTGGCGCGCACGGACTTGAGTGCGCAGGGCTCGCCGTTGACCGTAAGGGCGTCGTCTGCGTGACGCTCGAAACGGGCGTCGTCCATGACGTATTCGACGGCATCGTCGCCGAGTGCCTGGGCGATCATGCTGCCGTAGAGTAGCCCGACGCCCCCCTTGCCGATAAAGGCGACCTTGTTGATCTGCATGTGGATCATCTCCTCACAAAAAGGCGCCCGCGTGCGGGGCGCCTGATGGATTGTATGCCGCTGGGGCGTGTAGCGTGCACCGGAGGCTGAATTTAGAAGAACAAACGCATGGGAACTTATGCCGCGGGGCAGATGGCAAAAACGCGTGCGGGATATCCAACGCCATCGCGCACCTTGGGGAAGGTGCAGAAGATGACGGCGCCTGTGGCGGGAAGCTCGTCCAGATGGTCCATGACCTCGGTCTGGTAACGGTCGACCGAGAGGATGTACTGCTCGCCGGGGTAGGGGCAGGCGTCCTCACGTGTGGTCACGGTCGCCTCCTTTCATCGGGCTTTTTGCTGATGTTAAAGCGGTGTCGTGACGGCTCGATTTCTGCTACGTTACGATACATTCTCGATTGCGATTCCAATGTGTTTCGATGGCGTGGCCGTTGTGTTTCGCCTCATTAAGGCTTCGAGGGGAGAGGAGGGGCAGTGCAATATCGCGTTGACCCCAAAAGCGGCAACCGTATCTCGGCGCTGGGTCTGGGCTGCATGAGGTTTCCCGGTGCGCCGGGACACCCCGATGCGAAGACGGCCGATGCCATCATCTCCCGTGCGGTAGAGCAGGGGATTAATTATCTGGATACCGCGTATCTTTATCCCGGTAACGAGGTGTGCGTGGGCGCCTCACTTGAGCGCTTGGGGCTGCGTGACCGGGTGTTGCTGGCGACTAAGTTGCCGCACGCTTCGTGCAAGTGCGCAGAGGATTTCGATCGGTTCTTCGACGAGCAGCTGCGCCGTTTGCGGGCTGACCATATCGACTATTACCTTATGCACAACATCACCTCGCCCGCGCAGTGGGAGCGCGTGGCAGCGTTGGGTATCGAGGACTGGATTGCGCACCAAAAGGCTGCGGGGCGTATTCGCAAGATAGGTTTTTCGTACCACGGCAGTGCGGCGGACTTCCTCACGATGCTTGACGCGTATGACTGGGACTTTTGCCAGATCCAGTACAACTACGCTGGAGAGCGCTACCAAGCAGGAACGGCGGGACTCATGGCAGCTGCCGAGCGCGGGCTCGCGGTGTTTGTGATGGAACCGCTTTTGGGTGGACGCCTGGCGGGCCAGTCCTCGGCGGGCGCGCGCGGTGCTCGATGACGTCCGCGATCCGTATCTGAAGACGCCGGCTGCTTGGGGCCTTTCGTGGGTGTGGAACCATCCTCAGGTCACGATGCTGCTTTCGGGCATGACCGACACCGCGCAGGTGGACGAGAACGCGGCATTGGCGGATTGCGCACTGCCGGATTCGATGACGACAGAGCAGCTCGATACCATCGCACGTGTGCTGGGAGAGTTTGAGAAATCGAATCGCGTGCCCTGTACGGGGTGCGGCTACTGCATGCCGTGCCCCAAGGGCATCAATATTCCCGGTTGCTTTGGCGCCTACAACGCGAGCTACGCGCATAGTTGGTTTACGGGGCTGTCTCAATACTTTACGGCGAGCGCGGTGCGGACGAACGAGCCCAAGCTAGTGAGCAATTGCGTCAAGTGCGGTAAATGCGCACGTCACTGCCCGCAGCACATCGATATCCCCGAGCGTCTCGACGATGTGCGCCGACGTTTCCAGCCTGGCCCCGTAACGGCCGCGCTTAAAGCTTTTTGCAAAACGCGCTCCTGATGCCCCTTTTATAAGTTGCGGTGGAATAGTTCTTGTTTTTAGGCGGAATAACTGTTCCTGTTTGCGGCAGAATAGGGGCCAAACAGGAACTATTCCACCGCAACTGAAGGGGGCTGTCGTGGGCCATCGGGATTCATGTGATGATTTGCGTGAGGTTCGTTGGGGCGTTTTGGGCGCTGGGCGCATTTCGCATCGATTTGCATCGTCGCTCAAGGAGGTGGACGGGGCACGGCTTGTGGCTGCCGCCGGTCGCACTCCTTCGCATGTTGAGGAGTTTTGCAGGGCGTTTTCGATTGATGCCGCGCACAGTTATGCCACGGCTGACGATAACGGCGATGCAGCTTATGATGCGTTGATTGCCGACCCCGATGTCGACGCAATCTACTTGGCTCTTCCACATGGCATGCATGCGCATTGGGTCTGTCGGGCACTGCGCGCGGGAAAGGCCGTGCTGTGCGAAAAGCCGGCCGTTTTGAATGAAGAAGAGGCCCATGCGATCGCCTCAGTTTCCCGTGAGCGCGGTGTGCCGTTTATGGAGGCGATGAAGAATCGGTTTTGCCCGATGCGCACTCGCGTGAAGGGCTTGCTTGCGTCGGGCGAGCTCGGTCGTATCGTCTCGATCGAAAGCGTGCAAAAACTTGATTATGGTGAGCCCCCTTCGAGCTATCTGCTCGATCCGTTGCAGGGCGGCTGTCTATATGACATGGGCTGCTATGCGGTCGGGTGGTTTGAGGATCTGCTTTCGGGTGCGTGTGATGTTTCGTCTCGTGAAGTTCGCTGGCGTGACGTATCGGGCGGCCGCGTGGATTGGGCCGATGAGATTCGTATGAGCGTCGGCGGCATACCCATTCATATGGTGTGCGACGGCAAGGCAGCGTATGAAAGCCGCTTAACGATTGCCTGTGAGCGGGGCTCGTTGGAAATCGAGCGCCTCCATCGCCCCGAGCTCGCCCATGTGAAGTACTCCGACGGGCGAATGCTCGAAATAAATGCCCTGTTTGAGGTTGATGATTTCTACGGCGAAATCCAGCATGCGACCCAGCTCATCCGGGCGGGGAAACTCGAGAGTCCCGTCATGCCCCTTGCCGCCACACAGCGCTGCGCGCGCATTATCGATGCAATCCGTCTAGCCCTCTAGGACTTGGTGCTGACGCATGGGGGATCATGATGCTGGCGACCGTAGCCGTAGTGCTCGGTGGCCCGCATCTCTGATGCCCCTTTTATAAGTTGCGGTGGAATAGTTCCTGTTTGCGGCAGAATAGGGCATCGACAGGAACTATTTCACCGCAACTGATGAGGGGGAGCTGGAGATGCTGACGATTGGGTGTCATCTTTCGACGACGAAGGGCTATCGGGCGATGGGGGAGACGGCGCTATCCATCGGCGCCAATACCTTTGCATTCTTTACGCGCAATCCGCGCGGTGGCAAGGCGAAAGACCTTGATATGGATGATGTGGCGGCCCTGCGTGACCTTATGGCGCAAAATGATTTTGGCCCACTCGTGGCGCATGCCCCCTATACCTACAACCCCTGTTCTGCCAAAGAGCGGGCGCGTGAGTTTGCCTTGGAGGCAATGGCCGAAGACTTGCAGCGTCTGGAAGCACTGCCCGGCAACTACTACAACTTCCACCCCGGCGCACATGTGGGGCAGGGGACTGATGCCGGCATTCAGATGATCGTCGACACCCTGTGCCAGGTGATGTTTGAGGGCCAGCAGACGACGGTGTTGCTCGAGACCATGGCCGGCAAGGGCACCGAGGTGGGCCGCAGCTTTGAGGAGCTGGCGCTCATCATCGAGGGCGTTGCCGACAAGCGCCCCGAGCTGTCGGCCAAGCTGGGCGTGTGTCTGGACACCTGCCATGTGAATGACGCCGGCTATGACATCGTCTGCGATCTTGACGGTGTGCTTGACGAGTTCGATCGTGTGGTGGGTATCGAGCGCCTGCGCGCCGTGCACATCAATGACTCCAAGAATCCCTGCGGCGCCCATAAGGACCGCCACGAATGCATCGGTAAGGGCTATCTGGGTAGTGAAGAGTTTGGCGGCGGTATGCAGGTTATGCAGAATATTGTATTGAATAGCCGCTTGCGTGCGCTTCCATTCATTTTGGAGACGCCTAACGAACTTGCAGGTTATGCAGCGGAAATTACGCTATTAAGGTCATTGCAGCAGTAATGACTGTCACAAAGTGGAGTGTTCCATTCACGTTATGGGTTTGTTTCAATCAGTTTTCTAATTGCAGTTTCGCATTTACGGGTGCATAATATCCAACAGTTTTTGCAGACCTCTGAATCAAACGGGGTCACCGGAAGGAGACTGATTATGAAGCTGAAGAAGCTTGGCGCATTTGCCGCCACGGGCGCCATGGCGATCGCCCTCGCACTGACGGGCTGCGGCTCGTCCAACGCCACCTCTGGTTCTGATGCCGGTTCCAGCAGCTCTGACGACGCTAAGGTCGAGAAGGTCGACGGCTCCAAGGAGTACGCGCTCGTCAAGGACGGTACGCTGACCGTCGGCACCTCTGCCGAGTACGCTCCGTTTGAGTACAAGGATGACAACGGCGATTATCAGGGCTTTGACCTTGAGCTCATCAAGGCTATCGGCGACAAGCTGGGCCTGGATGTCGAGTACGTCAACAATGACTTCGACACACTCGTACCCGGTGTCGCTTCGGGCGCTAAGTACGACGTCTCCATCGCGGCTATCACCGACACGCCCGAGCGTGAGAAGGAAGTCACTTTCTCCGATTCCTACTACATGGACGATCAGGCTATCGTGACCAAGGTCGATAACACCGACATCACGGCCGACAACTACAGCGAGAAGCTCAACAACGCCGACGCTACCATCATCGTTCAGTCTGGCTCGACCGCCGAGTCCTTTGCCCAGGAGAACTTCCCCAAGGCCAAGATCGTCCCCTACAAGGACGCTACCGAGTGCTTCAGCGCCCTGCAGTCCGATAAGGGCGACGCCGTAGTCACCAACCGCTCCGTTGCCAGCCAGCTGACCGCCGAGCAGTTCAACACCTGCCAGACCATCAAGCAGATCAGCACCGGCGAGGAGTACGCCATCGCCATCAACCAGGGCAACACCAAGCTCAAGGACGACATCAACCAGGCCATCAAGGACCTGACCGACGACGGTACCGTCGACGCCCTCATGGCTAAGTACAACATCAAGTAAAATAGCTACTTGATTGCGCGCGGGCCCTTTCCGTTTTGGCGGAGAGGGCCTTTGCGCTTCTCTTGACGGAGAGTGCTTCCGTCTCGTTTTGCCGGCAACTTCTACGATAGGAGCCACCTTGTCTCGATTGAACGAAGGGGCTGCGGAGCAGCGTTTTCCACTGCCCGCCTTGCTCCAAAAGCTAGCCTGCGCCATGGCCGTGGCGCTCGCGCTGGCGTGCGTGGGGGCATATGCGCCCACGACCGCCCAGGCGCTTGAGACCGCAAAGATTACCGCCCGACCCAACACCGGTTCGGGCAGCGCTGTGGTCGGCGGCACCGAGACGCGCATTACCTGGGAGGTCCAGGCCGATGCCGATGAGGAACTGAGCGGTCTTTCGCTGACGTTTGTCGACGGCACGACGTTTGGTACCGATGACACGCGATTGACGATGCTCTCGGGCGAGGACCTCATGGATCGTACGCCCATGAAGCCCAAGTGCAAGGCTGACGGCCAGACGCTCAAGATCGACTTTGGCGAGACGGCGCCTGCCGGCGGCTTTTTCCGTGTCGAGGTTTACGGCGTGACGTTTCCCGTCGAGGGCGGCGATGAGGCCTTTAGCGGCACCTATACGCTCGCCGACGGTTCGACCAAGAAGATTTCCAAGATTCCTTCCGTCGAGATCAAGGGCGTGACGGCATTCGATAACTTCCTGGCCGATCTTAAGGAGCAGCCGTGGGTCGAGGCGTGGAATTCCAACATGTTCCTTCGCCTGTTCCTGAACCCGGTCATTTTGGTTCAGAGCCTGCCGATTGTCTTTAAGGGCTTCCTTATGTCGCTCTCGATCGTGCTCGTGGCATTTCCGTTGGCCATTCCCTTTGGCTTTGCGCTGTCGCTCATGCGCATTTCCAAGTCGCGCATCCTTCGTTGTCTTGCCGGCATCTATGTGAATATCATCCGCGGTACGCCGGCGTTCCTGCAGATTTACATTGCATTCTTTGGCCTGCCGCTTGCCGGCGTCAAGGTTGACGACTACGTCTTGGGCGTTATCGTCATGGCCATGAACTCGTCTGCGTACCTGTGCGAGATTTTCCGTGCCGGTATTCAGTCGATCCCCAAGGGCCAGAACGAGGCTGCTCGCTCGCTGGGCATGAATGCCTTCCAGACACTGCTCTACGTTATGATTCCGCAGACGTTCCGCAATGTCCTGCCTACGCTGACCAGCGAGTTCATCCTGCTTTACAAGGATACGTCGCTGCTCGCGGCCGTGGGCGTGGTCGAGATCGTCATGAACGCCCGCACCATCGTGGCCACGACGGGCTCCATCACGCCGTATGTGGTTGCCGCCCTGTTCTACCTGGTCATCACCCTGCCGCTTGCGCGCTTGGTGAGCGGTCTTGAGGCGAGGCTGCTGGGTACGGCCGAAACCAAAAAGAAGCGTCCCACCAAGAGCGCCGGACAGGTTGTCGCGACGCCCGCCGATCACATCGCCGGTCTGTAAGGAGGTTCTATTATGAGCGAAACTAATAACTCGAACGAGGTCGTCGTCAGCATCAAGAACCTCCAGAAGGCCTTTGGCGATAACGTGGTCCTGCGCGATATCGATCTGGATGTGCACAAGGGCGAGGTCGTCGTAGTCCTGGGTCCTTCGGGCTCGGGCAAGTCGACGATGCTTCGCTGCATCAATCGTCTGGAGCATCCCACGAGCGGATCGATTGTCGTTGAGGGCGTGGACGTGTGCGCCAAGGGCGTCGACCTTAACAAAGTACGTACGCATCTGGGTATGGTGTTCCAGCAGTTCAATTTGTTCCCGCACCTGTCAGTCAAAAAGAACGTCATGCTCGCGCAGCAAAAGGTGCTCAAGCGCAGCAAGGAAGAGGCCGAGAAAATTGCCATTGAGGAACTGACGAAGGTCGGTCTTGCCGAGCGCATCGACTTTATGCCGAGCCAGCTCTCGGGCGGTCAGCAACAGCGCGTGGCGATCGCCCGCGCCCTGTCGATGAATTCGCACGTGATGCTCTTTGACGAGGCCACGTCAGCGCTTGACCCCGAGCTTGTCCGCGACGTTCTGGGTGTCATGCGTGACCTGGCACGCGACGGCATGACCATGATTGTGGTGACGCACGAGATGGGCTTCGCCCGCGACGTCGCCGACCGCGTCGTCTTTATGGACGGTGGCGTCATTGTGGAAGAGGGTACGCCGAGCGAGGTCTTCGACCACCCCAAGAGCGAGCGCACCAAGGCGTTCTTGGGCAATATCTCATAGCGGCGCGTCGAGGTTATCGATATAACAAACGGGGACCGGATGGGAATATCCGGTCCCCGTTTTTGTTTGGGCATGAGCGACTGTTGTTGTGCGGTACTCGGCTGTCAGTTGCCTTGCGACTTTCTGACGGCTTCGTTAGGCCAGCTCCGCTCCCAGGGCCTTGCAGGCCGCTTCGCCCTCGTCGTCGGGTGCGTCGTAGCAGATGACGGAATCTACGACGTTGACGCCGGCCTCGTCGGCGTCGGCCTTCCAGTTGTCCATCCACTCGCCCTCGGCCCACGAGTAGGAGCCAAAAAGGACGACCTTCTTATCGCCGAGGGTCTCCTTGACCTCGTCCCACATAGGCTGGAACTCGTCATACTCAAGCTCCTCGGAACCCATGGCGGGGCAGCCGAAGGCAATGGCGTCATAGCTGGCGGCCTTGTCTGCGGAGAAGTCGGCGCAGGAGATGACCTCTGCCTCGGCGCCGGCACCGGTTGCGCCCTCAGCGACGAAGTTTGCCATGGCCTCGGTGTTGCCTGTACCGCTCCAGTAGACGACTGCGATCTTGCTCATATGTTTTCCTTTCGGTTGTGCGGCGTGCGGCCGCGTTTTGTATGCTCTATCGGGTTGCCTGGACAAGTTGTCCCAGGGTGCAGCCCTGTTGATAGATGTAGGTAAGGTATTGCGTGCATGCGCGATAGGAATCGAAGGTCGTGAGCGCCTGCTCAACGTTTGTGTATACCTTCCATGCGCCAAAGACCTTATAGTTTTCGCCGTGCTGGACGATAAACTGATGGACATCTTCGTAGGGATAGCCCAAAAAATAGCCAATTTCGTGGGGGAACTCGCACGTGCACCCCGTATCGCAGTGCCTATTCCGTGCGAGTGCGCAGACGCTGCCGTCATAGGCGCTTTCTGCGGCATTGCTGCTTGCCAGCGTGATGCGCGCGGCGAGATGCACCAGGGATGCGGGCAGGTTGTGGACATCGTAACCTTCGGCGGCAAGCGCCGTCGTGGCGCGGGGGTCGGAGAGGTATCGCATGAGGTCCGCAGGGCGGTACACATAGATGAGCGCTCCGCAGGGGCGCCAGACCAAAACGCTCATATGGATCCCGAGTGGCTGGAGCTCGCGGTTGCATTGGGTTATGACGGCGAGCAGGCGAGAGCGTCGCCCTTCGATATGGGCGGCGCCGGGTTTTCCGTTTTGGTTGGCGTAAACGCCGGGATAGGTAAAGAGCGATGCCGGTTTGATGCTCGCGAGCGTGGGGGAGCAGTTGCGCACGACCGCTGCCTGAAACGTTGGAATGTCTATGGTTCGAGTCACGGCGCTCCTTCTGGTCCTCACTGTTAGCCTAGGAAAACTTATACACGAAAGTAAGCCATGGTCAACTAAAAAGTTTGAAGAGGGAAACTAATTGACCGAACGGACATGATTTTGGGTTAAGATGGGGACACCCCATGGGGGTATTTAGATAGGGCTACTTGAAAGGGGAGCGCGTGAGTGACTTGCTCAACCCTGCAAATCTCATCGTGCTGGCCGTCATTGCCGTCGGCATGTTTTTTGGACTGCGTCGCATTGCCGCTTCGACACACGGGAAGAGTTGTTGCAGCGATGGCGCGAGCGGCAAGAAGGCCAAGAAGGTAGTGGTTGCGGATACTGATCCGTCCCACTACCCCTATAGCGATGAGCTGCTTATCGGCGGCATGAGTTGCGACGGCTGCGCTCAGAACGTGGCCAATGCCCTGAATGCGCTGGATGACGTGTGGGCAACGGTGACGTATGCGGACCACACGGCACGCGTACGCTCTAAGCAGCCGATCGACCGCGGCGCTCTCGTGGCGGCCGTGAGAGATGCGGGTTACTACGTTATGACGCTGTAGGCCTTGCCTTGGATGCGCGTCCTTGTCTAGGCTCGTCCGCGTAGCTCAATGTCCTGGATGTCGTCGAAGTCGATGGCGATATCCCTGAGTTTGAGCAGCTTGAATGCGGGTAACACTTCGTCGAGAATGCCCGTGCGGCTACGATAGCCGTACATATCGTAATAGGTGACACGCACCAGGTCGCCGCGTTTGAGGCCCTCGAGCTTTTTCGAAAGCTCGAGGGCTTTTTCTTCTGTGAGTTCGCATTTGGGCTCAACAGTGATCTCTTGTTTGCGCACAAGCTCGTAGTATCCCGTGAGGGCGGCAAAGGGCATAAACTGCGCGGCACGGCCGGCGCGGATGGCGCCGTTGGCGGTGAGCTTGGGGTCGGCGGAGCGACGTCTTCCCTCGGGGTCCGCTAGACGTTCAAAAGGCGTCGGTGGCCGCATCGGCTGTTGTTGGGGCTTAGGCACGATGTCCTCCTACCTGATCGTTGCGTTCGTGTGCGGTGGCGCCGGCGGTAAAGCTTAATCCCTTGACGAGTGCGTTCTTGCCGTACTTACCCTTTACGGCCAGGACGGCGCGCGCCAGGTCGCGCTCGCGCTCATCGGCCTCGATATCGCTAAATAGATCGATGGTGGCAAATTCCTCGGGCATGAGGTTGCCAAAGCCCAGGTTGATGCGTTTGACCGGTCGTTTGGGATCGACGGTCTGCGCCCAGAGCTCATCGAAATAGCCCATGATCTTCTTAAACGAATTGGTACGCTCGGGCAGCTTTCGCGAGGCGTTAGAGTGCGCAAAGAGTGCGGCATAGCCACCACGCGGTTTGCCGCCATGCTCTCCCACAAAGATGCCATCGATTGCCTGCGCCTCACGCACCAAGCGCCGCCGTTCGTCATCGCGCTGGACGGGCTTGGGCGCACGGGGCGCGAGCTCGGGGCCGGCGGTTGCGGTGGGTTCGATACTCGACGTGCTCGAGCGTAGGTGTCCGCATCCGTCCACATATTGCGCTGTACCGCTGGCATCGAGCCGGCGTATGTCGGCTCGTTCGCTCGCGTAGCCCACAAAGAGCGAGATGCTGTCGCAGACCACGCGCTTATCGACTAAGTCCAACACGGCGTTGTCGACCATCTCGCGCAAGACGGTGTAGGCCTGCTCATAGGCATAGCCTTTCGATAGCACTTGCCCCGTGGTTGTTGAGGTTGCCTGCGGGCGATAGGCCTGAATATCGGCGATGGTTGTCGGCTCGCGCCCAAAGGCGTGGTCGATGAGATACTCGGCATTGACGCCGAGCTCGTCGTAAAGCAGGTTTTCGTCGAGCGCCGCGACGCCCATCAGATCGTAGACGCCGTATTTCTCGAGACGGGCCGCCACGCCGGGGCCGATGCCCCAGATGTCGGTGATGGGGCGATGGGGCCAGATCTCCTTGCGAAAGGTCTCGTCGTCGAGTTTTCCGATGCGACTGGGCACGTGCTTGGCGGTGATATCGAGTGCAACCTTGGCCTGGAATAGGTTGGGGCCGATGCCGACCGTCGCCGTGATGCCGGTGCGTGCCAGGACCTCGTCGCGCAACATGCAGGCGAAGCCTTCCGCATCGGTGTGATAGAGGTCCAGATAGGGTGTCACGTCGATAAAGCACTCGTCAATTGAGTAGACGTGAATGTCTTGCGGACTCACGTATTCCAGATAGATGCCGTAGATTTGCGCCGACACCTCCATATAGTGCTGCATGCGCGGTACGGCCTTGATGTAGTCGATGCCGTCGGGAATCTCGAACAAACGGCAGCGGTTATGTATCCCGAGGTCTTTCATGGCCTGCGTGATAGCGAGACAGATGGTCGTGCGCCCGCGCGATTCGTCGGCAACGACCAGGCACGTAGTGAGGGGGTCGAGTCCGCGGTCGACGCACTCGACGCTGGCGTAAAACGTCTTAAGGTCGATGCAGATATAGGTGTGACGCTCGTGCCCCACGCGTCCTCCCATCAAACACATGTTCTTATCGAATACATGTTCGATAATACCCGCTCGTCTGGACATCGTCAAAACCTGCCCCTTTTGGTAGGTATGGCCGTGCGGTTGAATCGGGTTTTAACGCAGCTCTAAAGAGTGCGAAACAGCTCGGAAAACCTTGCTTCGTAGCATGAGCTTAACGATCGATACCACCATAAAGCACGGAAGGGTTGTGGGAAAGATGGTCAATTATGGGTTTGGTATGCCGACGCGCCTTGTTGCGGATGGAGACGTGGCTCGCTGGTGCGGGCGATTGGTTGCCCACTATGGCGGCACCAAGGCACTGGTCGTGCTGGGCGGTGACAAGCATACGCGCGATGAGCTTGTCTCGGCGGCACTCGGCTCGGTTGATCGAGCTCTGCTCGAGCGCGTGCTTTTCCGCTGCGGCTCGGTTGGCGACGGGGGAGACGAGCTGATCGACGAAGCCGTGGCCCTGGCGACCGACGAACGCGTGGACTTTGTCCTGGCGATCGGCGATGCCGATACTGCCGGCTTTGCGCGCGAACTCGCGCGTCGCATGGCGGCGCTCGATGCCGGCGAAGACGGTTTTGTCCCTTATGGATGTATTGTCTCGGAGGGCAAAGTGCCTGCCGTCGTGGGAGCCGGTGAGGTTCCCGTTTTTGTCATTATCGCTCCCGAACTGCTTGAGGGCATTGGGTCTCCTCTGCGAGAGTTGCTCGGTAGCGTCTGCGCCGCGGCCTGATATTTGCCATAAAGGGACAGGTTAATTTTTGTAGGTAAAGCGTTTGACCTGCCAAAATAAACCTGTCCCTTTTTGGTCGGTCGCCGTTTGGGGGCGGATTGGCAACGCTCGCTGATTACGGTCTTGACCTGCGCTAGAATAGGGTCATCTGATTATCCGGGCGCATGGAGGCGTGCGCCCGTATGCTGAGGAGGACTCTATGGCAACTGTTGCCGCACCTATCGATGCTACGTCGACTGCCGCTTGGAAGGCGCTCGAGGCTCATCAGGAGAAGCTCGAGGCCGAAGGTATCGACCTCAAGGCCTGGTTCGCCGCCGATGCCGAGCGCGTGAACAAGCTGAGCTTTGACGCCGGCGACCTTCACTTCGATCTGTCCAAGAACCTGGTGACCGATGAGACCGTCAAGCTGCTGTGCGATCTTGCCCGCGAGGTGAAGCTCGAGGAGCGCCGCGACGCCATGTTCTCCGGTGAGCACATCAATACCACCGAGGACCGCGCCGTTCTGCACACCGCGCTGCGCCGCCCGGCAACCGAGAAGGGCCAGCTCATCGTCGACGGCCAGGACGTCGTCGCCGACGTGCACGAGGTCCTCGACCGCATGTATGCCTTCGCCGAGCGCGTTCGCTCCGGTGAGTGGAAGGGCGTTACCGGCAAGAAGATCGAGCACCTGGTGTCCATCGGCATCGGCGGCTCCGACCTGGGCCCGGTCATGGCCTACGAGGCCCTGCGTCCCTATGCCGACGCCGGTATCGACTGCCGCTATATCTCCAACATCGACCCCAACGATCAGGCAGAGAAGCTCAAGGGCCTCGATCCCGAGACCACGCTCGTAATCATCGTCTCCAAGACTTTCACCACGCTCGAGACCCTCACCAACGCCCGCGAGGTCAAGACCTGGATGCTCGAACAGCTCAAGGCTCAGGGTGCCATCGACGGCTCCGATGAGCAGAACGCCGAGGCCGTGGCCAAGCACTTCGTCGCTGTCTCCACCGCACTCGACAAGGTTGAGGCCTTCGGCATCGACCCCGCCAACGCCTTCGGCTTCTGGAACTGGGTCGGCGGCCGCTATTCCGTTGACTCCGCCGTGGGTCTGTCGCTGATCGTCGTGCTCGGTCCCGAGCGCTTCCAGCAGTTCCTTGAGGGCTTCCACGCTATCGATGAGTACTTCTGCAATACCCCGCTCGAGCACAACGCCGTCGCGCTGATGGGCCTGCTCAACGTCTGGTACGTCAACTTCTTCGGCTCCAAGAGCCACGCCGTGCTTCCGTACTGCCAGTATCTGCACCGTTTCCCGGCCTACCTGCAGCAGCTCACCATGGAGTCCAACGGCAAGCACGTCCGCTGGGACGGCAGCGCCGTGACCTCCGACACTGGTGAGATTTTCTGGGGCGAGCCCGGCACCAACGGTCAGCACGCCTTCTACCAGCTGCTGCACCAGGGCACCGTGGTGGTCCCGGCCGACTTTATCGCTTTCGCCAACACTGCCAACCCCGCAACCGACAGCGGCCAGGATGTCCACGAGCTGTTCCTGGGCAACTTCCTGGCCCAGACCAAGGCGCTCGCCTTTGGCAAGACGGCCGACGAGGTTCGTGCCGAGGGCACGCCCGAGCAGATCGTCCCGGCCCGCTGCTTCGAGGGCAACCGTCCCACGACCTCGATCTTCGGCGACACGCTGACCCCGTTCGCACTCGGCGAGCTCATCGCCCTGTACGAGCACATCACGTTTGTCGAGGGCACGGTCTGGGGCATCGACTCCTACGACCAGTGGGGCGTCGAGCTGGGCAAGCAGCTTGCCAAGCAGATTACCCCGGCCTTCCACGACGATGCCGCCAAGGCCGAGCAGGACGCTTCGACCCAGGCGCTCATCGAGTTCTATCGCGCGCATCGCAAGTAGTCGCTGCTGTTAACGCATCGCGCCTTATAGTCAGGGGCCCGTATCCTATCGGATGCGGGCCCCTTTGCTTTGCCGTGGTCCCGGGGCGCACGGCCTTTGTGGAACATCGCCGGGGCGCCACGCGCTGCGAGAACCCTGCGCCTAGATCTCGGCCTCCGCATGGCCTCGCTGCGCCTCGGGCAGCTCCCCGTAGAGCGGATGGTCTTCGAGCCTAAAGCGCTCGACCTGTTCGGGAGTGCGACCGCGTACAAAGAGCCACGAGCGATCAATCGGCGTCGCCATGAGCGTGCTGGGCAGCGCGTCAGCGCGGTCGGAAAACACCCGGGCACTCTCGGGATCCTGGAACGCCAGCACCAGATGCGTGTCGCAGTTGCCCATGATGGAGCGTGCGCGTGCCTCGCCATAGAGCGCATCGAGCTGGTTGGTCGACTGCAGCAGCAGCGTTGCCCAGATGTTGCGGCTTCGGATAATCGAGAGCACGTTGTCGATCTGGGGGATCTGCAGATTTGCGAAGTCATCGAGCATAAAGCGCACGGGCACGGGCAGGCTGCCGTCGGGCTGCCTATCGGCCTCACGAATGAGGCCCATAAACGCCTGCGAAATAAAGAGGCCGGTCAGCGGATCGAGATTGCGGTCAATATCGCTCACGGTTACAAACAGGGCGCAGGGGGTGTGTCCCATGGAAGCGAAGTCCACCTGATGGCACTCACGATAGAGCTGTGCCGCACCGTCGAATCCCAGACACATGACCTTTTCGGCAAGGATGCCGACGATGCTCGCGTGCATGCGCTCGGCATTTTGCGTAATGGCGTAGCGCCGCCATAGCGAGAGGGCATAGCTTTGGGGGTCGGTCGTGATCAGGTCGTCAAACAATCGACCCGTGGCACCGTCCTGCAGGTGCTCGATCAGCTTGATGACCGAGCTGATCGTCTGCTCGTCGGCGGGTAGCTGTTCAGTGACGTAGGCGATAAGACACGACAGCAGGTTTGCCGCCGCATGATCCCAAAAAGGCTGGTTGTTGTCCTCGATGGGGCAGATGGCCTTTGCCACCGAGAGGATGTCCTGCTGGTTGGGCCTGCCGTCCGCCTTGCGGCGAATGTGCCTCAGGGGGTTGTAGCCGCAGCGCTCGATGCCGGGCGCAAGGGCCGGGACGGTGTTGAGGTCGGCGAAGTTGAGACATTGCACGCGGTAACCGTGGGCTGCCAGCACGGGTCCCACTTCGCGACAGAGCGTGCCTTTGGTGTCGAGCACGATGTAGCTTGCGTTCATTTGCAGTAGGTTGGGCTTGAGGACGTTTCGGGTCTTGCCGGCTCCCGAGGGGCCGATCACAAGTGCATTGTTGTTGAGTCCCGTTTGGCGGGTGTCGCAGGAAAGCGTTCGATCCTTGGCGAGGATGGTGGACAATGCGGACTCAGATGCGGCGAGGCGGCTGGCGAGGTTAGACATGGGCGACCTCCTTGGTGGTCGAGAGGATTTCGTGGGCAAAGCCGAGCTCGACGGCGCGCTCGGCCGAAAGGTAGGTGTCTTTTGCGGTGAGGGACTGGATGCGCTTGGGCGTGAGGCCGCTGCGGTCCGAGAGGATTTGCGTGAGGGTCTTGCGGGTCTGCATGAGACGCCGGCTGGTTTCCTGCAGCGCAAGTGCCGAGCCGCCTGCCCCCTGGGGGATCAGCGGGTCGTGAATCATGAGCTCTGCATGGGGCGCCATACGGCGATCGTCGCCGCCCATAAAGATCACGGCGCCCATGGACGCGGCGAATTCCAGGCAGACGGTGCGGATGGGGCACGATGCGAGGCGCATGGCGTCATAGATCGCAAGACCCGATCGCACGCTTCCGCCGGCGCTGGCGACAAATATGGTGATGGGACGGCTGGGGTCGGTGGCATCGAGCAGGCGGATCTGCTGGCATAGGTCGTGAGCCATCGGGGTTTCGATGTTTCCTATGACGGAGAGCTCGCGACGGGCGAGCATCTCATCGTAAATGCTGGTGAGCGTGATACCTCGGGCGGATTCACGCATGGTGAGGGGGCTGATGATGGGGGAATGATTGGTGTCCATGAGGACTCCTTTCTGTTGGTTGTGTTGTGGAATAGGATTGTTGCCCGCGGAGGGGCTGGCGGGCTACAGGGTTCGTCCGAGCCTGAGATCGAGCTCGGTTGTGGGGCAGGCTGCCTGTTCGTGCGGCTCGCAAGCGCCAAGGGCTCCAAAGCGATGGAGCGTTGCGACGGGCGTGGTGTAGGCGAGCCGCAGCTGATGCTCGACAGGGGCACATCCGTCATTTTTGTAATGAGCCGCGTAGTACTGCGCGATGCTGGCGTTCATCTCGCTGCCATTGCGATGGCGCTCAAACTGGCGTCTGCAGGTCTCGATGATCTTTGCTACCGACTTGGGTGCCGTCGCGGGAACAAGGGCGAGATAGCCCTCAAATAGCTCGTTGATGTTCAGGAGGCACAGCAGGTCGATCAGCGTCCTTATGGCTGCTCCCTCGGCGGAAAAGTGCGCGGTCATGCGGTTATATCGGTTGCGGTCGACGATGGCCGCATGGGGTCTTGGAGTTTTCTGCCCCGTGGTCCCGGGCTTTTGCCGCGCCTGTGTATTGAGCTCGACGTTGCAGCGCTTGAGGCCGTCCAACGGAAGGAACAGTGCGGTGCGCAGGGTGTTCCGCTTGCTTTCGAGTTCATGACGCTCGTCGGGTTCCCATTCGAGCTTAAGTTTCGTGTCGAGCGCCGTAAGCATATGGGCTAGGCAGCCTACGGTAAGAACGTACGAATCGTTGTCGCGTTTTGGGGCATAGGGGTCTGTCAGCTTGCGAATGTCGGGGTCGCCCATGATCTTTGTGCAGCGCTTCAGCAGTTGGGGGTGGTCGGCCAAGATCGTCGCGATCGGTAGCGACGCGTAGTTCTTGATGGTCGCGGCGGCAAAGGCGGCGTCATATTCGTTTGCATATGCTCGCTCAATGCGGGCATCCAAAATGCTTTTCTTATCGCCGTCTTCAGCGTGGTGGTTTGTCATAGCTTCTCCAATCGGTTGATGTTCGTGCTGTTTGTTGATGTGTTGGTTGTCGTGAGTGATGTGCTTGCCGTGGGTGATGTGCTGACGTTGGGGTGCTATGCGGTTTTCAATGAGCCCGTGAGGCAGTTGCTGCAGGGGCGGGATGGAACGGCCCATGCAAGGCGGAAGGCATCGTGCTCAAAATCGAGACAGCAATGCCCTGGGTGCCTCACATGTGGCAGTTACCTCATTAAGTTGTCATTGCGTTTGGGGTTGTACTTTGCCGATTTTCCTTCTCTTACACGCTGAAACTCAAACTTCATATGCTCGATCTACTTAAAACCGCAACGGCGGTCTTTTATCAACTTATATGTCAGAACGCGTCTTTGCAAGTACTTTTTTGCGTTTGTTTCAAATGGGGTGGTTTTGCAACCGTCATACGCGTGCTGTGCGAACGTGCCTCGGCTCGGATAAGATAGTGCGCGATAAAAAAGATGCAAGGAGGCATATATGGCAATCAAAGCCATCGCAATGGATATCGACGGTACGCTCACCAACGATCAGAAAGTGATTAGCCCGCGTACGCGCGAGAAGCTGCTCGCGGCGCAGGAGTCGGGCATTAAGCTCATTTTGGCTTCGGGCCGTCCCGCATGGGGGCTGCACGCCTTGGCGCAGGAGCTCGACCTTCAAAACCATGACGGTCTGCTGGTGGCCTTTAACGGCGCTCACGTCGTCGATGCCCAGACCGACGAGGTGCTGTTCGATCAGGCCATGCCGGCTGACGAACTGCACCGTCTGATTGATCATCTGCGTAATTTTGACGTGATCCCTATGATTTCGCTCGGTCGCGATCTGCACGTCGAGGATTCGTACCATTGCATGATCACGCTGCCTGACGGCTCGCAGAAGAATATCGTCAAGTATGAGCGCGACGCGTGCGATCTTAAGATTCGCGAGGTGGAGAGCCTGCATGAGGTCGCTGATGCTTATCCCGTGGACAAGCTACTCACTGCGGGTGACCCGGCCTATCTGCAAGCGCATCACGAGGAGATGTACGCGCCCTTTACTCAGACGCTTTCGGGCATGTTTACGGCTGACTGGTACTTTGAGTACACGGCGCCCGGTATCGACAAGGCCCGTGCGCTCGAGGGTGCCCTGCCCAAGCTCGGCATCGATGCCAGTGAGGTCGTGTCGTTTGGCGACGGCCAGAACGACAAGTCCATGATTGAGTGGGCCGGCACCGGTGTTGCCATGGGCAACGCCGTCGATGAGGTTAAGGCTGTAGCCCAGATGGTGACCGCCAATAACAACGAAGACGGTATTGCGGTGGCGCTGGATAAGCTGCTGGGTTAGAATCGCCGATAATGCATGGTTCGGGCGCCTGCTTACAGGCGCCCTTTTGTTAGGGAGGGTGCCGTGTCCGCATTTCCGTTCGACGCCGTTATCTTTGACATGGACGGCGTTATTGTCGATACCGAGTATTACTACCTGGGCGAGACTGCCGCGTTTGCCAAGGAGCTTGGGCTTAACCTGACTCAAGAGGAGTTGAATGGGCAGGTTGGTACCTCGCATCAGTTCTTCCTGCATATGCTGGTCGATTGGTTTGAGCGTGCCGGTAAGGGGCATTTTACTGGCGAGGAGGCGTTGGCCCGTTGGGATGAGTGGGCGCATAAGCGTCCGCGCGACTATCAGACTTTGATTAACCCAGGCGCCGTGGATACGATTCGAGAGCTGCCGCGCCGCGGCGTTCGCGTGGCGCTTGCCAGCTCGTCTCCCATGGATAGCATCGAGGAAGTGCTCAATGCATGCGGGCTGTCGGATGCCTTTGAGTATGTGGTGAGCGGCGAGCAGTTTAAGGAGAGCAAGCCCGAGCCCGACATCTACCTGCATGCGCTGGACCTGCTGGGGCTGCCCGCGAATCGCTGCTGCTGCGTTGAGGATTCGGTGCCTGGCATCACTGCCGGCAAGCGAGCCGGCCTGACAGTTATTGCCAAGCGCGAGGAGCGCTTTGGCTTTAGCCAGGATGCCGCGGACAAGATTATCGACCAGCTGCCGGAGCTGCTGGAACTCGCGTAGATCCTGGGCGGTACTGCTGTCGCAACAGTGGTTCCGTTGGCATAAGAGAGAGAGGAGCGGCGTCATGGCGTTTAACGTAAGCGCACTGGGATTTGGCGACAACGTCGTCGACTGCTATGAGCATATTCACACAATGTATCCGGGTGGCAATGCGGTGAACTTTGCCGTATATGCCAAGAAATGCGGAGCCGCGCGCTCCGCGTATATGGGCATCTTTGGTAATGATGCTGCTGCTGAGCATGTGATTGCGAGTCTTGAGGATGAGGACGTTGAGCTTGCCAAATGCAAACAGCTCATCGGCGAGAACGGTGCGGCACGCGTTACTGTGGTTGATGGTGATCGTGTCTTTCTTGGCTCCAACGAGGGCGGTATCCGTGGCGATGCGCGCTATGTCCTCGATCGCTTTGACCTTTCGTACATGAAGCAGTTTGATGTGGTTCATTCGGGCAACTATTGCTTTACCGAGCGTGAACTTCCCAAGTTGAAGGCCGCGGGCATCACGGTTTCGTTTGACTTCTCGGACGATTCGACCGACGAGTACTACGAGCTGATTGCTCCCTACGTTGACTTCGCGTTCTTTAGCGCGGCAGATGCCGTGAGCGAGGATGAGATTCGCGAGCGCCTTGCCTGGGTGAAGAGCCTGGGCCCATGTTTTGTGTCCGCAACGGCTGGCGCCGAGGGCTGCATTGCCTATGACGGCGGGCGTTACTATCGGCAGCATGCCAAGCCCGTGGCAGATATGAAGGACACCATGGGTGCGGGCGACTCGTTCCTGACTTCGTTCCTGATGTGCTATCTCGATTCCGCCAAGCGTGGCGAGGATGGTGCTGAGGCCATCGAGCGCGCACTCGACTTTGCGGCGGGGTTTGCTTCGACCGTATGCGGCATGGAAGGCTCCTGGGGCCATGGAGCGCCGATTTCCGAATAGGTGAGAGCAGTCCCGGTGAGTCGAATTGTCGCCTCCCCGGGACCCCGTGGGCAAAAAATGCCAAATATGAGTGCTGTCACTAATTTAGTAACAGCGAAATCAAGCTTTTGAGAGCCTAGTTGGGTGTCTGCGAGCGATTAAAACCTGCTAAAAATGATTTTAAGCATCTTGATAATAAACAGTTGTGCATTATCAAGATGTTATTTTGCCGTAAATAATGTGACTAGATTTGCAACAGTACTCATATTTGGCATTTTTTGCACACCGAACTTAGCGAAGGCCAAAAACAGAGCGTGAATTTGCCAAAACTGCCGACTCGATGTGCTTTGCGGCACAGTTTTTGAGTGAGGCGATGCGTTCTGAGGTCCATGTGAGCGATCTGATGAGCGACCGCGCGCTTGTTTCTGTGTTTGCCTCCGCCGGTGCATCGGTCTCGAGCAGTAAACGGTCGAGTGGAATCTGTCGTACGTATTCGCGCCCTCGTTTAGACGCGAGCATGCGTTCGTTGACGGAAAAATAGCAGCCCGCATTACGCGCGCGGACGAGTTCGTCCGAAGTACCGCTAAACCAGTGGAAGATGATAACGGGGGAGTCGGGGTTTGGGATGAGTAATCCGTGCGATTCGAGGGCGTCCAGTACGGTTCCTGCCGAACGAACGGCGTGAATTGATATCACGCGCCCGGCAAGAGAACGCTGCACGAGTGTGTCGCAGAGCCGGTCAAATGCCTGTATTTGTAGCGGTTCGCTTCCGGCAAAGCGCGCGGAAAAGTCGAGTCCCACCTCGCCGATGTAGCGCTCTTGGGCAGCAACTTCGCAAAGCAGATTGACTTCGGCAGGACCGCATCGACCATCGGCGATCCACCAGGGATGGAGGCCGACGCCCGCGATAAAGTTTGGGTAGCGGCTGGCCCGCTTTTTTGCCGCCGCGAAGTCGCGTGGGTCGACCCCGCAGTCAAAGAGCCCCAGACCCAACGCCGCCGACTCACTGGCTGCAGCATCGGGGCTGAGCATCAAATCAAGGTGACAATGCGTGTCAAAGAATCGCGGTTCCATCGCAGGACATCCTGCTAGTCCAGGCGTTGGCCGTCGGCGCGCACGCGCTCGGTGCCGCGCCCGCTGATCTGGCGGATAACCTCGCCGGCAATCATCTGACCCATGATGGGCGGCATAAAGCTGGCGGTACCCAACTCGGTACGCTCGTGGATGTTGGAAGGGTCGCGGGGCTGTGTCTTAACCGATTCCTCGCAGCTAAACAGCACGTGCAGGCTTTTGATTCCGCGCTTCTTACATTCTTTGCGCATAATGCGGCTCATGGGGTCACGTACCGTATCGAAAATGTCGGCAAAGCGGAGGCACTCGGGATGGAGTTTGTTGGCCCCGCCCATGGAGCTAACCAAACGAATGTCGTGGTCCTGAGCATATTTGGCAATGGTGAGCCTGGCCGAGATGGTGTCGATGGCGTCGACGACGTAGTCGAGCTTGCCGCCCGTCTGCTCCAAAACGCTCGCGAAAAACTCGTCGATGTTATCGCTCAACAGGTATTCGGTACGCTTGATGACGGTGGCAGCAGGATTGATGTCGTGGATCATGGCTTCCATCACGTCCACCTTGCGCTTGCCGACGGTGCTGTGGAAGGCGATGGCCTGGCGATTGATATTGCTGGGCGCGATGATGTCCTTGTCCAGAATGACGAAATGACCGATGCCGCCGCGGGCGAGTGCCTCGCAGCAGTTGGAGCCCACGCCACCGCAGCCGAGCACCAGCACTGTGGAGTTGGCGAGTTTGTCGAGCGCCTCGCGCCCCATAATGATCTCGAGCTTAGTATCGCGCGTCTCGACGGGAGCGGCAGCGGTTTCGGTCATAGACATCCTCCGATGGGGAAGCGAATCGTGTTTTAGCTATCGTCATTATAGGTATTATCGCGATTCCATTTGAGCCTTAGGGGCTTGTTGAAATGAGGCAGTGATTCGCATAAGATGAAGCAGATGGCACCCGTTGCAGCGGGTTGGCCAACTCCCAAACACGTTTGTAGCGTGAGAAGTGGCCGTCTTCGCATTACGCGGGGGCGGCTATTTTTTTTGAGTGTAAGATTAGACAATTAGACAAACATCTAAATATCGAGTATAGTGTGCGCGTCATGAGAGATGATGAGAGGAGGTCTTATGCCGGGAGAGGGTTTTAAGGCGCTTGCCGATCCAACGCGACGGCGCATTTTGGAGTTGCTGCGCGAGGGCAATTGCACGGCGGGGGAGCTTGCCGAGCATTTCGATATCAGTAAGCCGTCGCTAAGCCATCACTTGGCGACGCTCAAAAATGCCGGGTTGGTGACCGACGAGCGCCATGGCCAAAACATCGTATACAGCTTAAACACCACCGTCATGCAGGACTTGATCGGTTGGTTTATGGGCTTTACAAACACGGAAGGTGATAAGGATGAATAACGAAAACAAGGGCATTCACGCCACGGGGGTATCGCGGCGTGTGTGGATTGCGCTGATCGCTCTGTGCGTCGCCAATGTCGTAGCGCATCTCATAGTGATGCCGAGCTTGCCTGCGCAGATTCCTACGCACTGGGGCGCGAACGGCGCCGTCGACGGTTGGGGTCCTAGCTGGATGGCCTCCGCGCTCGGCGTGCTGCCTCTGGCGCTTCTCGCAATGTTCTGCGTGGTGCCGCGCATCGACCCCAAAGGTGAGGCATATCGAACCTCGGGCAAGTTCTATCAGGGCTTCGTAATCGCCTTCACCTTGTTCATGTGCGCCATAAGCTGGCTGGGAGAGCTTACGGTCTGGGGCGTGGTGCCGGCGATCGGTTCGGTCAACGTGCTGATTTCCGGTGCTGTCGGTTTGCTGTTCATCGGCGTAGGCAACTACTTGCCGCGTGTGAAGCAGAACTATACGCTTGGTATCAAGACGCCCTGGGCGCTTGCCGATCCCGAGAACTGGCGCCGTACGCAGCGCTTTGGCGGTGCCTGCTTTATGGTGCTGGGTGTTGGCCTGATTGTGATGGGCGTGGCGGGTAGCGTGCTTTCGAGTGAAGTCGTCGCCGCGGTGATTGCGGTCCTGGCGTTTGGTTCGGCCGGAGCTGCCTACGTCTATTCGTATCTGCTGTGGCGTAAATCGCAGCGAGCCGTTCGCTAAGGTTGCGGAAAACTAGCGTACGCAGTTCATAGTATGTTCTGGGGGACTTTTCCCAGGTAGTATTAGGGGTGTGGGCAACCATGCCCCTTTTTCGTTAAGTTTCAGAGCTGGTTTCCTCATTGCGTTTCCACTAAAGCGAAACAAGAATAGGGAAACAGCAGGTAGAAAGGATAAAACAGGCAAATGGCAGAGTTTATCTACCAGATGTATCAGGCTCGCAAGGCCCATGGCGACAAGGTAATCCTTGACGACGTGACCCTGAGCTTCTACCCCGGTGCCAAGATCGGCGTCGTGGGTCCCAACGGCATGGGCAAGTCGACCCTGCTCAAGATCATGGCCGGCATCGAGGAGGTCTCCAACGGCGATGCCAAGCTCACCCCCGGCTACACCGTGGGCATCCTGCAGCAGGAGCCGCCGCTCGACGATGACAAGACCGTTATCGAGAACGTGCGCATGGCGTTTGGCGATATGATCGCCAAGGTCGATCGCTTCAATAAGATCGGCGAGGAGATGTGCGACCCGGATTGCGACATGGACGCCCTCATGGCCGAGATGGGAAAGCTCCAGGACGAGATCGACGCCGCCGACGGCTGGGATATCGATTCCAAGCTCGGCCAGGCCATGGACGCCCTGCAGCTGCCCGATTCCGACATGCCGGTCAACGTACTTTCCGGCGGCGAGCGCCGTCGCGTGGCCCTGTGCAAGCTGCTGCTCGAAGCTCCCGACCTGCTGCTGCTCGACGAGCCCACGAACCACCTGGACGCCGAGTCGATCCTATGGCTCGAGCACTTCCTGCACAACTACCAG
Source organism: uncultured Collinsella sp. (assembly GCA_900550355.1). Taxonomy (GTDB): domain Bacteria; phylum Actinomycetota; class Coriobacteriia; order Coriobacteriales; family Coriobacteriaceae; genus Collinsella. Next base: position 24,618 of record URRT01000001.1, read on the forward strand.
GGCGCGGTGCTTGCCGTCACGCACGATCGCTACTTCCTGGATAACGTTGCCGAGTGGATCTGCGAGGTCGACCGCGGTCACCTTTATCCCTACAAGGGCAACTACTCCACGTATCTGGAGACCAAGGCCGCCCGTATCGAGGCGCAGGGCAACCGCGACGCCAAGCTCGCCAAGCGCATGGAGGCCGAGCTCGAGTGGGTACGCAGCTCGCCCAAGGCTCGCCAGGCAAAGAACAAGGCCCGTCTGGCTCGCTACGAGGAGATGGAGGCCGAGGCCCGCGCAAGCCAGAAGCTCGACTGGACCGATATCCGCATTCCCGTTGGACCGCGTTTGGGTAACAAGGTGCTCGAGGCCCATCACCTGCACAAGGAATTCGACGGTCGCGTGCTCATCGACGACCTATCGTTCACCCTGCCGCGCAACGGCATTGTGGGCGTCATCGGCCCCAACGGTGTGGGCAAGACCACACTCTTCAAGACCATCGTGGGTCTGGAACCGCTGACTTCGGGCGAGCTCGAGGTGGGCGAGACCGTCAAGATCTCCTATGTCGACCAGAACCGTTCTGGCATCGACCCCGATAAGAACCTGTGGGAGGTCGTCTCGGATGGCCTGGACCACATGATGGTCGGCGAGACCGAGGTTCCGAGCCGCGCTTATGTGGCGAGCTTTGGCTTTAAGGGCCAGGACCAGCAGAAGCGCGCTGGCGTACTCTCCGGTGGCGAGCGCAACCGTCTGAACCTGGCGCTCACGCTCAAGCAGGGCGGCAACCTGCTGCTCCTCGATGAGCCCACGAACGACCTCGACGTCGAGACGCTGTCCTCGCTCGAGGCGGCGCTGCTCGAGTTCCCGGGCTGCTCGGTGGTCATTAGCCACGACCGTATGTTCTTGGACCGCGTCGCCACGCACATTCTGGCGTGGGAGGGTACCGACGAGAATCCGGGTAACTGGTATTGGTTCGAGGGCAACTTTGAGGCCTATCAGGCCAACCGCATCGAGCGCCTGGGCGAGGACGCAGCCCAGCCGCATCGTATTCACCGTAAGCTGACGCGCGACTAGTAGCAAGTAGAAAGGCCGCCACCAAGGGCGGCCTTTCTTGTAGCAATTGCACTGCAGCTATGCCCTAGCTGCTGGTTTGATTCATAATCAAAGTCATCTCTTTGGGATTAAAGCCCGTTTTTGCTATGAGTGATTTTCTAATTCCGTTTAAAACGTAAAGCCGCATTGGGTTGCAAGGACATAAGCAAATCGAATTGAAATATAACCAGTGCTGTAACGTTACAAAAAAGATTATAGAATAGGAGTACCTTATTAGTCGCTTCTCTAGAAAGAAGAACATATGCTTTCGCGTCGTCGTTTTCTGCAACTTGTCGCGTCTTCAATTGTCGCCTTAGCCGCACGTCCGAAAGAGGTTTTTGCTTCGACGGGCAATATTGATGGTGAGCAGATACAATTTACTTCTGAAATTGCGCAAGAGCTTGCCGATAAATATATAAAGGGACTCCTCGGCTATTCGTATACGCCTTCTGACCCTATTCCTTTTGTAGATGTTGATGGGTCCCCGCTTGGTTACATTGTTCCGGTTGTGACATCCAATAGAGCCGCGGGCTATTTGGTTTTAGATGCTTCAGATGATGAAATACTTACGGGATATCGTTTTGGAGACGGCTTAGTCAGCCCTATGGATCGGGGAGGAGATCTTGGTGTCGAGTCTTATTCGTTCAATAACCCAGTCGTAATGATCAATCCATTCGAATTCGGCGTGCAATCTTTGGACGGTTCAATAACAACAAATTGCGGAAGAACAATCCCGGCTGTTTCCATAGAAGGACGGCCTGTCGTTTTATCGAATAAACCTTCAAGCTGGAACGATGTTGTAATTTACGCAACTCAAATGCAGGATTACACAGTATCTGGATTTCGTTCCATTTCTCAGTTTATGTCATATGATGAAAGCGAGATTAAGAGGCTTACCGCCCACTATGCTTGTATGGTGACAGCTTTTTCGAACGTTGCGGAACTGTATGGCATTGCCAATTTATATAGCGACCCTTCGCAATATATGCAGATATGGAATTACACCAATACCCATGCTCTTTCCGATGAAGAACAGACTGTTCCCGGCGTTGTTTTGGGTGGAACGCCGATATCAACCTGTGCAACGGGGTTTACAAATTACTGCGCAAGCAGAGGAAGTACTCTTATCGCCCGCACTGTCTCCTCTCCGGCTATCGCGAGCATCCAAAATGAGATTAACTCTAATAGACCGAATGTTTTACATGCGAGTTTGTACAACGGATCAGCCCATTCTGTAACAGCGGAGGCTTACGCCACACTTACTGGTAAGAAAACTGGAGAGACAAGGCAGATGATTGGCATAGCGGACGGCTGGAATTCATCTTTATCCTTCCTGAAGTATGATCAGAGCTATTATGCGTGGACTTATGGAACGACTTTTTCGAAGTAGGGCGATTCGTCTAGCTCTGTCTTTGGTGCTGATGGCTTCATTGGTGGGCTGTTCAACAAAGGAAGAGATATCGCGCGGAGGTTCCGGAGAAGTGACTGCGACAGACTCAGGTTCATTAGAAATAGCTGGCGGGCATGCCGATGTGATGTTACAAGGAAAAGGCGTGCTTAGGTCGATTGATGCTGAAGACGCTGTCTGCTCAATAGAGGATTTGAAGACAGGTGAAACTGCATCGTACCGAGTTTCAGATAATGCTGCGAATATGATTGAGTCGATACCGACTGGAGCGCAGGTTTCTTTTAGATACTTTGCTCCGCAACTTGAGGATGAGCTTGCTTCTCTGGTGTCTATATGCACCGATGACAACTAAAAGGCCTGAATTCAAACGGCCTCGGATGGTCAATTGGCTATCCGAGGCCGTTTTTTACTCGACCGGGGCTTCGACCTTGTCGATGGTCCAGGCGGCTCCGAGGCCGCCGGTGGTGTTGCGGCGGATGCGCACTGTAACCTCGCGGCGCTCGCCGGCCTGCGTGTAGCACAGGAGGAAGTTTGCGCGGTTTCGCGCGGCCTCGATGGTACCGCGCTCGCGGGCGATCCAGTAGTACTCGCCGACAATGCCGAGCGTGTCGGCGCCGTAGGGGAGATAGGTCGACAACTGGTGCAGAAGCGGGCCGGGGCAGAAGACCTCGGTTGCGAAATCGACGGGGAAGTCCTCAGGGATGGCGGGCGCTGCGGGTGCGGGGGTTGGGGCCGCTGCGGGTACCGAAGCCGGTGCCGGTGCGGGAACTTGGTCGCAAGCAGAGGCGGGCACGGATTCGATGACGGGTGCGGGCTCAGGCACCGGTTCCGGCTTAACTGCGGAATCTGCGGGCTTCACGGTGACGGGCGCGTCTACAGCTGCAGTTTCAAACTCAACCTGCATCGCGCTCTCATTCTCGACGCTCGACTTTGCTTCGATGGGCGTGGATGCCATAGTGGTGATGCCGGCGTTGGCGTTCTCGGGGTCATAGACGACCGTGAGCGAGATGGCGGGCTCCGGCGTCTCGGGCTCCGGCGTCGACTCGGTAGCGCCTTGATCGTCGGACTGATCGTCCTCAGCCTCGTCGCCAAAGACATCGCTGTTTTGGAACGCAGGCGTCTCAGGTTGGTTAGCGACTTCTTCGGTTGTCGACTTGGGAGTCTCGTTGAGCTCCGCAGTGGCTTCCTGCTCGGATATGACTTTGGGATCGGTCGTGGCGGCGATTTCGGTTTCGGCTTCTGCCGTTACCTCAATAGCGACTTCGATCTCTGCCTCGGGCTCGGGCTCCGGCATAGCTTCAGCCACGGGCTCGGGCTCGGGACGCTTAACGTGCTTGGGGCGCACGGCCTTGAGGTCCTTCTCGCCGCGCTTCTTCTTTTTGTAGGACTGCTTGGCACCCTTGGCAGCCTTGGGCTTGTCCTCGCCCTTGGCAAGGGCGGCATCCCAGGCCTCGTTGGCGATGACCGTGGCATACAGGCGACCGCCCTTAAAGACGGTCAGCTTAATGCAGTCGTCGAGCTCCTCGAGCAGCTCGCGCGTGGTCTCGAAGCCCAGGTCATAAGCGGCCATGTCACCAGCGGCGAGTGCCTCCTCGACCTGCGTCATAAACGTTTGCTTGCCGCATCCGATTGCATCGCGCAGCAGGCGATACAGATAGATGTGGTTGCCCAGCGAAAGCGTGGGCCTAACTATTGTCTTGCTCATGGCAAATCTCCTCTTTACACACCAAAGCATCTTACCATCGCGCGGGGCTTGCTACCTCGGCGCCCAAGGCAAACGGGCGCGACCGTTGCCGGTTCGCGCCCGTTGTACAGGTTGCCTATCTGGGGATGCAGCGCCTAGTTGCCCGATGTCGTGCCTTGGCTTGAACTGTCAGATGTCGTGCCCGATGTGGTGCCACTCGAATTGCTGTTGTTGCTGTCTGCTGTGCCCGTTCCCGACGTGGTGTCGCTCGTCTGGCTGCCCGTGTTCGGCTGCGAACCGTCAGCCGTTTGGCTTGAGTCGGTCGTGCCGGACGGCGTGCCACTGTTGGCCGTAGAGGAATCGGTGCCCTGCGATTGGTTTTGGGTGTTCGAGGACGAATCGGTAGAGGTAGAACTGTCTTGCGTGCCGTCCGCTTGTGCCTGCTGATCTTGCGACTGGGTGTTGTCATTTGCATCGCTCTCGGTCGTGCGCGACGAAAGGATTGGCTCGGGGCGCTCGCCCAGACCCTCGCCGGCGGTGGTGATAAGGATGGCGCCGGCGCAGGCGATGACCGCGACGATGGCGATGGCGATCGAGAAGACGATGACCTTCTTTTGCGTCTGGCTGCGCTCTGCCGCCGCCTTGGCGCGCAGGCTGTCGGGAGCGACGCGCGCCGTGGTCGCACGCCCCGCAACCTGGCGCATCTCCTGCGTAGTCGCGGCGCCGCCCAGGTGCTCCTCGGCATTAAACTCAACGGGCTCATAGGCGCCGGCGGGGTAGTCGACGGCGGCGTGCGTACCTTTGAGGGCTTCGGCGCTGGCAGAGATAAAGTGACGGTAGACCTGCGATGACACAACGGTGATGACCGAGCTCACGGCGGCACCAATTACTGAACCAGCGATACCGATCTTGGAGGCAAGCGCGACGCTCGTGGCGGCAGCCGCGGCGCCGGCGATGATCTGGGGAATGGAAATGTCGTCGAACAGGCCCTTTTTGGGCGCGATGGCCATGGTCTGTCCGATGGAATGGTTCTCGTGCACGCCGTTGTTGAGCGATGCCGGCGTCATGACGCGCGTGCGCGGCGCGTCGGTGTACTTGGTTGTCATACGGGGTCCTCCCGGTGTAAATCTGCTTCGTTTCATGTAGTCATCAGGGTACCCACCAGATGCGAATCGTACGTGACATTTAACAGATACCATCAACTCATCAAGGGGGGCTTGCTGTCTTTGGTGCAATAGCTTGATGCTAAACTGGATTTACGATTGTGAGGTGGTTTACGTGATGTACCCGTATATGACATTCGAAGACGGTACCGAGGTCGTTCATTCTGACCTGATAACAGATGGGGATATCGAAAAGGTTATCGTGCATTTTGAACGGCCGACGGCAGAGGGCTTCGACTCCGCTCGTTGTGAGTTGCCTTCCTGTTCGTGGACTGACTGGGAAGGGCATTTTACTCAGAGTGAAAAACGAGCTTTCGAAGAGTGTTTGAGCAAATCATTTAGATTAGTTCGAGTTTAGTTCGAATATAGAAGCCGAATGCGATGACCTAAAGCGTATGCATTTTTAGTATTAGATGCGTATGAAATGGAGGATGTGAATGGATGAGCTAATAGACTTTAAAAAACGATTTCTCAAGAATGGCGAGCTGGTTTCAATTCCAAAAAAGGAAAGCTATAAAAGAATCATGCTGCTATGGGCCGTCTCTTTCTTTGAATTAAATACAAGTTATACGGAGCTTCAGGTTAATCGTGTGCTGTCACAGCTCTATCCTGATTATGCCGTATTGAGGCGGTACTTGGTTGATTATGGATTCCTATTAAGAGATGAGCGAGGCCTGAAATACGAGGTTAATCGTGATGTTCACGGTATTGAGAGCTAGCCGTCCGGTTCGGGTCCTATATATTGCTAGAGGGATAAGCGAAATAGGCAATTGGTGTGCGAATATTGCTTTGCCAATGCTGATTTACGAGGTAACTCACGATGTTTCTGCAACTGCTTTGATGGTCTGCTGCAGATTTGCCCCCTCTCTGTTTTCAGTTGCGCTCGCGCAGCTGCCTCAGAAGATGGGTATCGGAACACTGCAGGCCATGAGATTGGCAGACTTAATTCGCGCGGGATTATTCGTTTGCTATATTTTTGTTGATAGTAAATGGAGTATGTTTGCTATTACGTGCGCGGTATCGCTTTGCCGAACGGTTGAAATGCCCTGCTTTTACTCGTTGTTAAGAGCCAATACGAATAGTATCAATCGCGACGTAATTAATAATTCGTTTGGGTTTCTGCAGAATTTGATGATGGTTCTGGGGCCAGTTGTCGGCGGTTTTGTTGTCGCTCAATTTGGGGCGGAGGCTGTTCTTGCATTAGACGCGCTTTCTTTTGCCGCGTCGTTCTGGTTGCTGCGAGATGTTCCGTCGGTTATCGAGGTTAATGATAAAGAGGGGATAAGCAAAAATGAAAAAAACAGGACTGCATTTAGTGATCTTAGCGCGAAGCACTTGGCAATTGGTTTCCTATTAATCGATATTTCTAGTGGCGTGGCATTCGGCTCTCTGAATTCTCTTTTGCCAGCTATTGCGCAATTGCAATTTGACTCGTCATCGATACAATACGGATTCCTTCAGAGTAGTCTTACAATCGGACTGTTGTTCGGAAATACAATATATGGTCGTTTAATTAGTGGTTCCGATTGCATTAAATCATATTGTTTTGTGACGTATCTTGCGCTCGGTGCGTATCTGGCGTTTGGCTATCGCTATGCGTCTGGAATATCGTTTATTTTCCTTTTTATCGTCGGTGCCGGAAACGCCATTCAAGATGTGCTTCTCATAACATCGCTGCAGGATTTGGCGAGAGACGAATCTGAATCGATAAGCCTGTTTTCAATTAGGGAGTCTTTGCAATCGGTTGCTGTTGTTATTTCAACACTCCTTGTTTCGCTGTTCACGAGCATCGCGATGTTCTCAATTCTCGTTACAGGACTTGGTGTATTTTCAATTATGATGGTAGTTGTGTTTCAATTGAATTATTTGCGAAAGATGTGACGTTGATATGCCTAAAACGCTTTTAGTATTTCCCCCAGGATGGAGTCCAGTGGGGCCGTATCTTGCCTTGCCTGTTTTGAAGTCATATCTTCAAGAGGTTGAACAATATAAAGTTGACATCGTTGACTTAAACGTGGAATTTTACGATGACCTCCTATCTTTTAGACATGTCGAAGAGTGCTGTAAAAGGTATCGGGAATCAAAGGATTCGTTTAGTTCGAATGTTCAATTAACAATCGAGTTGATACAAAAGTCAGCACTTAATGTTGACGAGGCAAAAGATATTTTCAGATCGAAGAGATACTTTAATCTAAAAGAAAGACAATATGCTGAAAACATTTTTAGAAATGCACTCTATATCATAAATCACGTCTCATATGGAGTTAAATACACGTTCAACTCCATAGATCTGCCCTATGATTATTATTCGACACCAGAAATAATGAAATCGCTTGCGGATACCTTGCATAATCCGTTTATTTCCTTCTATGAAACTGCCTTTCTTAAGCGTATTCAGAGGGAAAAAATCGAGTTTATTGGGATTTCGGTGAGCGGCTGTTTCCAATTGATTTCTGCAGTTACGTTAGCGAAACTGATTAAAGAAGAATGTCCATCTGTTAAACACGTCTCATTGGGCGGCAATTACATTACTCGTTTAGCAGATGACTGCATGAAAGAATGGCATCCCTTTTTTGAATACATTGATTCGATAATGATGTATGACGGCGAAGAGCCGCTTGCACGTCTTCTTGAGGCTCTTGACTCTGGTGATGACAATCTCGACTGTGTTCCAAACCTTTGCCATGCTAAAGGTGGGAAGATATATAAAAACCATCGGATTGAGCAAACATTTATCAACGATACGGTTCCCGATTTCGATGGCTTCGCCCTTTCTAAATACTTCATGCCTGAGTTAATATTGCCGGTTTATTCCTCTAGGCAGTGTTTTAATCATTGCGCCTTCTGCACCATTCCCGGTGCTACCGGTGGTTGTTACCGAAAGATGCCTATATCGAGAGTATTTGAAATAATGTGTCGGTTAAATGAAAAATACGGCACGAGAGTTTTCTCTTTTGTGGATGAAACATTCGAAGGCAAAAGAATGGAGCAACTCGCGGATGAAATAAACGCATCGGGAAAAACGTTTTTCTGGCATGGAGAAACGAGGTTCTCTCCAACCCTAAGTACAGACGTTTTCAACAAGATATACCAAAGTGGATGTAGGCAGATTCAGTTTGGCCTCGAGTCATACAACCAAAGAGTTCTTGATCTAATGAAGAAGAACACGAGAGTTGATTGGATTGATCGCAATATCCATGATTGTCTCAATGCGGGTATTCCTGTTCATCTATTCTTTATGATTGGCTTTCCGACCGAAACTAAAGAAGAGGCTCTGAACACCTTAGCTTATACAGAGAATGTTTTGAATTATTCAAAACAGGTATGTGGTGTTCCATATTCCACGAGAGGATTTACGAATTTTGGTCTCGTTATGGGGTCGGATGTTTGGAATCATCCCGATAAGTATGGTGTCTCTGTAATGCCGAAGTCCCAATATGAGGATTTGCGCCTCGAAGTGGATTATGTTTCAGGCACTGGTTTAACTTTAAATGAAGCAAAATCCTTATCTGATGAGCATCATATTGATTTTTATATGCAAGAGGTCATAAACGGTAGCGACACAATTGACTTGCCCCAGCGGCTTCATATTTCAGAGGTGACCTGGATCCTAGATTCTATTCACGCTGTCAGGTATAAGGGACATTTGACCAAAGTAAAGCGACGGCTAACTAGTCTAAATCCAGCTGATCGAATCTGGCTGGATTCCAAGACCTCTGTCGTGCTCGTTGAGCCATTTGCCTACTTCTATAATTCTGAATACCATCATGTCTATGCTGTTTCCCAGTTGGTATACCTTAAGTTGGCCCGTTTATTGGAGGCCGATTGTAGCATTTCTCTTATCCTTGATCAGGGCGACCTCGAGCTGACAAGGACGATAGAAGAACTGTTGCATTATGGATTGCTGAATACAAATATCGATGCCGATTATGTAATGCACGATAATGGTTTTCAATTGGTTAAAAGTTCGTTTGTGAAAGAAGTCGGACGCTCAAAAGAGGGGTTAAGAGTACTGCTGAGTTGTGCCACCCATAGAATGTGTGCGGTTAATGATTTTTCGTTCGCTTTGCTTTCGTTGTTTGAAAAGCCGATTACTAAGAACGAGGTGCGCGACATTTTGAAAAAAGAGGGACTATCGGCAAACGAGGAGCAATTAAACAAGTTGGTTGATAATTGCATGAAAGCAGATATACTACAGTTGATTAGATAGAGGAGGTTTCTGCATGGACGTTATTAACAAAGATCTCTTGGAGCAACTGAAAGAGTTTCAGGAAGAGGGCGTCGTGGTAGAAGTGTTCGACTTTGAGGACTACATGGATAAATTCTGCCATTAGTTTCGGAATTTACTCGCCTCGCTTAAAGGAGAAGTCGATTATCGATTTCTCCTTTTTTAATTAAAGATATTATTGAAATACATGCTCCTAGCACAGGTTGGCCTCTCAGTAAACTGGGAGGTTGCTTTGGCTAGTTAGAGATATGTGAACGTCCGTTAGACTGAATCTCAGGGTAGAAGGGGCCTCCAGTGTCCAGATCAACTAGGCAATGCTGCGTTTCGGCTAATAAGAACGATGGCTTTTTGCGTGTGGCGGCGGCGTCGCCACAGATTCGCGTGGCCGATGTCGAGGGCAATGCCGAGGTTGCGCTGGCGGCTGTTCGCGAGGCTACCGAGCGCGGCGTTCGCGCGCTGGTGCTGCCCGAGCTCAACTTGTGCGGCTATACCGCGGCCGATCTGTTCCATAACCGCACACTGCTGCATGCCTGCGAGGCTGCTCTGGTGCATATCCTCGATGAAACCCGTGAGCTGCCGATCGTCTTTACCATCGGTCTTCCCGTTGCGGTTGCCGAGAATATCTACAACTGTGCCGCCGTGTGCTGCGCGGGCGAGCTTTTGGGCCTCACGGCCAAGAAGTATCTGCCTAACTATGGCGAGTTCTATGAGCGTCGTTGGTTTGCTCCGGCGCCCGCAGATCCCGTGTGGGTCGAGTTTGCCGGTCAGGGTCCGGTTCCGTTGGGTTCGGAGCTTGTCTACCGCTGCTGTGACGAGGGTGCCGAGGATATGGTGCTGGGCGTTGAGGTCTGCGAGGATCTGTGGGTGCCGGCGCCCCCTTCGACCGAGATGGCGCTTGCCGGTGCGACGGTGATTCTCAACCCGTCGGCTTCTGACGAAATCATCGGTAAGGCAGATTACCGCCGCAGCCTTATCTCTAATCAAAGCGCGCGCCTGTACTGTGCCTATGCCTATGCGGACGCGAGCGAGGGCGAGTCCACGACCGATATGGTCTTTGCGGGCGAGAACCTCGTCTACGAAAACGGCTCTAAGCTGGCGGCGACGAAGCTCCTTACCTGCGATATGGCGGTTGCCCATGTTGTCCTCGACCGTCTGGTTGCCGAGCGCCGTCGCTCGACGACGTGGACGCGCGCGGACGATGCGCCGGAGGCCACAACCGTTGAATTTTCGTTTGAGGGCGTGCTGGCAGACGAGCCTGTCCTGCGCGATGCACTCGACATTTACCGTGTCTTCCCCCGCGCGCCCTTTGTGCCGGCCGACCACGGTGATCTGGCCGAGCGCTGCGAGACTATTCTCAATCTGCAGACTGCTGGCCTCAAGACCCGCCTTGCCCATACGGGTACCAAGGCTGCAGCCATCGGCCTTTCGGGTGGCTTGGACTCCACGCTGGCGCTGCTTGTGACCGTGCGTGCCTTCGATGCGCTGGGGCTGCCGCGCACGGGTATCACGGCGGTCTCCATGCCAGGTTTTGGCACGACGCATCGCACCAAGTCCAATGCCGAGTCGCTTGCCCGCGACCTGGGCGTGAGTTTCCGTGAGGTTTCGATCCACGCGGCCGTGGAGCAGCACTTCAAGGACATTGAGCACGATCCGACCGTGCAGGACGTGACCTACGAGAACGGCCAGGCGCGCGAGCGTACGCAGATTCTGATGGATCTGGCCAACCAGACTGGCGGTTTTGTCATCGGCACGGGCGACCTGTCGGAGCTGGCGCTCGGCTGGGCTACGTACAACGGTGACCACATGAGCATGTACGCCGTCAACGCGAGCGTGCCCAAGACGCTTGTGCGCCATCTGGTGCGCTATGCGGCCGATGTCTTTGGCGGGCGCATTGCCGAGGTTTTGCTCGATATCCTCGACACGCCGGTGTCCCCCGAGCTTCTGCCGCCCACGGGCGACGGCGAGATTGCGCAGAAGACTGAGGATTTGGTGGGCCCGTACGAGCTGCACGACTACTTCCTCTACTACCTGCTGCGTTTTGGCTTTGAGCCGGGCAAGATCTACCGTATGGCGCTCAAGAGCTTCGAGGGCGTTTACGACGCCAAGACCGTCCACACGTGGCTGCGTACGTTCTACCGTCGCTTCTTTGCCCAGCAGTTTAAGCGCAGCTGCCTGCCCGATGGTCCCAAGGTGGGCTCGGTGACGCTCAGCCCGCGCGGCGATTGGCGCATGCCAAGTGACGCCAGCTCGCGACTGTGGCTTGCGCAGATCGACGCGCTTAATGCAATTGACTAAGGTTGGCCAAATTGAACCAATACGGGGGTTGCAAGCGTTACACTTTTGCAATCTGATGGCCCGTATCGCGCGGCGCTCTTGTCGGAGCGCCGCGTTTTTTATATCGAAAGGTGGCACCATGCAGGCATCGCAGCGTCTCGACCGCTTTGGCGCGGAGGTTTTCGCCTCGCTCAACAACAAGCTTCTCGCACTGAAGGCTCAGGGCAAGACCATTTACAACATGAGCGTGGGCACGCCCGACTTTAAGCCGTACGACCACGTGGTCGAGGCACTCACACAAGCAGCCCAAGATCCTGAGATGTGGAAGTATGCCCTGCGCGACCTGCCCGAACTCAAGCAAGCCGTGTGCGATTACTATGAGCGTCGCTTTGGCGTTTCGGGCATTACGCCGTCCATGGTGCAGTCGTGCAACGGCACGCAGGAGGGTGTGGGCCATTTGGGCCTGGCCCTGCTCGACCCGGGTGACACCATTCTGGTTCCCGATCCGTGCTACCCGGTCTTCGAGGCGGGCGCCAAAATCGCCGATGCCAAACTCGAGTACTATCCGTTGGTTGCCGAGCACAATTACCTGCCCTATGTGGCGGGTATCGACCCCGAAGTTGCCGATCGTGCCAAGTATATGATCGTGTCGCTGCCCGCCAACCCGGTGGGCTCGGTGGGCACGCCCGAGATCTACGAGGAGATCATCGCTTTCGCCCGCGAGCACGACCTGCTGATCGTCCATGACAACGCATACTCCGACATCGTGTTCGACGGCGAGCCGTGCGGCAGCTTCTTGCAGTATCCCGGTGCGCTCGAGGTGGGCGTGGAGTTCTTCTCGCTCTCCAAGTCGTTTAATGTCACCGGTGCCCGCATTGGCTTTTTGGTCGGTCGCGAGGATGTGGTCTCGGCCTTTGCCAAGCTGCGCGGCCAGATCGACTTCGGTATGTTCTTCCCGATCCAGAAGGCCGCCATCGCCTGCCTGAACGGTCCGCGCGATGAAGTCGAGGCGCAGCGTCTGAAGTACCAGGAGCGCCGCGACGCCCTGTGCGACGGTCTTGAGGACCTGGGCTGGGAGCGTCCCAACGCGCATGGCTCTATGTTTGTGTGGGCCAAGCTTCCCGGTGGTCGCACCGATTCCATGGCGTTTTGCGAGGAGCTCATGGAGAAGGCCGGCGTTGTGGTGACGCCGGGCGCGAGCTTTGGTCCTTCGGGCGAGGGGCACGTGCGCATGGCGCTGGTTCTGCCACCCGATCAGATTGCTTTGGCTGTCGAGGCCATTCGCGAGGCGGGCCTGTATTAGAAAGCTATTTCGCCTCGTCAATAGCTCGAAACCGATTTCGTGCAGTTATTTTACGAATCCTGCAAACAATTTCGGTAAACGGTCGATTTTTGGCTGCGAATAGGAGCATAATCAAAGTCCCGATTGGATGTATTGGGATTACGGCAAGCCGCTCGGGTCGTTCCCGGGCGGCTTGTTTGTGGAGTGAGATGGGAGTTTCTTATGGTTAACGAGAAGAAGGTCGCTATTGTCGGCTGCGGTTTCGTCGGTTCGTCTTCGGCGTTCGCGCTGATGCAGAGCGGTCTGTTCTCCGAGATGGTCCTCATCGACGTGGACAAGAACCGCGCCGAGGGCGAGGCCCTGGATATCGCGCACGGCATGACGTTTGCCGAGCCGATGAAGATCTACGCCGGCGATTATTCCGATGTCGCCGACGCCGCCATGATCGTCGTCACCGCTGGCGCTGCCCAGAAGCCCGGTGAGACCCGCCTGGACCTGGTCAACAAGAACGTCAACATCTTTAAGTCCATTATCCCCGAGATTAAGAAGTCTGGCTTTGACGGCATTCTGCTCATCGTCTCCAACCCGGTCGATGTTCTGACTTATGCCGCCATCAAGATGTCCGGCTTGCCCGAGGGTCATGTCATCGGCTCCGGCACCGTACTCGACACCGGCCGTCTGCAGCAGATGCTTGGCGCCCACGTCGAGGTTGACCCGCGCGACGTTCAGGCCTACGTCATGGGTGAGCACGGCGACTCCGAGTTTGTCGCTTGGTCCAGCGCTCAGGTTGCCGGCGTGCCACTGAACACCTTCTGCGAGCTTCACGGCCATCTGGAGCATGAGGCTGCTGAGAAGCGTATCGCCGAGGACGTCAAGAACTCCGCCTACACCATCATCGAGAAGAAGCACGCCACCTACTATGGCGTCGCCATGGCCGTCAAGCGCATCTGCACCGCCGTCATGCGCGATGAGCAGACCGTTCTGCCCGTCTCCTCGCTCATGGTGGGCGAGTATGGCCTGTCCGATCTCGCCATCTCTATGCCGACCGTCGTTGGCCGCGACGGCGTTGTCTGCCGCGTCCCCGTGCCGCTGGACGATGACGAGCAGCATGAGCTCACCGCCTCCGCCAAGGCCCTCAAGGACATCATCGACAGCGTCGACTTTTCCTGCTAAATCGAGCTCGCTAGAGCGAAAAGCTACAATGAAGGCGTCCGGGTCAACGCGGCCCGGGCGCCTTTTTGGTGCGAGGGGGTCAGGTTACTTTGCACCACCCCAATGCACCATAGTTGATGGGAGGGCCATGTCGGATTCGCCTAATTTTTTGACCTATGCCCAGACGGCGTTTGATCCGTTTGAGGAACGGCCGTTCTGCGCGGTGGATAGCCTGGTCTTTGCGTGGTTGTCCTATTTGCGTTTGCCGGGTGATATGGCGGAGCTGACGAACTGGCAGGGCCTAGACGTACGCGAGCTGCTGCGCGCCGAGTGCTACCAAGACATGATTGGCGACCTGTGGGATCCGGAGGGGAGCCGTGCCCTGTTGGAGGCTGTGGCAGCAAGCCCTCGCTACCGTGGCGTTCGTGTTTGCGGCTATCGTAGCGTGAGTGATGCCGAGACAACGGAGCAGTTTGCGGCCATGACGTTCCGATTTCCGGCGGGGTTTAGCTATCTTGCCTTCCGGGGGACCGACAGCACGATTGTGGGCTGGAAAGAGGACTTTAACATGGCGTTCCGGTGTCCTGTGCCGGCCCAGGAATCCGCGGCGCGTTATGTAGACGAGGCGGCGGATGCGATTGACGGGCCGCTTTTGTGCGGAGGTCATTCCAAGGGTGGAAACCTTGCGGTGTACGGTGCGGCGATGTGCCCCGATGTCGCCCGTGAGCGAATCGAACGGGCGTATTCCCATGATGGTCCGGGCTTCGTCGAGGAGTTTCTGAGCGGCAACGCCTTCGCCGACCTATCCGGTCGAATCGACAAGACGCTACCTCGGTCGTCAATCTTTGGCATGATGTTCGAGACACAGGAGGACTATGCCATCGTTGAGAGCACCGAGTTCAGCCTGCTTCAGCATAATCCCTTTAGCTGGGTGGTTGATGGTCGCGACTTCGTGTACTGTGAGCGCCTGTCCGCCGGTGCTCGATACGTTGATGGCTCCATTCGCGAGATGCTGCTTGCGGTGTCGCCTAGCGAGCGCGAGCGTTTTGTAGATGCGTTGTTCTCCGTGCTTGAGGCTACGGGTGCTGAGCGGTTTGCGGATATCGCTGGGAATCTGCGCGAGAGCCTGCCCGTGATGCTCCAGGCTGCGCAAGGCTTTGACAAGGATACGCGACGCTTTGTCTCGCAGACCATCGCGGCAATCCTAAAATGTGCGCTTCTGCCCAAACGTCCCCAGATCGACATGCCCGCTGCCGGCAAGAGCTTGGCAGAACAGCTCGAGGCTTGGCAGTCCGAGCTCCTGCGCTAGCCATTGGTGCAAAGCAACCTGTCCCCGATGCACCAATCTTCGATACGCTTGGGGTAGGCTCGACCGCTATACTGGTTCGTGCTCAATTCGATCTAGAACGGAATGCCGTATATGAAAATCAATCACGCAATCCTGCATATCCTGGACTTTGACTCGGCCGTCAACGTTATGAGCCAGCGCGAGCTCGATATCGAAAGCCGTACCGTGCGCAATTTTGTAACCACGCATCTGCGCCGCGCACGCACCTCGGCCGACAATAAACGCGCCACGTTTGCCGAGAACTCCGCATTCGGCGGCGAGCTCAAGGGCTATTTCTTTGGCGAGCGCGAGTTCGTGGACCTGTCGCAGCAGATTGCGGAGTTTATCTCCTCCGAGCTCACCAAAGCCGAGAAAGCCGAGTCTACCGATGTGCTCGTGGCTGATTTTGACGACGATGAGGATGCCCGCTGGTTTGCCGTGATGCTGCTGGGCTCCAAGCAGGCTTTTATGCACGAGGTGGGCCGCGAGGAGGGGGAGGTGCGCAACGACATCGCGCGCCACTACGCTATTCTGCCAAACCCCTCGCAAAAGGTTCCAAGCTATGCCATCGTGCGTGCGAGCACCATGGAGATCGGCTACGTGGACAAGAAGCGCAAGATTGCCGGCGAGGACCGTATGCTTATCCCCGATGGCCTGCTGCAGTGCGACACGGGCGTATCGGGCAAGGAGGTCATCGACACCGTGACGCGTGTGGTCGAGGAAGTCGCCGAGGAGCACGGTGCCAATACGGCCGTGGCGCTCGCCAAGGTTAAGGCTGCCGTTGCCGAGAAAGTCGAGGATGACGAGGAGCTGCCGCCTTGGGATATTGTCGACGAAGTCTTTGAGGACGAGCCGGTCATCAAGGAGAGCGTGCGTGCGGCACTGACTGAGGAGAAGGTGCCTGAGCGTGTGCCCGTGGAGCGCAAGCAGGTCGAACGCGCGGCGGTGCGCAACCACAAAATCCGTACCGACACGGGCATCGAGATCAGCTTCCCGGCCGAGATGGGTTCGAACTCTGAGTACATCGAGTTTGTCAACGAGCCCAACGGCCTCATCTCCATCGAGCTCAAGAATATCGGCAGCATCGAGAATCGATAAGTTGCGTTACGTCTACAGCGAGAAAGCAAAGGCCGAAGCTCCTTGGGGCTTCGGCCTTCTTGTTTGGGGATGAATTGCCCCGCAGGTTGAGCATAAGTCAGCGAAAACGCGGTTTGTCAAAACCGCGTAACTATTAAAGTTGACGTAAGCCCTCTTCCAGACCGGTCTTGCTATCGGTCTGGGCGTCGCGCATCTTGATGACGCGGGCGGGGACACCGGCCACGACGGCGCCGGCGGGGACGTCTTCGACGCACACGGCGCCGGCGGCAACGACAGCACCCTTGCCCACGCGCACGCCCTCCAGGACCACGGCGTTGGCGCCAATCATGACATCATCCTCGATGATGACAGGCGTGGCGCTCGCGGGCTCAACGACGCCCGCCAACACAGTGCCGGCGCCGATATGGCAGTTCTTACCCACGGTGGCGCGGCCGCCCCTCGATGCCCTCGCCGATAACGGAGCCGATGTTGATGATGGCACCCATCATGATGACGGCGCGGTCGCCGATCTCGACGCGGTCGCGGATGATTGCGCCCGGCTCGATGCGGGCGTTGATGCCTTTAAGGTCGAGCATGGGGACGGCGGAGTTGCGGCAGTCATTCTCGACGTCGTAGTAGTCGATGGAGTCGGCATTGGCATCGAGGATGGTCTTGAGCTCATCCCAGTCGCCAAAGACGGTCTTGCCACGACGACCGCCGTAGACGTGTGCATTGCCCCACTGGACCTTCATGCCCGGCTTCTCGCGCACGTACAGCTTGACGGGCGTTTTTTTGGGCGCGGTGGCGATGTAGCTGATAATCTCCTGTGCATCCATCTCGGCTGCGTTGCTCATTTGCTATCTCTCCTTTGGGTGGATTCGGTTGATACCTGGTTAGGCGAACATGACCTGGTCAAACGTATAGAAGCCGGGTTCGCGGGTGACGAGCTTCTGCGCGGCTGCCAAGGCGCCGTTGACAAAGATCTGACGGCTCGTGGCGCGGTGGGTGAGCGTGACCTCCTCGTCCTGGCCAAAGAAACTCACCTCGTGCACGCCGGCGACGGTGCCGCCGCGCAGCGAGTGCATGCCGATCTCCTTGGGGTCGCGCGCTCCGCACATGCCCTCACGGCCATAGACGGGGTGGTAGCCTGTCTCGGGCTCGGCCTCGACGACGGCATCCAGCAGCAACTTGGCAGTGCCGCTGGGGGCATCGACCTTTTGGTTATGGTGCGTCTCGACGATTTCGCAGTCAAAGCCGGGCAACTCGCGTGTGGCCTGTGCTACCAGATGACGCAGGGCTGCGATGCCGATGGAGTAATTGCCCGAGTGCATGACGCGGGCGTTCTGACCCAGCTCGCGCAGGCGGTCCATCTGATCGGGTGTGTAGCCCGTGGTGCCCGAGACCAACGCGGCGCCCGTGCGCTCGACATAGGCGACGACGGCATCGAAGGTCACGACGTTCGAGAAGTCGATGATGACGTCGGCTGCCGGGGCGCTCTCGAGCTCGGACAGATCAAAACCGATCTGTCCGACGATATCAAAAACGGGCTGCCCGCCGGCGTCGACAATGCCTTCGGCGGTAGTGCGGATGAGCGAGCCCATGCGGCCCGTTCCCATAATGACGGTCTTAATCAAGCAGACCAGCTCCCTTCAGAGCATCGGTAAGTGCGGCTCGCGTGTCGTCTGCCATGGGGCACAGCGGCATACGGTAGTTTGCCTCGATCATGCCCATCTGGGCGAGCGCTTCCTTGACGGGGATGGGGTTGACCTCGCTAAAGAGGGCATTGATGAGCGGCTGGCCGGCAATTTGGATATCGCGGGCGCGTGCCACGTCACCGTCCAGATAGGCGCGGCACATGTCGTGCACGAGCTGCGGCTGCACGTCGGCCCATACGCTGATGGTACCCGAGGCGCCCAGGC
This sequence comes from uncultured Collinsella sp., assembly GCA_900550355.1. GTDB lineage: Bacteria > Actinomycetota > Coriobacteriia > Coriobacteriales > Coriobacteriaceae > Collinsella. Next base: position 43,206 of record URRT01000001.1, read on the forward strand.
TCATGAGCGGTACGGTAAGCGCGTCCTCGCCCGAGTACATGCGGAAGTCGTCGGACAGCAGGTGGGCGATCTTGGCCGCGTAGGCGACGTTGCCAGAGGCTTCCTTAATACCCATGATGTTAGGATGTGCGGCAAGGCGCTCTACGTTGCGCTCGCTGATACCGCAGCCGCAGCGGCCGGGGATGTTGTACAGGATGCAGGGGATGTCAACGGCATCGGCGACGGTCTTAAAGTGCTGATAGATACCCTCTTCGTTGGACTTGTTGTAGTAGGGGGTAATGAGCAGCAGACCGTCGGCGCCCAGGCCCTGATAGGTGAGCGACTTGGTGAGCATGGTCTGCGTGGAGTTGGAGCCCGAGCCGGCGATGACGGGGACGCGTCCTGCAACATGCTTGACCACGGCGGCGACGACGGAGTTGTCCTCGTCATCGGTCATCGTGGCGCTCTCACCGGTGGTGCCCAGGGTGAGGATGGCGTCGGTGCCATTTTGCAAGTGGAAATCGATAAGGCGCTCGAGCGCGTCAAAGTCGACGCTGCCGTCCTTTTTAAACGGCGTGACGAGGGCGACGATCGAGCCCTCGAGGTTGCGGATATCCATGTTCTTCTCCTTCGCTTCCGCGATCTGGATGCGTTTGTTCCATTGGGCGGCGACGGCCAGGCGCTCGTCCTGAGCGCGACGACGAGCGTTTTCGGCACGCGATTTGGCCAGCAGCTCACGGCCGCACGGCAGCACGTCGAGCGTGGCAAAATAATCGCCCGGGCGCTCGGCGCGGCGGATAAGGTCGGCCGAGCCGTCGGGGCGCAGCAACACCTCGGCCGAGCGCAGCCGTCCGTTGTAGTTGTAGCCCATGGAGTAGCCATGCGCACCGGTATCGTGGATTACAAGCAGGTCACCCATGTCGATATGCGGCAGCTTGCGATCGATAGCGAACTTGTCGTTGTTCTCGCATAGGTTGCCCGTGATGTCATAGGTGTTCGTGACGGGCGCTGTGGCCTTGTCGGCGCCGCCCGGCTGACCCATCACCGTAATGTGGTGGTAGGCGCCATACATGGCAGGGCGAATCAAATCGACGGCGCTTGCATCGACACCGATATAGTCCTTGTAGATCTGCTTCTCGTGGATAGCCTTGGTGACCAGGCAGCCGTAGGGACCCATCATAAAGCGGCCCATCTCAGTGCAGATGGCCACATCGCCCATGCCGGCGGGAACCAGGGTCTCGTCGTATGCCGCGTGTACTCCCTCGCCGATGGCGCGAATGTCGTTGGCCTGCTGCTCGGGCAGGTAGGGGATGCCGACGCCGCCGGACAGATTGATGAAGACGACGTGTGCGCCGGTCTCGCGCTCCAGGCGTACGGCAAGCTCAAAGAGGATGCGCGCGAGCTTGGGGTAGTAGTCGTTGGTGACGGTGTTGCTGGCAAGGAATGCGTGGATGCCAAAGTCCTCGGCACCCTTGGCCTTGAGCATGCGGAAGGCCTCGAAGAGCTGCTCGGTGGTCATGCCATATTTGGAGTCGCCCGGGTTGTCCATGATGCCGTTGGAGAGCTGGAACAGGCCGCCTGGATTAAAGCGGCAGCTGACCGTCTTGGGGATGGGCCCCGCAACACGCTCAAAGAACTCAATGTGGCTGATGTCGTCAAAGTTGACGATGGCACCCAGCTTGTCGGCGAGCTCAAAGTCGGCAGCCGGCGTGTCGTTGGACGAGAACATGATGTCGTGTCCCGTGATACCCAGTGAGCGGGCGATCATGAGTTCGGTATAGCTCGAGCAATCGCAGCCGCAGCCGTATTCGTTGAGAATGGAGATGAGCGCCGGGTTGGGGTTGGCCTTGACGGCAAAGTATTCCTTAAAGCCCGGGTTCCATGCAAAGGCGTCGCGCACTTCTTGCATGTTGCGGCGGATGCCCGCCTCGTCGTATAGATGAAACGGCGTGGGGAACTGCTCGACGATATGCTCGAGTGTCTCCTTGTCCACAAACGGCTGCTTGGCCGCATATGCCTCATTGGGGGTCAATGCCATGTCCCGTAAACCTCGCTATCCAGACGGCGCCATCTGCGCATCGAATCCGCATAGCGTGGACCCAATGTCCGGATAGCGCTCCCGCATTGCTGCAGACAGTCCTGTGGGTGTTTCCCACAGGCCCACCAGGTTGTTCGTGCCCGAAAAGCCCAGTTCGGCGGGTTTCGCCTCCCCACGGGGTCAAAGCCTGCCGGCTCGCCCGCGGTTCTTCGTGCCCGCGCCTCTATCAAGTGGTAACGACCCTACCACGTTGCACTTTACCAAACAAGAGTATTCGTATATAACGTTTAAAAAATGCAGGGATATGCTGGAAACATGTGCGCCACAATCCTGTATCACAATAAGTTGCACAGATGTGCCTCACGAAGGGATCCTCTATGACCGAGCTCCAAGAACTCCGTCGCTATCGCCGCGATCTCCATCGCATTCCGGAGCTCGATTTCGATCTTCCGCAAACCATTGCCTATATCGAGGGCGTGTTGGCACCGCTTACCTGCGAAGTGACCCATCCGTGCCCCAGCTGCGTCTGTGCTTTCTTTGACGCCGGCGTTGATGCCGCGCATGCCACGGCGATTCGCGCCGATATGGATGCGCTGCCCATCGCGGAGGCGACGGGAGCGGCCTTTGCCTCGACCCATCCCGGCAAGATGCACGCTTGCGGACATGACGGACACATGGTCATGGCGCTTGCCGCCGCGACGTATGTCGACCGTACGATTCGCGAACAGCCGGGCGCCATTAGGCGCAACGTTCTCTTTGTGTTCCAGCCGGCCGAGGAAACGACCGGTGGTGCCAAGACGGTATGCGAGAGTGGTGTGTTCGAGCGTTACGGGGCGGATCGCATCTTCGGCTTCCACGTGTGGCCCGATCTGCCCGCCGGCACGTTGGCGAGCTGCCCCGGTCCGCTGCTGGCGCGTTCGAGCGAGACGCATATCCATATTCACGGTACGAGCATCCACATCGCTAAGACCTATGGTGTGCCGGTTGGGGAGTCGCACGATGCCGCGTTGGCGGCAGCGAAGTTTTTGGTTGCCGAGCGCGAGCTGATGGACGAGCTGGGCACCGACGAGCCCTGTATCGGTAAGTTTGGTCTGCTGCAGGCAGGCACCGTCTGCAATGCGGTGGCGGGGGAGGCCCATGTGGCCGGAAGCCTGCGTGTGTTTACGGACGACATGTTCGACCGTGCGCGCGAGGGCGTACGCCGTGTGCTCGACGAGGCGTGCACCGCAACGGGCTGCACGTACGATCTCGACTTTGCCGAGGGCTATCCGCCGGTCGACAACGACCCCGAGCTATTTGCCAATGTCGCGCCTGCCTTGCCTGAGCTGCAGCTCGTGGATGAGCCTTTGCTGATTGCCGAGGACTTCGCCTTTTACCAGCGCCATCTGCCGGGCGTGTTCTTCTTGCTGGGCACGGGTGTGCCAGAGGGGCAAGAAAACCCGATTGACGCTGATGGCTGCCCAGCCTATGCGATGAGCGCTCTTCACACTGATACCATGCTCTTTGACGAGGAAATCCTGCTCAAAGGCCTCGATGTCTACAAACGATTGCTTAACTTGGAGTGATGATGAAGCGCCGACAGACTGCCGTGTATAGTCCTGGTGGGTGCGGGTGCGGCTTGCTGCTGCTCCCGGTTATTGCTGTGAGCATTGGCGTGATGTTTGCGCTTGCTGGACTGGCCGCAGCGGCACTTGTGCTGTTGATTGTGGCCATTGGCGTGACGATTTGGCTTTGCCGCAATCGCGAGCAACGCCGTGCCGACGGTAAAACCACTGTCGGCTGGGTCGTCTTCCTGATTATTGCGTACCCGCTGAGTGCCAGCTACCTGGTGTTCTTTGTCCTGTTGATGATTAGCGCCTTTACTGGGGAATCCGTAACGGTGGGTTGACGCACTGCCAGCAGACGGTCGCGCAAAGTGCGTTTGCTCGGCGTTTGGATAACTGCATTGGCCGTTTACCGCAACCTTAGCTCTCAGCTAATGAATTCAAGTTTAATCCTTCCTACGATGTGCTGTGTGCCGGCACGGTAGCCGGATCGTAGGAAGGATGAATAATGGCAAAAGAGGGAAAGAAGCCGATCGGCAAGATTGTCCTAGGCATCATCGTGGTGCTGGTTATTGTCGGTGCCGTGGGCTCTATGGGCGGCAACTCAACCGATTCGTCTGCGAGCGATTCGGCAAAACCTGCCGAGACGACACAGCAGGCTGAGGAGCAAAAAGAACCGCAAGAACCGTATACCATTGCTGACGAGGCTGAAGACACTTCCAATCAGTTTACCTATAAGATCACGGGTACGCTGACCAATAACACGGACAAGGAAAAGAGCTACATTCAGATTGAATATGTTCTGTATGATGCCGATGGCAATCAGGTTGGAACGGCTCTTGCAAACACCAATCATTTGAAGGCGGGCGGCTCCTGGAAGTTCGAGGCACTGGGCACGGTGTCTCCCGACCAGGTTGCTAGCTGGGAGCGTTCGGACGTAAGCGGTTTCTAGCATGTTGCATGCACTGGGGGAGGTGAGGCCGAATGCCCGATAAAAAGCTGACTGACGAGTTACTCAATGAGCTTCTCGGCGCGCCAAACATCGATGGCTATATCAAGGAGCACGACTTTGCCACCCCGTCGCTTTCGGACTACCTGAAGCAGCTGCTGCAGGAAAAGGGCTTGGAGCGCTCGCGCGTGGTTCGTATGGCCGATCTCAATGAGACCTTTGGCTATCAGATCTTTACCGGTGCGCGTCATCCGAGTCGCAATAAGGTGCTGCAGATTGCCTTCGCCATGGCGCTAACGCTCAAGGAGACCAACCGCGCCTTGACGGCGGCGGGTGCCAACATCCTCAATTGTAAGGACCGCCGCGATGCGATTATCATCTTTTGCATCGATCGCAGGTGCAGCCTCCAAAAGGTCAACGAGGAGCTGTATCGCTTTGGCGAGGAGACGGTGAGTTAGCGGCTGATATCTGAGCTGGCGGAGCTGTCGAACAACGATGCAAACGAACGGGGCGCGGATGCCATGGGGTGTCTGCGCCCTGCGCTATGATGGAGGCTATGGATACTCAGACCCCAACATATTCCGATGACGAGCTGACCGCAGCGCTTGCCGAGCACCTGGTGTCGCTCGATCGCGACGACAGCTATCGCGTGGAGCGTGTACTTAAGCGCTCGTCCGTTGAAGCAACCGAGCTCGTGTACTTTGAAGGAACCGGCGGCGGCTCGCTCGGCCCCTTTGTCCGCAAACGCATCGATGCTTCGGCTCAAATCGGCGGGGCATACGAGCGTCTGTTTGCCGCTCAGCGGGCAGGCAGGCGTTTTGAGCACCTGCCCAGAATCGTCGATTGTCGTCGTGTGGGCGACGAGCTCAACGTGGTTATGGAATACATCGAAGGGGAGACACTCGGGGCGCTGGTGGACCGTCTGGGAGCCACCCCCGATTATGCGTGTGAATTGTATCCTGCCCTATGCGATGCCGTGGGCGAGCTCCACGCCGGTTTTGCAATGGCGGGGGAGACTTCGGCGCCGGTGATCCATCGCGACCTCAAGCCGTCGAATATCATCGTGACAGGTGCCAACTATACGCCTGATGACGGCCTGACGTTTTCATCGCTGGTGATTATCGACTTGGGGATCGCGCGCGTATGGCGCGATGGCGCGGATGCCGATACTGTCAAGTTTGGGACACGGCCCTATGCGCCGCCCGAGCAGTATGGGTTTGGGCAGACGAGTGTGCGAAGCGACGTCTACGCACTTGGCGCCCTGTTGTTCTTCTGCTTGACGGGAGTCGACCCTAAACCAGGGCTCGACATGCGCGAGCAATGCGAGGCGAGCGGCATTTCCACTCCACTTGCCGATGCCGTCTGCATGTCGATGGCACTCGACCCGGCCAAGCGTTTTGCGAGCGCGGAAGCGTTGGGACGGGCGACGCGCGCGGCATACGATCTGAGTCGCCCCGTGCGGCCTCCTGCGCCTGCGCCTGTCCGTACTCCGGCCTCGGAGGCGGTGTTGACGCCCCAAGGGCTCCAGAACCCTGCAGGGCTTCCTGGGCCTGCCGCCTCCGCTGCATGCGGTCTGCTCTCTCGCGTTCCGGAGTCTCTGGGGCGCATTTGGAATACGCTCGTCTGCTTTTCGCTGCTTGTGTTCTTTGCCGGAAGTCACTTTGCCGTCTTTCACCCTACGGGAGCAAACCAAAGCTACCCGACGTGGCTTCTCATAATCGAGTATTTTTTCTTTGTCGATGGCCTTATGGTGCTTATGCATTTTGCGCTGCTCGATAAGCGCCGTCTTCGTCGGCGATTCGCACTGCTCGACAGCTATCGCGGCAAGAAACTCGCGAAACTCTGGCTCAAGGCATTGGGTGTGCTGCTCCTATGCATGATCGTCATAGTCGCGGTTGCCAATGCGACCGGCGTCGTCGATACCTCCGCTACCTAAAAGAAAAGGGCCCCGTTGGGGCCCTTTGCAGTTGCACTTAGATGCGGTTCATCTGAGCGGCGACTTTGTTGTACCAGTCCTGCCACGTGGGCGGGCAGTACTTTTTGGCCGCAGCCGGGGTAAGGGTGGAGCCGTAGTTGGCGCCCAGATAGGCAACGTGAGCGGAGATGCCCTCGCTCCAGCTGCCAAAGCTGCGCCAACCGCCGCCACGTGCACTCCAGCCCCAGGCGTTATAAGAATTGGCGCAATAAGCACCCTTGGTGCTCTCGATGCAGGCGATGGCGGGGGACCAACGGGGGTCGACACCGGTATTCCAAGCGGCGACGGCAAAGTTGTAGCCCTGGCCTGCCATGGGGGAGCCGGCGAGATAATTGTCGATGCGGCTCGTCCACTCATTAATGAACGAATCGTAATCGGAACTACCGGTATTGGAGTTGTTCACCGTGGTGTCGATGGTGGTGTTGGTGTTGGTGGCCTGGCTGCTGGAATTGCTGCCGCTTACGCCCTCGCCTGAGAGCTTCTCGGCGGCAGCGGCCTTATCGGCCTCAAGCTTGGCAAGCTCGGCGGCATTTTCCTGCTCGGCTTTTGCCTGTGCCTCGCTGCGGAGCTGCTGGGCCTGCGCCAGCGCATCCTCGGCGTTTTTCTGCTCTGCCTCAAGCTGAGACTTGGCCTGCTGGAGCTCGGCCTTGTTCTGCTCGAGTTCGGTTTGCATATTATTGAGCTCTTCGATCTCGTCGACGCTCGAGCTCGTGATCTGGTTGGTGTATTTGCAGGTCGTGATGAACTCACCCAGGCTCTGCGCGTTGACCAGGAAGCTCACGATGGGATTGGTGCCCTTCTGATACTTGTACAGATCGCGCATGGCGGAACTTGCCTTGGCCTGCTGCTCAGGAAGCTTAGCCTCGATTTCCTCGATGCTTGCCTCATTGGAGTCAATCTGCTTTTGCAGGTCATCGAGTTTGGTACGGGCGTCGTTGTAGGCGCTCGTGGCGGCTTCGATCTTCTGCTGGGCTGCGGAAAGCTGGTCCTGCGTTGCCTGCGAGGCGGCATACGCCGCAACGGGGGAGAGCATCGGCGAGGCCGTCAACGCAACGGCGAGCGCGGCGCTCGTGATGATACGAGCCGGCTTCGACGCAATGAGCGCTGCGGTGCGATGATTCGAATGCTGCATCCAGTCCCTCTGCAATCAATCGTAGGTTTTGGTTCGAACGGTATTCTACTACTGCTTTCGACCTCAACTTGAACCTTAAAGGTTCCAAAGGGTCAAGTTGAACTTGAGGCTTTGGCTTTGACCTGCGGGAATGGTGAATTGTTGAGAAACCATAGAGTTCAACTTTAACGTTACGGCACCCTGTTGCAACGGGATTCTTAGCTGTAAAAGCTACTTCAACGTGGGGTTTTACAACTGCAGGGTTCCTTCGCGACGAGCCTGTTCCACCTCTTTGAGTGCGTCGGCGGGAGTGAAGGAACAGGTGCCATCGCCGAGCTTGACCACCTGTATGTCGTCGCCGGTATGGGCTTCTCCGCCTTGTAGCACCACGCCGAAAATGCCCTCGTGGGGAAAGATACAGTCGCCGGCGAGATAGTAGATGGCACAGCGGGTGTGGCAGACCTTGCCGATCTGACTGATTTCGACCAGGACATCGTTGCCAATCTTGAGCTGCGTTCCCAGGGGGAGCGAGAGCAGGTTGATGCCCTGGGTCGTGAAGTTCTCCCCAAAGTCACCCTTGCGCACATCGAGCCCGCGCGCCTGCGCCGTCTGGATGGACTCTGCAGCTAAAAAGGAAACCTGGCGGTGCCAATGCCCGGCGTGCGCATCGGAGGCGAGGCCAAACTGCTCGATGACGGTGTCGTGCCCGTCGGCGACGGGTGACTTACGCGTGCCTTTGTGCTCCGACGTGTTGATTGAGACGATACGGGCAGGCCCGTTGTAAGCATCGTTTGCGGTGCGTAGGGGAGCTGCCGTTTGTGTGCGTTCCGCCAGCTCGCGCTTCGCGGCATTGAGGATGGGATTATCGGTCGGATGGTCTTGGGGCACGTGTGCGCCTTTCGTTCGAGGATGTCAATATACTGAATCCTACAACAATGGTAGGTTCATTGCCCATTGTCGTACAACGGTGAGCGCCGTCTTCGTGCTGGACGATTACGTCGATTGCCATAGATACGGTGGAGCTTTGGGCGCCGGCGGCTTGGCACGCTAGAATAAACCAGTTGCGCAAAGACCGCCCGTTGTGTGGGCAGTTCATGATAGGAAGTTTCCATGGCATTGCAGTTTACAGAGCGCGAGTTCATTCCCGTGCTGCTCGGTGGCGACATCAACGCCTATTCGGTGGCGCGCGCCTTCTACGAGGAGTACCAGGTCAAGAGTCTGGTCTTTGGCAAGTACCAGACGGGTCCCGCGTACCGCAGCCAGATTATCGACTACACACCCAACGTGGATATCGATACCATGCCCGTGATGCTCAAAACCGTCAACGGCATTGCCCAAGCGCATGCCGACAAGACGATTGTCCTTGTGGGCTGTGGCGACAACTATGTTGCCCTCGTGGCTCAGGCCAAGGATGCTCATGAGCTGGCGGATAACATCGTCGCTCCCTACGCGCCCTACAGCATGCTCGAGCAGTGCCAGAAGAAGGAGATCTTCTACGAGCTGTGCGAGAAGCATGGCGTGCCTTATCCGCATACCTTTACCTTCACCATGGCGATGCTGAACGCCCAGGGTGAGGCGCCTGCCGAAGTGCTCGACCAGATTGATTTTCCCTACCCGATGATTCTGAAGCCTTCTGACGGCATCATGTGGTGGCAGCACGAGTTCGAGGGCCAGAAGAAGGCCTATGAGATTGCCGACCGCGCCGAGCTGGAACAGGTCATTCGCGATTCGTATGCCAGCGGCTACACTGACGACCTGATCTTGCAGGATCGCGTGCCCGGCAACGACGAGTACATGCGCGTGCTCACCAGCTATTCCGACCGCAACGGCAAGGTGCGCATGATGTGCCTGGGCCATGTGCTGCTCGAGGAGCATCAGCCTCACGGCGTCGGCAACCACGCCTGTATCATCACCGAGCCCAATGACGAGCTCATGGGCGGCGTGCGCAAGCTACTCGAGGACCTTCACTTTGTGGGCTATTCCAACTTTGACGTTAAGTACGACGAGCGCGACGGCTCGTTTAAGTTCTTCGATTTCAACACGCGCCAGGGCCGCAGCAACTACTATGTCACTAACAGTGGCTTTAACGTTGCCAAGTATGTGGTGGACGAGTATGTGTTCAACCGCCCGTTTGAGCCGGAGTTTGTGACGGCGCAGGACGAGGCGCTGTGGATGGTCGTCCCCATGGGCGTCGTCGACAAGTACGTCAAGGATCCCGAGCTGCGCGCTAAGGTGCATCGCCTGGACAAGGAAGGCAAGGGCGCCGACCCTTCGTTTATGAAGGGCGACTTTGTCTTTAACCGCTGGCTGCGCATGTGGCACACCAAGCTGCGCCACTTTAAGCTGTTCAAGACGTATTACAAGTAGATGAGCGCGGCGCCCGTCCGGTTTGCATCGGGCGGGCGCGGGTATGATACGCGCAATTGCGCAAGCGTCACCAAGGAGGCGGCGATGGAAAAGCTGGGAGTTATCGGCGGCATGGGCGCCGAGGCCACGTCGTATTACTACGACCAGGTGGTGCGTCATACGGCTGCTGCCTGCGATCAGGAACATATCGACATGGTGGTACTCTCCAAGTCGACCATGCCCGACCGCACGCTGGCCATTAAGACCGGCGAGCATGCCAAGCTGCTGGCGACCATGAAAGAGTGCGCCCAGGCACTCGAGTCGCTGGGCTGTGCACACATTGCCATTCCCTGCAACACGTCGCACTACTTCTACGACCAGATCCAGTCGTTTACGAAGGTGCCGATTATCCACATGCCGCGTGAGTCGGTGCGCTACGCCCTTGCGGGTGCGGTGATGGGGGAGTGCGAGTTCGACCCCAACCTGAGTATGCCGGCCGAGCCGGTGCATAAGATCGGCATCATGGGCACCGATGGCACCGTGGGCGCGGGCGTCTACGGCCGCGAATGTAAGGCTGCGGGTGTTGAGGTCGTCTATCCCAGCGAGAAACGTCAGAACGATGTGATGTCGCTTATCTACGATGATGTGAAGGCCGGACGTGAGCCCGATATGGATAAGTTCGACCGCGTGATGTGGGAGTTCGCCCGTAGCGGCTGCGACCGCGTCATTCTGGCCTGCACCGAGCTCTCGGTGCTGCAGAAGTACCGAGAGATGCCTGAGATCACCCTCGACGCCATGGACGTCCTGGTGCGCGAATCCATCATCCGCAGCGGCGCCCCCTACCGCCTCTAGCTTCCGACCCGCCAAAAAGGGACAGGTTAATTTTGGTAGGTTTTATCTGTGAAACAGTAAAGGCCTCGGCTCGTTTGGTGCGAGCTGAGGCCTTTTGCGTTGGGCGGTTGCTGTCGGTGGTGAACTAGAACAGGAAGCCGATGGCGATGAGGGCGATGCTGACGATGAGCACGGCGATGTCCAGACCCTTGATGGGGTAGCGCTTGTACGAGCTGGTGCGCGTGCGCAGATAAAAACCGCGCTGCTCGGCTGCCAGGGCCGTGGCGTCGGTCTTGCCCACGCTCGAGATGAGCAGCGGAACGCACAGTGGCAGCATGAGCTTGAGCTTCTTGATGGGGTTCTTGGTGTCGTACTCCACGCCGCGCGCGGTTTGCGCCTCCATGATGGCATTCATTTCCTGGCCGAACACCGGCACAAAGCGCAGGGCCGTCGTAAAGGTGAAGGCATAGCGATACGGTACGTGCAGCACCTCGACGCAGGCGTTGGCAAGGTCGTTGAGCTTGGTCACCATGAGCATGAGGATGAGTGGTAACGCCACACCCAGTAGGCGCAGACAGGCCTTCGATCCTGTGATGAGGCCCGTGTCGGTGATAAAGCCCCACACCACGTTGCCATCGCGCATAAAGGCCAGCTGGAGCACCAGCATGATAAGCGCGAGCGGGATCAGCAACTTGAGCAGCGAGAACAGACGGTCGACGACGCCGGCATAGGCGCCCAGCGCAAGGGTGAGTGCCAAAAAGCCCAGCAGCGCCACGTAGGTGTCGGACAAGAAGATGCCGACGATGATGGCGGCGGCGAGGCCCAGTTTGACGACGGGGTTCAGGCGATGCAGTAGCGTATCGCCCGGCATGTAGTCGATGACGTTAACCACGGTGGACCATCTCCTTGGTAATTCGAACGACATCGGTGACCTCGCTCACCTGCGCAAAAGCGGGCGAGACGGAAGATGCCAGACGGCGCGAGAGTTCAATAACCTGGGGAGGCTCCACGTAGGCACGCCGCATGAGATCGATGTTCGAGAATAGCTCGTGCGTGCGGCCGCGGTCGAGGATGCGACCGTCGGCCATTACCACAATGCGCTCGGCAAAATCCGAGACGACTTCCATATCGTGGCAGACCATGATAACGGCGCAACCGCGCTCGGCCATGGTGCGCACCGTTTCCATGACGGTCATGCACTCGCGGTAGTCAAGGCCGCTCGTGGGCTCGTCGAGCACGACGATCTTGGGCTCAACCACTACGACGGAGGCAAGTGCCACCATTTGTCGCTGGCCACGCGAAAGCGAGAACGGTGCCTCGTCGGCGGGCAGACCAAAGCGGTCGATGACCAGCTGGGCGCGACGCAGAGCCTCGGCACGGTCCATGCCGCCCAGCTCCAAGCCAAAGGCGACCTCGTCGAGCACGGTATCCTTGCAGATCTGGCGGTCGGGGTTTTGGAAGAGCGTTGCGACCTCGCGGGCGATACGGCTCGTGGGGACCGCGACAGTATCCAGTCCCGTGACGCGCACGCTGCCCGAGGCGGGCTTAAGCAGGCCTGTGAGCAGTTTGGTGAGCGTGGTCTTGCCGGCGCCGTTTTGGCCGACGATGCCCACGAGCTCGCCAGGATAGAGCGTCAGGCTAAGGTCGTGTACGGCGGCGCCGCCATTGGGATAGGCAAACTCAACATGGTCGAAGGTGAGTACGGGTTCGGCGTCCTTGGCATGAGGACGCAACGACGGTGCATGCGGGGAACCGGTGGGCGCCTGGGCTTCGATGGCCGCGTGTGCGGGGTCGACGATGCCCGAAATCAGGCGCTCAGCCTCATCGACATCCAAGCAGGGGGTACCGCTTACCAGGCCATCGGCCTCGAGGCTATTGAAGATACGCGTGACGCGAGGGCAGTCTACGCCGATGGCACGGAGCTCGTCGGTATGCGCGAAGACCTCGTGTGGCTCGCCCTGCAGCGCAATTTCGCCATGGTTGAGCACGAGCACGCGGTTGCAGTACTCCGAGAGCAGGGCGACCTTTTGCTCAACGACGACGATGGTGATTCCAAGTGCGCGGTTTGCCTCACGCAGCGTCTCGAAGACCAACGTGGAGCTGGCGGGGTCGAGTGCCGCGGTGGGCTCGTCGAGAACCAAGACGTGCGGGCGCATGGCGAGGATGGCGGCGATGGCTACCTTTTGCTTCTGTCCGCCCGAGAGCGTGGCGATCTCGCGGTCGCGCAGGTCGCTGATGCCGACGGTCTCGAGCGTTTCGCTCACGCGCTGCTCGATCTGGTCGTGGGGAACGCCAAAGTTCTCGAGGCCAAAGAGCATCTCGTCCTCGACGACCGAAGCGACCATCTGCGTGTCGATATCCTGCAGCACACTGCCGACGATTTGCGACACGTCGGTGAGCGAGACTTCGCAGGTGTCGTGGCCGTCGACCATGACGGACCCAAAGAACGCGCCGGTGTAGTGGTGGGGCACGGCGCCCGACAGGCAGGCGGCAAGCGTGGACTTGCCGGCGCCCGAGGGCCCGATGATGCCGATGAAATCTCCCTTGTTCACGCCGAGCGAGATGTGGCTGAGCGCCTGTTCGGTCTGCGTGCCATAGGAGAACGAGACATCGTCGACGTTGATGATCGTTTCCATGGATACCTTTCATAGTCATTGGGGACGTTCTTACATGACTAGTCGTTTAAGAGCGTCCCCAAGAGCTCCCAGGTTGGCGCGAAAGAGGAGCGAAGCGTACTTGGGCACGCGAGCGACGAATGAACGCCAAGATGGGGTGGCTCGTAAAGCCGAGCGGGTTAGTTGAGCTTAAGGGCCTTCTGGATGGGCAAGTAGAGGGCACCGACCAGAATGGCGTTAAAGACGGCGGTCATGGCGACGACAGGCAGCATGGCGGCAGCGAGCTCGCCCACCACGCCGAGCATTGCCATCTTGATGATCATGAAGATAACGCCCGAGACAAAGGTGGTCACGAAGGTGGCGACAATGGCGACGACAGGCTTAACTTGACCGTTCTTGCCGGCGGCGTTGACGATGGCGGCCATAAGCATGGCGGCGATGCCCTCGGCGGCAAAATCGATGAGCGGCGAGGTGTTGGTTATCTGGATCACGGCGGCCGAGATAAGGCCGATCACGAGCGCCTGACCGATGTTGGGGCGAACGACCAGGATGGTGAGGCAGAAGGCCGAGATGATGAACTCGGGGCTGATCATGCCGCCCGAGATGCCCGAGATGGCCTTACCGACGGTGAAGTTGAGGATGAAGCCGGCGGCAAGCAGGATGGCGAGCAGGACGAGGGCGCGGACGTCAAGCTTGCCACGGTCAGCGGCCTGGACGGTGCGGGGCTGGGTGGCGTTGGTGTTCTGAGGCATGGTGAAAATCCTTTCGGAAGGGGAATGCAAGAGAAAAGCGGAGGCGCGTGATGCGAATGCGATCGGGCTCGAGATAGAAAAAGGCCCCCGGTCGAAACCGGAGGCCTTCCAATCACCTAGAGCGCAAGTGCAGGCGTGAGGGACTCACTGTCGACCGATCGTATTCGCATCACGCCACCACCAGTTGTTGAGAGACTTCATCGTGTTCTTCATGTTGGTGGCTCCTTTCGTGATGCCGTGGCGCGGTCGCACCTAGTTGCTGTTGCGCTGCACTATAGCACAGCGAAGTGTGTACTGGGAAATCTTTTTTGAAAAGATTTCGACGGTGTTTCCCACCGGTCAAAAAGGCGGGCTGGTGCGGGCGGGGCGACCCGTGCCGTCCCACCCGCACCAGCGAGGGATTACTCCTTGTTGCGGCGATAGAGGATATAACCGCCTGCGGAGATGACGGCAACGCCAGCGATGGCGAATACGGCCACCATGCGGCCATCAAAACGATCGCCAGTGGTGGGCAGGCCGCCCTTGGTGTTCGTCTTGTTGGTGGTTACCGTGGTCGTGGTGTTGTCCGACTTGCCGGGCTTCTCGGGCTTGGTGGTGGGCTGTTCGGGCTTAGCGGGCTGCTCAGGCTGCTCGGGGGTGCCGGGCTGCTCGGGCTTGCCGGGCTGCTCGGGGGTGCCGGGCTGATCCGGGGTGACCGGGTCGGTGGCAAGAGCGTCCTGGGCGTAGGTAATGGACACCTTGAGGCCCTTGGTCTCGGTGTTCAGATCGCTTGGGGTGAAGGGCTGTTCGAAGTTTCCGGCCTTCTGATAGGCGCGCATCTCCTGGAGCAGGGCCTTGCACTTCTTGTAGGTGTTCTCGGTGGCAGCCTTGCCGGCCTTGTTGGCTAGGGCAGTGCGGCCCTCGGTGGTCGTTTCGGCCAGCATGGCGGCGTCAACTTCCTTGTTCTGCTCGATGAGCTCATTCTGGAGGGCGTCAAGATAGGCATGGACGCCAGCACCGAGGGTGGCACGATTCTCGAAGGCAAGCGAGCTGATGTCCATAAAGACGTAGTTGATGGAGTTCTCAGGCTCTTCGTTGTTTACAACGTCTGTTTCGTCGCAGTGGTCGAAAGATACGGTCTGGTCGCTGAAGTAGGGGCTGACCTCGGTCATCAGGGCGGAGTACAGCGGGATGGCGATGGAGAATTCAGCTCGAGAGAGCATCTCCCATTGGATGGTCGCAATTTCAGGGTTGAGGCCGTTGCGAATCTGGAAGAGATGGGCCTCACCGTTGCGCTCGGTGCCGATGCAATAGGCGCCATCGGTGTTGGCGCTGAGGCCGGGAACGTTTTCGCCACGATTGCCAAAGGCGCGAATAAGTTCAAAAGTATTCCAACCGGACTTTTCGGGTTGGAAGAACAGCGGCTGCATTTCATTTACCATGGCGCCAACCTTAGCGCGCGGTTTTTCGCTAGTGTCCTGGACGATTTCATAGTCGGTGCCCTCAGTAAGCGGAGCCCCAAGGTAATCGCGGCCCTGGACGTAGCGCGACCAAGCGTGAACGGAAGTTTTGTCGATGGGCGAACCGTAGGTCTGGGCAACATCGAACTGTCCGTCGTCGAAATACTTGGCGAAACCCTTTTCTTCAGGTAGGGACTTAATGCCTTCGGAGTGAATGCAGTTTACGGTGTCATCGAGGTTAACCTTGAAGTTGAGATTGCTGATATTGGGATTGAGCGATGCGATATCATCGGTCAACTTCATGGCAATCCACTGATGGCCGGAAAGCGCGGCGAACAGCCAGGTCTCATTGTTGTCGGCAATGATGAGCTGGTCGTTGGCGTTGGCGCCCTGTTCGTTAATGAGCCTGCCGATGAGCTCGACTCCCTCGCGGGCCGTGCCGCTCTCGCCAAGGATGACGCCGGCGTAGACGTATTCGCTGATGCCTGTTTTGGTCAGGGGATCTGCGGCCTTTGCTTCGTCATTCATGCTCGTGCTCAGCGTGGCAGAGCAAGAAACGCCCTTCTCGTTAATTCCCGCTTCGGAGTAGGCGTCCCAGCGTCCGTGCCACTGCGAAGGGTGGTCGCGCACGTAGCTATAACGATATGTGGTCTTGGTCGAGGTGTATGCGAAGTCGGACTCGTCTGAGCCGTAGATATGGCCGGGACCATGCGAGGGTTCAATGCCATAGTGCTTGAGGTAACGTGTGCCAACGTCCTCGGTGCGGCCATAATACGTATTGCCATCGGCCGTTAGGTTTTTGCCCATGTAGATCTGCGTGCAGGCGAGCGCAGAGGTCGGCATGGACATGATGGTTGCAGCTCCAAAGGCGAGGCCTATGCCTAGCTTCTTGAGCGCGTTGACGGGGTGAGTTTTCCTCATAATCCCTCCCAGCGTGCGAAAGCCCTCTGTCGCCAGAGGGCTTCAGCCAATAAAGACACCCCACTAGCGTAACGAACTGGAAACAATATTCATCTATGAAAGATACTTACTCGATAAGCGTAATGAAATATGCGATGAGTGGTTAATTATACTCAGTTTGTAGCTTTAGCCAAATAAAGACTCCCTGCAATTACTGCACCTGAATAAAGCGTCTGGAAATACCCGAAATGAAAAATCCCCCGCTGTTTGGCAAATGCATAAACAGTAGGGGAGACGAAAATTGGATGAATATCATACCAATGTGGAATTACTTCTTCCGACGGTGGATCACGTTGATTGCATAGCCTACGAGCATGGCCAAAACAATGACGATAAAGCCGAGCAGGGGATTGTCGTTCATGGGGTCCTCCTATTTACCGAGTGGCGAGAATTCATCGACGATCAGGTCGAGACATTGCGGGAGTGCGCGGGCGCCAAAGACGCCGGAGTTGCTGGAAATAATCTCGCCATCGAACTGCATGCCCAGCGACGGCGTGCAGGTGATCTTGGCTTCCTTGGTCTGGATGATCTTGAACTGCGGGCGACCGAGCACCTTGCCGGCGGGGTCAAGCGCAGCGGTGATCACGGTGGGCAGCAATTGCACGGTTTTTACGGGCTCGATAACCGCGATGTCGACCATGCCGTCGTTCATGCGACAGTCGGGGAACAGGTTGATGTCGTTTTGGATGACCGAGGTGTTGCCTGCCATGCAGCAGATGCCGTCGAGCTCCTCGACAATGCCGTCATGCTCAATCGTAAAGTGCGCTACCGTAGGGTTGGGCGTGGCGAGCGCAGAGAGGAAGTAGGCGATCTCGCCGATGTCGTTTTTGGTGGGGGCGGCCTTCATCATGATCTCGGCGTCGAAGCCCGAGCCGGCGATGATGATAAAACCGTGGCGCTTCTCGTTGCCGTTCTCGTCGAGCCAAAAGAGCTCGCCCATGTCCACTTTGACCGTGCGACCGGCGCGGCAAGCCTTGGCAAGCGCCGCTGCCTCGGGGGCATTACCGATGTTGTTAAAGAACAGGCAGGCTGTGCCGGAGGGGAAGACGAGCGTGGGGACACCGCACCCGCGCATCTGGTCGAGCACGTTGGAGACGGTGCCGTCGCCGCCCGAAACGACCACGCGATCAAACTCGCGCACGTCTGCCACGGCGTCCTCGGGCTCCATGCCATCGCCGATAAAGCGCATCACGACCTCGTCGCCGCCCTGCGCGAGGGCGTGCGTGAATGCGTAGATTTCATCTGAGCTGGGGCCCGATGCAGGGTTATGGATGATAAGGCAGCGCATACTTACGTTCCCGTTCTGTGACTAACCGAGTATAGTTGTAAGGCAATGCCGATATCCTACCCGTGTTTTTCGGGCCTAACCTTATTCGATGGGTTGATATGTACATTTCCACACATCAGGCTTTACTCGACTTTTGCCAGCGCGCCCGTGAGTTCGACGCGATTGCCGTCGATACCGAGTTTTTGCGCGAGCGCACGTTCCATCCGCGTCTGTGTTTGGTTCAGATTGCCACCCCTGCCGAGAGCGTCGCGGTCGACCCTCTGGTAATCGACGACCTATCGCCGCTGGCCGAGCTTATGGCAGACGAGAGCGTGACTAAGGTCTACCACGCCTGCTCGCAGGATATGGAGGTTATGCTCCATACCGTGGGCGTGCTGCCACGACCGATTTTCGATACGCAGGTCGCCGCTGCCTTTTTGGGCGAGCGCCAGCAGATTTCGTATGGCGCGCTTGTTCAGACGTTTTGCGGCGTCTCGCTGCCCAAGACCGAGTCGCTGACCGACTGGTCGCGTCGCCCGCTGACCGATAAGCAGATTGAGTACGCGATTGATGACGTCAAGTACTTGATCGTCGCCTATACCGAGATGATGAGTCGCCTGCGCGAGCTGGGCCGTGTGGACTGGGTGCTCGACGAGCTACGCCCGCTGGCTGACGAGTCGCACTATCGCGCCGACCGTCACGAGGCATTCCGCAAGGTCAAGCGCATCAACTCGTGCAGCCGCCACCAGCTGGGCATCGCGCGCGAGCTCGCCGCCTGGCGCGAGGACCGCGCCGAGCGCCGTAACATCCCGCGCAAGTGGGTCATGTCCGACGACACGCTGCTTGCGCTCGTCAAGCGCAATCCCGTGCGCGTTGAGGAGTTCCGTAGCATTCGCGGTACCGATCAGTTGGGGGAGCGCGACGTGGACGGTGCGCTCATGGCCATCAAGCGTGGCGCAAGCTGCCCGCACGATCGCCTGCCGCTCATGGTGCGCGGGCATCGCCAGATCTCTCCGGAGTTGGAGAGCGTGACGGATCTCATGTATGCGCTCATTCGCCTGGTTGCCGAGCGCTCGGGCGTGGCGACCTCGGTCATCGCCTCGCGCGATGACCTGGCCGACTATATTGAGCATCCCGAGCAGAGCCCCTTGCGCGAAGGCTGGCGCTTTGAGCTTGTGGGCTCGCGCCTGGACGATCTGCTCTCGGGCAACATGGGGTTGACGGTCAAAGATGGCAAAATTGAATTGCTGTAAGGAAGCCTAGCCGCTTGAGTGGGTAGAATGCCTCCAACGTGTAACTCGATTCGGAGGAATTCGCATGCCTTATTACTATGGATACGGCTTTGGCATCGACCCGCTGTACCTGCTGGTTGTTCTTGTCTGCACGGTGATCGGTCTTGCCGCACAGAACTATATCAACTCGACGTACAAAACCTGGTCCAAGGTTCGCTCGGACGGCGACACGGGCGCCACGGTCGCTCGCCGCATGCTCGACGCCAACGGCTGCAACGCCGTGGGTATCAAGGGCGTCGCTGGTGAGCTCACCGATCATTACAACCCGCAGGACAACAACCTGTATCTCTCGGATGCCAACCGTTCGGGCGGGTCGGTCGCAAGCGTTGCCGTTGCCTGCCACGAGGCGGGCCATGCCGCCCAGCGTCAAAGCGGTTACGCCATGATGAAGGTTCGCACCGCCCTCGTGCCGGTCGTCAACTTTACCCAGAACACCTGGACCATCGTGTTGCTCTTGGGCCTGTTTATGAACATTGCCGGGCTCACGACCCTCGCGCTGATCTTCTTCTCGTTTAGCGTGCTGTTCCAACTGGTTACGCTGCCGGTCGAGATTGATGCTAGTCGGCGCGCCGTGGCGTATATTGAGCAGTCGGGTATGAGCTCCAAGCAGGTCAACGGTGCCAAGAAGGTGCTGACGGCCGCCGCGCTTACCTATGTGGCTGCGGCGCTCACCTCGATTATTCAGCTGCTCTATCTTATGGCTCGCTACAACAGAAACTCCAACCGATAACAAATTGGGTCGCTGGGCGCCGCGGGGATTCGTGTCCCCGCGGCGCTGTACTATGTGTTGGACTTGAATTTGCGCAGGGCCGAAGCCCTTGTGCACGATGACGAAAGGAGGCTGCGTGGCAGGCTGGAATCTAACCGGCAATGCCGTTTCCGCCGAGTTCGACGGTTCGGACGATCAGGAGCGCAAGGAGCTCAGCGTGAGCCAGGCGGTGGAGATTGCCGCCGGCGCGCTCGATGCCATTCCGCAGCTGAGCGTTCTGGGCGAGGTCACGGGTTTCCGTGGCCCCAATGCCCGAAGCGGTCACTGCTACTTCCAGATTAAGGACGACTCGGCCGCCGTTGACTGCATCATCTGGAAGGGCGCCTACCTTAAGCGCACCTTCGACTTGCGCGATGGCATGCAGGTGAGCTTTAAGGGCAGCTTCAATCTCTATAAGGCCACGGGCCGCATGAGCTTTGTCGCTCGCTCATTTTCGCTGGCGGGCGAGGGTCTGCTGCGTCAACAAGTGGCGCAACTGGCCGAAAAGCTACGCCGCGAGGGCCTGATGGACGAAGCGCGCAAGCGCCGCATACCGGTGTTCTGCTCCCGCGTGGCGGTCGTCACCTCGCTTTCGGGTGCCGTAATCGACGACGTCAAGCGCACGCTGCGTCGTCGCAACCCGCTCGTCGAGCTCGTCTGCGTGGGCGCCAAGGTTCAAGGCGAGGGGGCGCCGGCCG
>URRT01000002.1 GCA_900550355.1 uncultured Collinsella sp.
CCCATGGGCACGGCAGGGCGTCCTGCTCCTCAACACTACGCTCACCGTGCGCGAGCATGCCGCCAACTCGCACGCCAAACTGGGCTGGAGCACGCTCACCGATTACGTTATCGAACGCTGCTGCCAGCTGGCCCAGCCGGTAGTCTTTTTGGCATGGGGTCGCTTTGCCCAACAGATGGTCGAAGGCAAGCTCGTCGCGACTGGCGCGGACAAGGCAGCCGACAAGTTCTGCCTGGCCTCTACGCATCCCTCGCCGCTTTCGGCCAACCGTGCCACGGCAGAACTCCCCGCCTTTATGGGGTCGCGCCCCTTCTCGGCAGCCAATCGGCTACTCGAACAGCACGGCTCGACCCCCGTCAACTGGACTTGCCTCGGCTAAAAATCGATACATCAAAAACGCGCCCGACGGCAATCTTGCCATCGAGCGCGTTTTCTATTCGGGCCATATAAATTGTGTGCGACCGGCCTCGCCGCCATCGATCAACAGACTCTGTCCGGTCATAAACCGGTTGGTCACGCCCACAAAGTAGATCCACTCGGCGATCTCTTGGGCGGTGGCCCAGCGTTTAAGCGGCGTGAGCTCCATAATCTGGTTCCACAGGTGCTCGTCTTCCATCACGCAACGGTTGAGCGGCGTGATAACGCCGCCCGGGTCCACACTGTTGGCGATGGCCTGCGGTGCCAGGCGGTTTGCGAGGTTCTTAGTGTAGGCGATAACGCCGCCCTTGCTGGCGGCATAGGCGGGAAACTCCGATCCAGTATGCCCGCTCGCCGACCCCACATTGACCACGAATTTGATACCCGGCGCAGGTTTGGCGCCGAGCCCCTCCCCCACAAAGGCGTAGCGCTCGGTCACGTTAATGGTGCCGCACAGGTTGGCGGCGACGTCGTCGGCCGAATCCTGCGTACCGGCAACGTTCACGATTACCTGAGGCTCAAGGTCGCTTGGAAACGAGTCCGGCTCGCGGACATCAACGATCAGATGGCGGTAGCGCTCGTGTTCGATAGCCGGCGACAGCAGATCAAAGCCCACGACCTCGTGGCCCTCATCCAAAAAGCGCTGCACGCACGCGGCTCCGATACCGCCCGAAGCGCCCGTGATCAAAACCCGCATACTTGCTCCTTAGGCGGTTGCGTGGCGCTCGAGGTACTCGGAGCCCACATTCTCGCGCTCCCAGCCGCGCACGACCTTGTAGCCCACGGGGCTCAGGAAGACCTCGCACAGCAGCTCGGCAACAGCACCGGTCAGCGAGCACATGAGGACCTGCACCCAGGTCCAACCAAAGAACGTGTGGCTCACCACAATGGCAAAGACCAAGTTGTCGATAAACTGGCCAACACCCGTGGACACATAGGAACGGAAGGCAAAGCTCGCAAAGTTATTCTTCTTGAGCATACGGCCGAGCGACTGGTTGAGCGTGGAGTTAACCACGGCAGAAACGAGCATTGCCAGCGAAGAGCCCAGCACCACGTACCAGGTGCCGCCGATGGTGGCGTTAAGGGCGGTGTTGACCTCGATCATGCCCGTGTCGTAGTAGGCGCCCCACATGCCGGGCGTGAGCGAACATGCCCAAAAGCACAGGCTCACGGCCAGATTGACCAGTAGCGCGAGGATGGAGATTTTGATGGATGCCTTGGCGCCAAAGCGCTTGCAGATCATGTCCTGGCACAAAAACGAGACCCAGCTCACCACAAAGCCGCAATCGAGTGCCAGATACGGCAGGCTGATGAGCTCTTTGTTGGCCAGCAGGTTCATCATGATGACACTCACGAAAAACAGCGAAACCGTTGCCGCGGGAATGCTCCGCAACAGGACCTTGTAGTCCTCCATGACCTTCTTGATCATTATGTACTCCTTTGGTTTTAGGTTTAACGAGCAGGATATCGGACCCGAACTGCTCGGACGTCTCGGTCTTGAGACGACGGTGGGTATGATAGCCGCTCACACGGCATCAGGCAAGTAAATGGCGCGGCAGCCCCGCAGGACCACCGCGCCGATGCGTTAAAAGGCTACGTTGCCAAACTCCGACAGGATCAGGTCGGGGTTGTGGTCGGTTGCCCAATCCACGTTCCACGGGCTCGTGAACAGCAGCAGCTTACCGCCGCGCATATCCTCGACACGCAGCGTGTCGCGCGTGAGCGAAAGGCCCGGGATATCGATAGTGTCGGGGTCGTTCTGGATCCAGCGGATGTCCGTATAGGGCAGCGGCTGGCGACGAACCTCAACACGGTACTCGGCCTTGAGACGGCGCTCGAGTACCTCAAACTGCAGCACGCCGACCACGCCCACGATGACGCTCTCCATGCCGGCACCCAGTTCGCGGAAGATCTGGATGGCGCCCTCCTGGGCAAGCTCCTCCATACCCTTAACGAACTGCTTGCGCTTGAGCGTGTCGACCTGCGTAATGCGAGCGAACATCTCGGGAGCAAACGTCGGGATCTGCGGATACTGCACGTGGCGCTTGCCGGAGCACACGGTGTCGCCGATGCTAAAGATACCCGGATCGAACAGGCCTACGATATCGCCCGCGTACGCCTCGTCCACGATGGCGCGGTCATCGGCCATCATCGAGGTACCCGTAGCGAGCTTAAGCTTGCGGTTGCCCTGCACGTGGAAGGCATCCATGCCGCGCTCGAACTTGCCCGAGCAAATGCGCACAAAGGCGATGCGGTCGCGGTGGTTCTTGTCCATGTTGGCCTGGATCTTAAACACAAAGCCGCTAAAGTCGTCGCGGCAGGGATCGACCGGTTCGCTGGTGAGCGTATCGGTATAGGCGCGCGGCGTCGGGGCCAGACGCAGGAACTCCTTCAGGAAAGGCTCCACGCCAAAGTTGGTAAGCGCCGAGCCAAAGAACGCCGGGCTCAGCTTGCCACAGGCCACGGCATCCAAATCGAGCTCGTCGCCGGCACCATCGAGCAGCTCGATATCGTCCATCAGGTTCTTATGGTTTTCTTCGCCGATGAGCTCGTCCATGGAAGAATCGCCCAGTTCGGCCTCGACCTCGGCGACCTTCTTGGTGGCGTTGGCGTGGCCGTCGCCCTCAAAGGCGATAACGCGACGGGTCTGACGGTCGACCACGCCGCGGAAGTGGCGGCCGCTGCCGATCGGCCAGTTCATGGGATAGGTGTTGATGCCCAGAACGTTCTCGATCTCTTCCATGAGCTCAAACGGATCGCGAGCCTCGTGGTCGAGCTTGTTCACAAAGGTGAAGATGGGAATGTGGCGCAGCGTACAGACCTTAAAGAGCTTCTTGGTCTGGGCCTCGACGCCCTTGGCGCCGTCGATAACCATGACAGCGGCGTCGGCAGCCATAAGGGTACGGTAGGTATCCTCCGAGAAGTCCTGGTGACCGGGGGTATCGAGGATATTGACGCAGGCGCCGTTATAGGTGAACTGCAGCACCGAGGAGGTAACGGAGATACCGCGCTCCTTCTCGATGTCCATCCAGTCCGAGACGGCATGCTTGGCCGAGCTCTTGCCCTTGACCGAGCCGGCGGTCTGAATGCTGCCGGTATAGAGCAGCAGTTTCTCGGTAAGCGTGGTCTTACCGGCGTCCGGGTGGCTGATGATCGCGAATGTGCGGCGCGACGAGATTTCATCCGACAGGCTTGCCATGCGGATCCTTTCTTGCATTGAGTGCATTACGTCGATGTAACCGCCCTATTGTAGCCGCGAAATCCCGCTCTAGAGCGCCTATCAGGACAAATTCATCAGTTGGGGCCTGGGTAGCCGGCCCAATCCGTATTTACCTCTTGCATAACTGTGCATAGTGTATATATACTGTGCTTACCGGTTATATACACGTGTAGCCCAACAGCTAAGGAGCCGCTGTGGACATCATCCTATCCAATTCGAGCGACAAGCCCATCTACGAGCAGATAACCTCGCAAGTCAAAGCTCAGATCTTATCGGGCACGCTCGCTGCGGGAGCCAAACTCCCCAGCATCCGTGCACTCGCGAGCAATCTTGGCGTGAGCGTCATCACCACCAAGCGCGCCTACGCCGACCTGGAGCAACTCGGGTTTATCTACACCGTGCAGGGCAAGGGCTGTTTTGTCGCCGAGGGCAACCAGGAGCTTTTGCGCGAAAACCAGCTCTGCCATATCGAAGAGCTGCTTGCGAAAGCGGCGAGCCAAGCCGAAACCCTGGGCGTCACGCGCGACAAACTGCACGAGATGCTCGACCTGGTAGCCCCCGAAACCATGCAGTAGCCATCTGCAAGAAAGGCTATACCATGCAAAACTTGTTAGAACTCAAAGGTGTCTCACGCCGCGTGAGCGACCGTTTTTCGCTGCGTGATGTCACGTTCGCCGTGGAGCCCGGCCAGATTGTTGGCTTTGTGGGCGCTAACGGTGCCGGCAAGACAACGACCATTCGCGCCGCGCTCGGGCTTATCAAGCTCGATGCCGGCGAGGTGCGCCTGTTTGGGCAGCGCTGTGGCGCCGACGCGCCCGATGTGACACAGCGCTGCCTGCGCTCCCGCGTCGGTCTTGTCCTGGACACGTGCCCCTTCCCCTCCACGCTCAAGGTGGGCCAGATCGAGTCGCTCGTAGGACCGGCGTACCCCACGTGGTACCGCGAAACGTTCGCCGGATTCATCAACCGATTTGGCCTCGATCCCAAGACAAAAGTCAAGGACCTCTCCCGCGGCATGGGCATGAAACTGCAGCTTGCCTGTGCACTCAGCCATAATGCCAAGCTACTCCTTTTGGACGAAGCCACCGCGGGCCTCGATCCCATGGCGCGCGAGGAACTGCTCGACGAGCTGCTTGCCTTTGTCGCCGACGGCCAGCACAGCGTGCTGCTCTCGAGCCACATTACATCCGACCTCGATCGCGCCGCCGACCGCGTCATCTGCATCGATAACGGTTCGATTGTGTTTGACCTGCCGCGCGAGGACATTACCGACCGCGCCGGCATCGCCCACTGTACCCAAGCACAGGCCGCCGAGCTTATGGCTTGCGTCGAAGGCGCCCGTGCCGTCCACCACGCCTACAGCGTGGACGTGCTCGTGCCCAACCGTCGCGATACGCTCGAGGCTTTTCCCGAGATTCCCTGCGATCGGGCAACCATTGATGACTATCTTCGCCTCATGCTGAAAGGAGCTTCGAAATGAAACGCGCCTTTATGTCCGAGCTCGCCATCGCTCGCTCGCTTATCCCGAGCATTGCAGGCGTCGGCCTGTTCATCTTCGTCGTGCTGACGCTCGCCAACGCGTCGGATGGCGATTCCGGCATGAGCGCCGGCGCCTGCGCCGTCAGTGCCATGTCACCCATCATGTTCATGAACTCACTGGCCGGTTTCGACAATCAAAACGGTTGGGAGCGCTATCGGGCAACGCTGCCGTTCTCGCGCAAAGACATCATCTGCGCACGCTACCTGTGCATTATTGCTTTCTCGGCCGTCATGGCATGCGCCGCCGTGCTTTTGAACATCATCGCCCTTCCGTTCTTCGATCACACGGGCATTCCCTCGACGGGACAGACCGTCTTTGAGATCACAATAGCCTCCGCCGCATCGATGCTCATCTCCCTCATGATGGTGTTTTTAGCACAGCCGCTGTTCTTTCGATTTGGACACATGGAGGCGCTGCGCCTTTCCGTCGGCCTGTTTTCCCTGATGGGCTGCGGTACCATGGCAATGCTGAGCTCTTCCAACCCCATTAGCAACTGGCTCATGTCGATTGCCGGAGCGAATCCCGATCCTGCCGTTCTGGGCTGTCTGTGCGCAGGAATTGCCGTGCTGGCCCTCGCGCTATGTGCAATCAGCTGCACCGTCAGCACCAAGGTCTATCGAGCACGCGATCTGTAGCCACGCGAGTCTCAATCCACGAAGGGCGCGATCGCCGCCCCTCCCCGCAAATCCGTGGCAAACGGCATGTCCCTGGCGTGCGCCACCGTACTACTTGCACAGCGACTTGGGTAGCGGGATACCGGCGGCGATGACAGCCGCGATGATCATGCAGACGATACCCTTGAGTGGGAAGCACATGAGCAGCAGGCCCACGACCATGACCGGCTGGCGCATGACCGCACCCATCGTCGATGCCGTGCAGACGGCGACGCAAAAGACCGGATCGGCGCCGGTGAGGATGGCAAGGCCGTAGCCCAGGCTCACACCCGAGAAGATAACCGGGAAGAAGTGGCCGCCACGCCAACCAAGGTTGATGAGGGCGGGCGTCAGCATGGCCTTAACAAGACCGGTCGCGATAAGCACGCCAGCGGGAATGGTCAGGTAGGTTTCCATGAGCACGTCGGCCTGGGTCTCGCCGGCAAACATGGTGTAGGGCAGAACCGTGCCACAGATGGCGAGCGCCAGACCGGCTAGCATGGCCTTGACGACAGGACGCTCCCCTATTGCATGAGACAGTGCCTCGCTCGCATGCTCGGAGACAAAGTACAGCCAGCCGCAGATCGTTCCGATCAGCGACAGAGGAATGAGCCAGGTAAGCTCCAGGTTGCCCACCACGGCAGCCTCGAACCTCGGCATGCCCATGCCGCCGCCCACAAGCTGGCCGAGCAGCAGGTAGGTGCCCAGACCGCCGGCAATCGCAATGCCGTAGACCACCGTCTTTTGCGCCTTGGGCAGCTTGATGGTGATCTCGCCGGACGCGGACTCATCGTCGGCGTCTTCGCCCTGGCCGTCAGCACTTCCGGCAAGCGGCGCCACAAAGCCAAAGACGGGCGCGGTAAAGAGTGCCGTCAGGGCAGCCTGGGTGCCCAGCAGCGTGAGCTCCCTAAACTCGGCGCCAAAGCGACGCATGCGATCGCCGACCCAGCTGCACAGACCCGCGATGACGCCGGTCAGGCCGGCCTCCGGTCCAATGCTGCCGCCAAACAGCAGCGGCAGCAATGCCGCGAGCGAAAGCTTGCCCAGATTGTCGTACGGGTAGCGTCCATCGCGCTTTACCTTGGCCATCACCTGGTTGAGGTCATCGGTCTTGGTGCCCGTCGTCTTTTCGTACAGACCAATCAGCAGGCCGCCCAGCAGGCAGACGAAAAACGGGTATGGCAGAAAGCCAAACGGGCCGCTGGCAAGCTCGGGCGAAGCGACGCCCAGCGCGTGTGGAATCTCGGTCCAAAGATAGTCGATGCCGTGCTCCATCGCAAAGAAGAACAGCCAGACTGCGGCACCTGCGAACGCACCGGTCACGGCAACGCTAACTAAAAACAGCGCGCGGTTTGTGGGTTTGGCAAGGTTATCCATCGGGTCCTCCCGCGGTCAAAGTCGACATAGATACGTTTTATTGTAGAGCGAGTGTGGCCCAGACAAGCCAACCGTCTGCGCCGCAAACGGCACCATTGGGAGCCATAGTAGGGCAGGCTCAAGGCTTATCCGTTGATAATCGAGGCAATCTCGCGCAAATCGTCGGCAAAGTAGATGCCGTGCTGGCGCTTCAGGCTCGAAAGCCCCTTATCAATCATGTGCCCGAGCAGCGCCTTGAGGTCGTTGTAGTAACCGTTCAGGTTGTACAAAATGCACGGCGCATCGAGATGCCCCAACGACACGGCGGACATGACCTCGGCAATCTCCTCGAGCGTGCCCGTCCCACCGGGAAAGGCGATGAACGCATCGCCGAGCTCAATCATCTTGGCCTTGCGCTCGGCCATATCGCTCGTCACGATAAGGTCGTCAATACCGTCATGCTGAAACTCGGCCTCGATAAAAAAGCTCGGCTCAACACCCGTCACATGTCCACCTGCCTCGAGCACGCTATCGGCGAGCGCACCCATCAGGCCCGACTTGGACCCGCCGTATACCAGCGCGTGTCCGTTGGAGCCAATCCAGTTGCCCAGCTCCTGCAGCGCGGGCAGAAACGCCGGGTCGTTACCGACGCTGGCACCCAGATACACGGTGATATTCATATTCAGTCCCCCTCATCGTGACGCGCGGCGCCCGTTCTAGCGTTGGCGGCGGCGATATTCGCGCACGCGGCGCGACAGGTCGGCGAGCTCGTCACGATCGAGCTCCTCCAAATGCTCAAGATCGTCCATAAAGCGCGCCATGGTGTCCTTTTGGCGCAGCTTGATGAGCGTATTGCAGTAGTTCACCGCCACGCCCGTAAGCATGGCGATATAGAAGATACTGATGACGCTTAGGATGACGGTAATGGCGCGGGCAACCGGTGTCTCGGCCGGAATGTCGCCAAAGCCGATCGTCGAGACCGTCTCAAAGCTAAACCACAGGCCATCGCCAAACGTAAGGGTCGTGGGCTCGGACAGCCAGACGGCCGTCGAGCACAGCAGATAGAAGACGAGGAACAGCTCCGTAATGCGCACGAAGCCCGCCTGGCGCAGTACGTCAGCAAGTGTCCTGAGCTTTTTCATCGCGACCCCTTCCACGGACAACCAATCACGTTCGCTCGGTATTGTCCCACGCCTCCCCCGCAAACGAAACTAGTCGTTGGGGACGTTCTTAAATGACTAGTCAAACAAGAACGTCCCCAATGACTAGTCGTTTAAGAACGTCCCCAATGACTGCCGGGCGGGACCGTTTAGCGGTGCAGCTGCCGACTGGGCAGGCTGAGCTGGTATCCTTATGCGGTAATGTCTCGATTCGTTAGGATTGCATGTGAGAGCTTCCGCTGTCCTTCGTTCAGTTATATATCGCACCCTGGCCGTCGCGCTTGCCGCGCTCGCCATACTGGGCACCATCATGCCCGCCCCCGCCTATGCCGCCAATACCGATCAGCAGGTCAAAACGGTCCGCGTTGGTTGGCTTGTCAACAACGAGGGCTTCCAGGACGGCACCCCCGGCGAGCGTCTCTCGGGATGGGGTTACGAGTACCTCCAGACCCTCTCGTACTACACACCCGGCTGGCAGTACGAATACGTCTCCGGCACCTTCACCGAGCTTATGGAGAAGCTCGAAGCCGGCGAGATTGACCTCATGCCAAACATCTCCTACTCCGAGGAACGCGCCCAAAAGCTGCTCTTTTCCTCGAACCCCGAGGGCACCGAGCGCTACTACATCTATGCCAGGCCCGAGCGCGACGATCTGGCCAAGGGTGACCCCCGAGCGCTCCAAGGCCTTACCATCGGCTGCAACCCCGGCGTTATGCAAACCTTCGTTGGCCAGCAATGGCTCGCCAACGAAGGAATCGCCTGCACATACAAGGAGTATGACGGAAACTCCGTTCTCTTTGACGCGCTGGCAAACGGCGAGGTCGATGCCGTCATCATGAACGACACGACCTCGTCGCCCAGTGCCTCCCCCATGTTCTACATTGGGTCGAGCGACTACTATTTTGCCGTCCCCAAAAGCCGCCCCGACCTGATGGACGACATCAATGCCGCCATGACAGCAATCGCCCGCGTCAACCCACGCTATAACGACGAAGTCAAATCTCACTACTCGGCCCAAAACAGCGGTTCATCATCGCTCAACGGCCCCGAATGTTCCTGGCTCAAAGCAAACAACAACACCATCACGCTCGGCTACATTACGGGCAAACTCCCCTACTGCAACGAAGACGAAGACGGCAAAATGGAAGGCTCGCTCGCATCGCTTGCGACGACGCTACACGATAAATTTGGCATTACGGTCAAAACCGTCGCCTTTGATAGCTACAAGATGATGTCAAAGGCCCTGTCAGAGGGAAGCATAGACGTTGCGCTGCCGGCATACCGAGATTACTGGTTTGCCGAGCAATCAGGCGTTGTGCAGTCGGTATCGTTGGGGACCATGTCCCTCACCGCCATCCACACCGGCAGTAACCTGAAAAAAGACCTTCAGAACATCGCCTGTACCAAATCATCGTTTGTCAACCGAAATGCACTTGAAAGTCTATTCCCCACAGCGACCGTAACCGAATACCAATCCGACGATGAAGCGTTCGACGCCCTCAGGAAGGGAACGGCGCGCTGCATCGTCGCTCCCAGTTCACGCGTAAAAACCATCGGTGACCGTTATGATCTCGAGGACTGCGAGACGGTCGAGCTCCCTGACACCTGTGACCTCGCGTGCTTGATGTCGCGCGGCAAGCCCGAACTGCTGGGAATCATCAACAAGGGCATCATCAATGCCGGAGAATCGCTCTCCGCAAGTAATTACTCCTCCACGTCGTACACGGCCCAGGAATCCAACACGCTTCAATTCCTTTATCGCAACCGCACCGCCATTGCAGCTACCCTCATCGGTATGTTGTCGGTCGGCATCGTCCTGCTCATCTGGGCGCTCGTGCGCGCTCGAACCGAGCGCAAAAAAGCCGATGCTGCCAACGCCGCTAAGACGGCATTCCTCACGCGCATGAGCCACGACATCCGTACGCCGCTCAACGGTATCCTGGGCCTTATCGAAATTGAAGAATTGAAGGAAGGCGATATGCAAGTCGCCCGCGAGAGCCGTGCCAAGGCGCGCGTTGCCGCCAATCACCTGCTCTCGCTGATCAACGACATCCTCGAGATGGGAAAAATCGAAGACCGCAAGCTAACACTGGAACATGCGCCTTTTAACCTCAAAGAGCTTTGTGACGATACGCTGGTGCTGTGCAAGCTCCGCGCGTCCAGTAACGGCATCACAATGCAGGACAATAGTCTGCCGTACGCCACGGGGCCATACGTAATCGGCAGTCCCACCCATATCCGACAGGTCATGATCAACCTGTTAGACAACAGCATTAAGTACAACAAGCACGGCGGCTCCGTCACCTTTAGTTCACAGACCAAGCCACTCGATAACGGGCGCGCGCTCTTTTGCTTTAGCGTTTCGGATACCGGCATTGGCATGGCTCCCGAGTTTTTAAAGCATATCTATGAGCCGTTTGCCCAAGAAGGTGACGATGCGCGCAGCAAGTTCCAAGGAACCGGCATGGGCATGCCAATCGTCAAGTCGCTTATTGAACTGATGGGCGGCACCATCGAAGTCACCAGCGAACTCCATGTGGGCAACACGTTCTACGTGGAAATTCCGCTCGATATCGACAAGAACCCCCGGGCGCGGGCGAATACGGTCGAGAGGGCGCTCGACTGCTCGCTCGCCGACATGAACGTGCTGCTCGCCGAAGACAACGAATTGAATGCCGAGATTGCCCAGACGCTGCTAGAATCCGAGGGCGTCGTGGTCACCCGCGCCGTCAACGGCAACGAAGTCGTCGATCTGTACCTGTCTCATCCCGCCGGCAGCTTCGATGCGATCCTGATGGACATTATGATGCCGGACATGGACGGTTACGAGGCAACCCGCGCGATTCGCCTGAGCGAGAAGGTCGATGCAGCCGATATCCCCATCATCGCGCTCACCGCCAATGCCTTTGCCGAGGACGCCAAGGCGGCACACGACGCCGGCATGAACGCCCATCTGTCCAAACCGCTCGACTTTAACAAGCTCAAAAACATACTCGCCCGCATCTTGAAAAACGGATCCGTTTCGCTATAATTTGTGCTCAACCACCACGCACGACCAGAAAGGAAGCCAACGATATTTAGGCCCTTACGTCAAAAGAAACGCGCCATCACTGACGAGGAAGCGCGCGAACTGCTCGCTACCTGCAAGCGCGGCGTCTTTGCCGTCAACGGCGACGATGGCTACCCGTACGCCATTCCCGTCAACTACTTCTTTGACGCCGAGCACGACAAGATTTATTTCCATGGCGCCAAAGCCGGCCACAAGGTCGACGCACTCAAGCGCGATGACAAGGTCTGCTTTACCGTTTACGGCAACGAGTGGCACAAGGACGGTGACTGGGCTCCCTACGTTATGAGTACCGTGGTCTTTGGCCGCTGTCGCCTGGCGAACGACACTCCCGCGTTTATCGAAGACAAAGTCCGCCAGCTCGCCCTTAAGTACTACCCTTCCGCCGAGGAAGTCGAAGAGGAAATCGCCAAGGACATTAAGGGCGTCCAGCTCTACGAGATTACGATTGAGCATCTCTGCGGCAAGCAGATTCAGGAAAAGTAAGCCCCTCAGCAGGCCTCATCAATAACAATATGGCCCGGTTCCAACCCACCTTGGAACCGGGCCATATGCTTATAGAGCGTCGGCGGCTATGTGCGCAAGCGCCTCAATGAGCTCCTGCGAGCTCACGGGTTTACTCAGGTGCGCGTTCATGCCCGCCTCACGCGAAAGCCTGCGGTCGTCGGCAAAGGCGTTGGCGCTCACGGCGATAATCGGCGTGGTCGCGGCATCCTCGCGATCGAGTGCTCGAATCTGACGTGTGGCCTCAAGGCCATCGATACCCGGCATCATGATGTCCATCAACACCACGTCGTACTCGTGCGGCACGCTCGCGGCAAACATCTCGACGGCAGACTCACCATCCTTAGCATGCGTCACGACGGCACCGGCACGGCTGAGCGTAAACTGCGCGATCTCGGCATTCAGATCGTTATCCTCTACGAGCAAAACGCGCAAGCCCTGGAGTGCATCGCCGTCTCCCGCGTCCACGCGCACAGCCTGAGGAATCTCGGAGCGCTTGCATTTCTCGAACGGCAGGCGGATGGCAAACGTCGTCCCCTGCCCCAAGACGCTCGTAAAACTCATGGTTCCGCCCATAAGCTCGACCAACTGTTTTGCGATAGGCGCGCCCAGGCCAGTTCCCGATGAGGCACCTTCCACCTGTTGCTCCTCGCGGCAAAACGGCTCGTAGAGGTGCTGTTGGAACTCCTCGCTCATGCCAATACCGTTGTCGGCGATCGTGTATTCATAGACGGGGGCGCCATCCACTGGCTCCACCTCGCGGCACGCCAGGCGGACATAGCCGCCCCGGCGGTTGTACTTGACGGCATTACCGGCAATATTGAGCAACAAGCGCTTGAGGTGCGTCACGCTCACCCGCGCATAGGGATGATTAAGCGTCTGCTGGTCGCAGATAATTGTCACCAGACGCTCCTCGGCCTGGCGCTCCAGAATATCGCGCACCTCGTGGTTGAGGGTCGCCAAGTTTGTGGGAACAAGCTCCAGATCGACCTGCCCGCTCTCCAGGCGGCTCATATCCAGAGCCTCGTTGGCAAGGTCGAGCAGCAGTCCCGATGCCGTCCAGATCTTTGAGCGGCACTCGGTCTGCTTTTGCAGATCGTCCGCATTGGCATCGCCGACCTCGACCATGCCGCGAATGCCGTTGATGGGCGTGCGCAGATCGTGGCTCATGCGACGCAAAAACTCCGTCTTTGCCGAGTTGGCAGACGAGGCCTCACGCGCTGCCTTTGCCAGCTTGTCGCCATAGTCGCGCTCCTGCTGCAGCAAGTCCGTCAAACGTCGACGATCAGCGCGGCGACGCACCATCACAACAACGGCTATAACACCGCTGTAGAGCACCAGCACGCCGGCAGCAACAGCCGCGACGACCTCAAAGTAGCGCCGCGCCGAGGCATAGGTGTACACGTAGAACCCGCGCGCTTTTCCAAATGTGCCCAAATACCACTCGCCGCTGGCGTTGACCAGTCGGACTTTGCCGGGCAGGCATCGATCCTTAATACCGTCGACAATAAAGACATCCGTTGCAGGCAGATTGAATACGCCCAATATGGTGGGTTCAACGGCATTGGTCGCAACGACCTTGCCATCGCTTTCGATCACGATATTGCCACTGTCGATGGTCTCATAACCACCGAGCAAGCTCTGCAGTTTGAGCGTATTGCTTGCAACTGCCTTCGCGCTCTGATGCCTGACCGCGATAACGATGCCCTCGCCATCTTGCCGGGTCACGCAACCAATGTCTGCAACCGAATCATCCGAAAGCGTAATGCGGGCGGTATAGGACTTAAGCGGATGGGCTGCCACCTCCAGCACGGGTGCTTCCTTGAGATACGTAGCGAGCGACTCGTAGCCCACGCCATCCGTCGAGGACTCGGACACCAAATTGCCCGATGCGTCCGTCACGATCAGTGCGCTCACGTTGAACTGGTCGGCATATTGCTCCAGCATGGCGTTATCCACCGAACCGTCGCGCTCAATATCGCGCGCTGTCTCTCCGGCGATCTCCATAACGCGAATCAGGTTTTTGGTCGTATAGGCGCTATTGAATGCATCGTAGGAAAGGCTCTGCGTCGCCACGTAATCGACAACGTCGGCAAAGCGCTGCTCGGCTTGGGCCGTCGTGTAGCCGTAGCTCATCATGCCGGCAACAACCGAGAGCGCTATCCCCAGCAGGGCGACAAGGAGCCATGCCCCTGTCGAACGATTGCCCCGCCCCTGAGCGGCGTGGTCGGGCGCATCGATCATGACAAGCCCTCCGTATTCAAAAATGGCGAAGGGTCATCAAAGTACTTTGACACCAGACGTTCCATGGTGCCATCGGCAAGCATTTCCCGGTAGGCACGGGTGAGTTTAACGTCGATGCCGCGCGTATCATTGATATCGAAAGCGGTGCCCAAACCAACCTCTAGCAGCGGCTCATCCAAAATGCGATACGTCACACCATAGTCTTTTTCGTAGGTGAGCAGCGAGGACTCATGCGCGGCGATGGCGTCGACCAGACCTTCGACGAGCGCCGGGTTCAGGTATGAGCGGTCCGAAAAGCAGTAGAGCTCTTTGATCTGCGGAACGTTTTCATTTGTATGATTGAGCAAAATGTCCTCGGGCTTGGTGGTGGACTGGACCGCCACGACCTTATCCTCAAGATCGGCAAGCGTGTAGATATCGCTCTGGGGATCGACCGCGACCACCTGGCGGCTCGCAAGGTACGGGCCGGCCCAACGATACTCGTTTTCGCGACCCGTCATGCTAAAGCTGCCCATGACGCAATCGAGCTCGCCGCTCGCCAGCAGCTCTTTCTTCTTTTCCCAATCGATCAGCTGGTACTTTGGCTTGTAACCAATGCGGGCCAAAGCCTCGGTCAATATCTCGACATCCAGGCCAACGATATCGCCGTACTCATCGGTATACACAAACGGTGGATAGAGGTCGCTGCCGACGTTGAGCGTCTTAAGGTTGTCGTCTTTGGCTTGTGAGGCGTCCAGACCTTCTAATGCAGACGTCGAGGCTCCGTCATTCGACCCGGAGCAGCCAGCTATCGCTACGACAAAGGCGCACGCTACCGCAAGCGCAACAAACAACGATATGGCAACCGAGCGACGGGGTCTTTTCATCGAGCTCCAGACGATCATGTTTACAGACTGAAATGGTAGAAAATAATAGCAAACAAAACCACACGAGTGCCCAATGGTTACAGACGTTTTACCATGCGGGGCCTTCCAGCCGACTTGGCAGAAGGCCCCGCATGCAGTGCTCACTTACCGTGCATTAAAAACGTAGTGGTCCAGGCGGTCGCACGCCTCCCTTACGCGCGAAAGCGGCAGCGCCAGATTCACGCGAATGTGGCAGGGCCCGTGGAACGGGCGGCCGTCCTGATACCCCACGCCCACGCGCGCCCCCTCGTCGAGCAGCCACTGAATATCGCGGCCATGCTCGCGGCACCACTCGGTGCAGTCCAGAAACACCATGTACGTGCCCTGCGGACGCGAATAGGACACGCCCTCAAAATGCTCGTCCACGTAATTGCAGAAGTACTCGATATTGCCGGCAAGCACCTGATTGAGCTCGTCCACCCACTCATAGCCCTGCGGCTGGTAGGCACCGATAAGCGCATGCATGGAGAGGACATTCATCTCGTTGTAGTGGGTCTTGTTGGACACGGCGCACACGCGGTCGCGCAGCGTCTCGTTATAGATGATGTGGTAGCTGCCGACCAGGCCCGCCAGGTTGAACGTCTTGCTGGGCGCGTAGAGGGCAACCGTGCGCATGCGGGCATCCTCGCTCACCGACTGCGTCGGGATATGCTTGTGGCCCGGCAGGATGATATCGGACCAAATCTCGTCCGAGATCACCACGCAATCGTGCTGACGATAGATGTCCATGGCGCGCTCGATCTCGTCACGCTCCCATACGCGGCCGCAGGGATTGTGCGGCGAGCAGAACACCGCGGCATGGATGTGGTTTTGAGCGAGCTTGCGCTCCATGTCCTCAAAGTCCATGCGCCACACGCCCTGATCATCGAGCTTAAGCGGGCTATGGACAATACGATAGCCCGCGGCCTCAATGGACTTGGTAAAGCCGATGTAGGTGGGGCTGTGGACCAGCACCGCATCGCCCGGCTGGACATACGCGCGCAGCGTCGACACGACACCGCCCAGCACGCCGTTTTCGTAACCGATATGTTCAGGGCGCAGACCCTCGACGCCATTGCGGCGACTCTGCCATTCGATGATGCGGTCGAAATACTCGGAGCGCGGATTGAAATAGCCAAACATGGGGTGCTGGGCACGCTGAATGATGTGTTCCTGGACCGTGGGCACCGTGGCGAAGTTCATGTCCGCCACCCACATGGGAATGCGATCGAAGCCCTCGTCGGGTGCGTTTGGAGCCATGCCGGGGATCTCACCCCAAGAATCAACGGCGATGGAGTCCATGCCGTGGCGGTCGATAAGCGAGCTAAAGTCGTATTTCATGCTGAGCTCCCGTGCAAAGTAGACTATTTCGATAGGCGTTATTGTCCACCAGCGTGGGCGGTTTTGGCATGGGGTTTGGCGTTGTTTTTGACGGATACGGACGGATGGTTAGTCCCGCGCGTCGTTGATGGCGGTTACCGTCAACCTGGCTCCGTCGACCGTAAACGATATGTCGAGCCCGGCGTAAGCCAAGTGGTAAACGCGGTTTGGCTCGTGCTTGCTGCCCGCGCGGCGCGGATCTTGGCGAAGGACCTCGACCAAGCCGGGGAGCTTTGCGGGCGGGACCATATCTTGCAGCGCTCGTGGGAACTCGACGTCGAGCTCTTGCCACGGAGCATCATCAATCCAGCCGCCGGTCGCATCCGGGTGGCAGTCCGCAAACGGAATGTAGGGCTTGATATCGTAGATGGGCGTGCCGTCGCGCAGATCGGCCCCCAGCACATGGATGATGGGACCATTGTCGGTGAGCTCGACGCGATCGAGCTTGACGCAGGTAAGCCCAATGGAATTAGGGCGAAACGGACTGCGCGTGGCAAACACGCCCACGCGCTCGGCTCCACCCAGGCGCGGCGGACGCACGGTCTTCGACCATTTTGCGTTGGTACCGGACCTGTCCTGCGTTTTGGCATCGGCAGCTATGTCCTTAGCCGTGCCGCCGGGCGTTCCGTTTTCGAAGCGCCACAGCAGCCACAGGTGAGAGAAGGAGTCCAGACCCTCAACCGCTGCGTTGGAGGCAAATTCCGGTTCAAAGACGATGCGCCCCTGCAGATGAGGCGCCAAAAAGCTGTTGCGTGGAATGCCGAACTTCTGCGGCAGGTCGGTATGTATGTGTGCGATAGGTTCCATGCCGGTCATTGTACGGCATGGAGGTGTGGGGCGTTGCGCGCAATTCTTCGCCGCGGTCCCCGTCGTGCAACCAACGGTTGCTTGGAAGGGCACCTGCTGCCGCGTATGCTTAAGCCATCAACCAGCAGAAAGGAGCCGCTATGGCCTTTGCAGAAAAGCTCATCGCCGTTCGTCGCGCCCATCACCTTACCCAGGAGCAGCTCGCCGCCAAACTCTTTGTCACGCGCCAAGCCGTCAGCCGTTGGGAGCGCGACGAGGTCACCCCGGGCATCGACATGATGAAGCTCATTGCCGCCGTAACCGGAGAGCCGTTGTCCCACCTGCTCGAAATGCCCGAGCATTATTGCCAGAGCTGCGGCATGATACTCACGCCCGACGACTGCGGCACCGATGCCACGGGCGCCACGACCGACCATTACTGCAAGTGGTGCTACAACCACGGTAAGTACACCTACGACACCACCATGGAGGCGATGATCGAGGATTGCGCCCCGCGGCTGGCGCAAAACACCGGCATGTCGCTCGACGAAGCCGTCTCGCTCATGGGCGCCGTCCTGCCGCAACTGGAGCGCTGGCGCACCGTGCAGGAAAACGAGAAGTGCTACGGCGCCGAAGCGCGGGCACGCTATGGCGATGAGGCTATCGATGCAGCAAATGAAGCGCTGCTGGACATGGACCCCGAGACATGGAACGACATGAAGGAACTTGAACGCGCTGTTCTGGGCCAACTTTCGATTGCCATGGGCATTGGCGACCCAGAGAGCAACGAGGCCCACAAACTTGTCGCAATGCACCGTCGATGGATTGCCCTTAACTGGGGACACGAGCCCCAAGACGAAGCATACCTGGGCCTCGCCCACGGCTATCTTGCCGATCAGCGCTTTGTTGACTACTACGACAAGCCCTGCGGCACCGGAGCCACGGCGTTTCTGGTCCAGGCCATCGAGTCGTCGTTGACGCGCGCATAGACCGCGGCTGCTTTGGGTATTTCAATCGAAACCTCAACCGATTGGAGACCCATGGCTACTAATCATGAGCTCACGCTGTACGTTATGACCGGCTGCCCGTATTGCATAAAAGTCAAGCGATTCCTTGCCGATAACGGTGTGACCATCCCCGAGCGCAATATCTCGACCGATACCGAGGCCGAGCAGACGCTCATCGCCGTCGGCGGAAAACGCCAGGTTCCCTGCTTGTTCATCGACGGCAAGCCGCTCTACGAGTCGAGCGACATCATCGCGTGGGTACAGAAGAACCTGCTCTAGCGTGCTATTGCGGTCGGCCGGCCCCAACGCCCCAACCCATACGACCCAAACATGTACGTCAGCATCCAAAGTCGACATTTTTCGACATCTTTGGATGCTGACGTACAGCTTTTTGTGGCTAGTCATTGGGGACGTTCTTAAATGACTAGTCGTTAAAGAACGTCCCCAACGACCAACTAGCCGTGGAAGCGAGCTATGGGTGCAAGCAGCTGTTCGCGAAAGACGCGCTCGACGGCAGCGCGGTATTCGTCGACCTTTTTGGTCTTGCGTACGATCTTGTGGACGGTAGCGGGATCAGCAAAAGCGCACTTGGCGTAGAACCACCACTCCTTCATGCGGAAGACCGCATTGCCGCCAATCTCTTCTGCATATGCCGCAAACAGCGTGTCGTGGAAGCGCTGCAGCTCAGCAGCCGTTGCAGCAGGGCCGCCCTTGACCATGCGAGCCAGAGCGGGGTTCGCGAGCAGGCCACGCCCCAACATCACATGGCGCGTGCCGGGATAGGCCTCCACCAGCGCGTCCATATCCTCAAGATCAAAAATGTCACCGTTATAGGCCACGGGGAACGGCGCACGCTCCAGCGTCTCGCCATAAAACTCTTTGCGCGGCGAACCCGTATAGCGGTCCTTTTGCACGCGCGGATGCACAATAAGCTCTGCCAACGGCATGCGGCAATACAGATCGAGCACGCGCTCGTATTCGTCGTCATTCTCCAGCCCCAGCCTGGTCTTTACCGACACCGGCAACGGCGACCGCTCGCACACATCGCTTAAGAACGCCTCGAGCTCGTCGAGATTGCGCAAGAAACCCGAGCCCTTGCCCTTGGCGACAACCGTTCCCGAAGGGCAACCCAGGTTGAGATTGACCTCGCGGTAGCCCATGTCGGCGAGCACCTGTGCCGCCCACACAAACTCGTCCGCGTTCTTGGACATCAGCTGAGGCACCACGTTGAGCCCCTGGTTATTGGCAGGATCGATCTCCTTAAACGCCTTGCCGCCAAAGCGGTTTCCCACCCGCGGCGGCGGCAAAAACGGCGTGTAATAGCAATCGAGCGCACCGAAGCACTCCGCATGCACGCGACGGAACACATGCCCGGTAATCCCCTCCATGGGGGCCAGCGAAAGGATCATCTACTCTTCTCTCATATCAACACAACAAAGGGGCCGTCCCTTTGTCACATGCATTATGCCTTGCGCTTCAGGCGATTCACAAGGAAGAGGTAGCTACTGAACGATGACCACCCTCCAGCCGCACCCCATACAACGAGGTCTAATACTTTTCCCGAGAAGTGAACGAGTGAAAACGGGCCCCCGAAGCATCGGCGCTTTCGAGATGCAATTTCCTGCGATTTTGCCAGCCAAATCCTGCGGGTTTGACGTCTAAAAATGTCGATGCTTCGGAGGTCCAAGTATGGCCGTTCACTTCTCGGAAAAGTATTAGACCTCGATTTACATGCCACTCAATGTGACAAAGTGGCTGCTCCTTTGTCACATTCGATGAAAAAGGGCACCGATGTTAGTCGATGCCCCAAAGCGGCTGCAGGTTAAGCCCTACAGCGTATGTCTAAGACGAATCGAACTATTCGTCCCAGGAGAGGTTCTTACCAGTCTTTTTTGCCAGCAGCAAGAACAGGCCGATAATAACGTTACATGCGATGCAGAAGATGAAGACGCCCTGGAAGGAGCCGACAAGCTCATAGACCTTCATCATAACGGGCATGCCAAAGGCGCCGACGATATAGCCCACGGAGCAGATCAGCGCGAAGATGCGACCGAAATCGCGGGAGCCAAAGACATCCATAACCAAAACGGTCAGGGCAGTGCCAGCGATGACGTACATTACGTCGTTCACGCCTGCTGCGAGGATGCTAAGCGTCGAGTTGCCGCTGCTCATCATGAGCATGACAAAGGAGAGGATGGAGACAGCGAGCCAGCCCAGAATGGCCTTCGTGCTGCCGAACCTATCGCAAGTGGTGCCGACGATCGGGTTGAGGAACAGATCGAAGAGCGATGCAGCGGATACCATGAAGCCGCCCACCATGGGGCTAAAACCAACCTCGGAAGCATACGTCGGGAAGAGCTGGTTCATACAGCAAGTGAGCTGAACGAGACAGAGGAAGCCGATGCAGAAGAAGAAGGCAGGCGACTTAATGGCGCGCGCATAGCTAACGCCACGTGTGCTATCCTCGGTCGTCTCCTCGGTCTCGGTGACCGTCTCGCCCTCGACGTAGCCATAGGGCAGCATGCCCTTGTCCTGAGGCTTATAGCGGATAATCAGGACGGAAGCGGGGAGAATGAGCACGGCGGAGACGCCAGCGAGCACCAGATAGCCAGTCCTCCAGCCAGCGGCCTCGATGACAGAGGTGATGACGGGGCTCATGATGAGCATGTAAATCGAGTTCACTGCCCAAGCGAGACCGATTGCCAGGCCACCAGATTTTTTGAACCACTGGTCAATAACGTCGGACATGGCGACGCCGGTGGTGAAGGCGAAGCAAACGCCAATCAGGGCGCCAGCGGCGATGAACATCCAGACTTCGGTGTAGAAGGCCATGCCTGCGCCGGCAGCGAGCAAAATAAGCTCGACGACGGGGAGCCAAACCTTGCCAACAACCTTGGGGATGAGTTTTCCGACAAACGGAAGCGCCGCCGCAAGACCGATGAGCGTCGCGGTAAAGTAATACGAGAAGATTGAATAGTCAAACCCGAACTCCTCGCACACGGGCGCGACGAAGGAGCCGGCGATTACGCTATAGGATCCAGTCGTACCAGCAGACATGAGGCCAAGCGCGATTACGAGAACCCATGCGTAGACCTTGCTGCTCTTTAACTTTGCATTTTCCATTGATACAACTCCTAGAGACCCAGAAGAGCACACATAACGGCCTTGATGGTGTGCTGACGGTTCTCTGCCTCACGGAAGATGACCGAAGCGTTGGCCTCAAAGCACTCGTCGGCAATCTCGAAACCCTCGGTGATGATCTCGCGATGGAGGTCGTTCTTGCACTGGTCGAGGAGCATCTTGCCAACACGGTGATCTGCGTTGTGGACAGAGGGAAGCTCATGCATGCAGAAGATGTCGGGATTGTTGGTGCGCTTGCACAGCTCGCTGGTGACGCGATAGGGGTACAGGGACTCGGCATCGCCCAGCCAGGAGTTGTAGTCGTCGGGATCCAGAACCTCTTCGCCGCACTCGGGGTTGATGTAGCGCCACTCCTCGGTAACGATAACGTCAACGCCATCCAGGGCATCGAGGTCAGAGGTGATGGTAAAGGTCCTATTGGGAGCGTACTTGGCGTAGCAGGCCTCCACCTCTTCGATCATTTCCTTGCACATCTGATGACGGAGGTCGTCGGGGCCGATGGCGAGGAAGTCCATGTCGAGCATAGCGCACAGGCGACCATACCACACCGGGGCGCCGGCGCAGTTGCCAACGAAAGCCATCTTCTTGCCGCGGCTCGTACGCAGACCGCCCCATTGCTCTTCCATCGTAAGAGCGTCAGCGAGCATCTGAGTCGGGTGATCGCCGAGAGTAAGGGCATTGATGACCGGGATGTCAACCAGGTCGGCGACGTCATAGAGGAACTGCTCGTCCTTCTGTGCGCGGTAGACAATGAGATCATACATGCCGTTAAAGACGCGCATGGCATCCTTGACGGTCTCGCAGTCACCCATGTGGGAGTTGGTCAGATAAGTGAAGCCCATGCCCAAATCGTTGCAGGAGGTCTCGAATGCGCAACGAGTACGGGTCGAGCCCCACTCAAAGTTGGCGAGGACGTTTTTGCCGGGGAAGTAGCGCTGGTCGACACCAGACTTCTTCTGAGCCTTAAGGTTCCAGGCAAGATCGATGAGATAGCGGAAATCCTCGGAGGAGAGATCATGGATGTTGATGTAGTCGCGACCGCGGAGGCTGTTGTTCATGCCTATTTCCTTTCCATTTAGTGATAGATGAATGTCGAATGTGTCCCCGAGGGAGACACGGATATCCCTCGGGGAGCAGTAAGTGTGGCGCCTAAATCAGACAGTGCAGGCTCAAAGGCTCGCTAGCAGCTGGCTGCCACGTCCTTGGTCCAGCAGTGCACGCCGCCGCCGGACAGGTTAAGCGCGAGAGAGTCAATCATGATGACTTTGCGATCGGGGAAGCAGCTCTCAAGAACGGCTTTGGCCTGCTCGTCCTTCTCCTTCACAACTTCGTTCATGCCCTCGTGGTAATAACGCTGACCAAGAACGACGCCATTGCAGATGAGGAAGTTGCAGTAGCTCGCTGCTGCGTAGAAGTGGACGGGGCCCTCGGGCCAGGGAGTGCCATCCATAAACTTGCCGCCCATTTCGTCGATGAAGCCCTTATAGAGCTCGTAATCCTCATCGCCAGGGGCGATAACGACTTCAATCGGCTCGGCGGTGGGCATACGAACGATCTCGAAGGGCTTACCCTCCCAGTCCGTTTCGTTGCTCAGGATCTCGTAGGCCGCCTCAATGCGGCGACGAGACTCTGCGCCAGCCTTGCTCGAGGCTGCCTCTTCATCGGACACCTCGGCAAGAAGAATCTTGTTCGGAGTGATAAAGCGACACATCTCATCAATGTGAGCTGCAAAGCTCATGCCAAAGACGGGAGTTCCGTCTTCCTTCTCGTCGAGGATGCCCAGTCGATAGTCGTCGTCCTCGAGCATAGGCTGCGGAAGCCAGATAACCTTGTTGAGGTTGTAGATGCGTTTATACTCGGCCTCTACTTCCTCTTTCGTGAACTCGGGATTACGCTTGCGGCATTCCGTGTCCTCGATGGCGATTAGAGTGCCGTGACCGTCAAACTCGCGGTCGCCGCCCTCCGAAACCATTTCGGAATTGACAATATCGAAGCAACCGAGCGCAACCGCCATGTGAACGGCTGCCTTACGTGCGGACTGGCACTCCGGGGAGTTCTTGTCCCACACGCCGTAATAGGTCCAAGCGGGGTTGACCATATAAGAATGGCCTTTATCGTCGACCATGATGCTGGGGCCGTTGTCGCGGACATAGAAGTTGGAGTCTTCGAACTGCGTAATCTCAATGCGATCGAGATCAACCCCCCCTCCTTCAGGCGCGAGCAAGCCTCCTCATAGGAGCCGGGGGTGCCGCAATTGAGGTTGACCGTAACGTCGCCATACTCGAGCAGAGCCTTGATCACGTCAACGCAGGGCTGGCGGTTATCGTAACCCTCTGCACGGATGTAATCGGGAAGCCATGTCACATAGACGTTGGAGCGCTTCTCGAACTCGCCCGGCATACGATAGTTCTCGTACATGGTTGGTCCTTCCGTCGGGTTTCCCGCGATGCTGTCCGGCCGCGACAATAGCGGGGTTTCACCTGCTATAGTACTACTATACCTACCGTTCGGTAGATAGTTTTGAATAATTGCCACTCGCCTACTGATACATACCGTTCACCGTATATAGTGGTCATGTTTGGACACGAATTGATGTTCCGTTGCCATCCTTAATAATGTTGGTAGTGCGGAGATGATTTGCAATGGAGAAATGCAGCGTGAGCACAAGAAAAAAAATATTGGACGCAATGTACGATCTTGTGGCAGAAGTCGGTTATGACAAAGCGTCTATCGGAAAGATTTGCGACTTTGTCGGTATATCCAAGCCGTCGGTGTACTACTACTTTCCCTCTAAAGAGGAGATTTTCACTACGCTCTTGGACAGCATGTTTCCGACCATCGACTATCAGCGCGACTACTCGCTAATAGTCGATAGGGACGGGTTCAAGGCCGCGCTTATCGAGCTCGGCAATTCAGTTATAGGTGGT
Source organism: uncultured Collinsella sp. (assembly GCA_900550355.1). Taxonomy (GTDB): domain Bacteria; phylum Actinomycetota; class Coriobacteriia; order Coriobacteriales; family Coriobacteriaceae; genus Collinsella. The sequence continues at coordinate 24,287 of URRT01000002.1, forward strand.
TATCGAAGCGATGAAAAGCGCCGGCGCGTGCTGGCCGAGGTTAGCGTTCAAGCAAATCGAATTCCTGCAGTTCAGGAACGTCAAGCGACGGCGACCAAACGAACCATGGATGCGCTTAAAGACATCCTTCTTCATGGTGCAGAGATTGGCGCGTTTTCCGATAGTGCTGACGTGATGCTCTACGTACAAATTCTTTATACCGTTCTGGAGGGAGCGAGCAATACGGTCGCTCAAGGTGAGGATATTGATGAAAAAGCGGTTTGGGCGGGAATAGTCGAGCTTATGTTCAAATAGGCCAGCCAAGCTGAAGCGCATGTTGGCACCCATGGTGCCTGCGGGCAACCTTTAAAACGAAAACAGGGGCCGACTCCAGTCTGGCTTGGAGTCGACCCCTGTTGCGTGGCAATCTATGCCGATGCAATCGGCGCTTATTACTTTTCAGCAGCCTTACTGAGAAAGCCGGAAACGATAGCAAACGCAGCAATCATAAGGTTGCAGGCAATGCAGAAGATAAATACTCCCTGGAATGACCCTGCCATGCCGTAAACTTTCATCATGACCGGCATTCCAAAAGCACCGACGACATAGCCCGCTGAGCAAACGATCGAATAGATCCTTCCAAAATCGCGTGATCCAAAAAGCGAGAGGAGAAGCATCGGCATTGCGGTTCCAACGATGGCGAACATGACATCGTTTACACCAGCTGCAATGATGGAAACGGTCTCATTGCTTCCGCCAATGATAAGAAGCAGGAATGAAAGAATGCTGACACCTGTCCATGCGACCGTTGCTTTAATAGCGCCAAGCTTGTCGCATGTTTTGCCCACGAAGGGATTTAGGAAGATATCGGAGAGTGAAGCTGCCGAGACCATTAAGCTTCCTACGATAGGATTGAAACCGACCTCGCTTGCATAGGTTGGAAACAGCTGGTTCATGCAGCAGGTGAGCTGCGCCACGCAAAGCAAAAGGGCGCAGAGAATAAAAGACGGCGTTTTCGCGGCATCGCGGAGTGCCATGCCCGAAAGGACATCTTCCTGCTCATCGGCGCTGCAGCTCTCATGGGTTTCGGAGGCGGTCTCTCCGTACGGAAGCATGCTGCGATCAGAGGGGTTAAGGCGAATGATAAATGCGCTTGCAGGCAAAATCATGGCTGCAGAAACGGCCGCAAGCACGATGTATCCCGTACGCCAGCCTTGCTGCTCGATGACCAGCGTAACGACAGGACTCAATAACAGCGTGCAGAGAGAATTAACGCCCCAAGCGAGGCCGATGGCAAGACCGGACGATTTGCTGAACCATTGGTCAATGACATCGGACATGCAGACGCCCGTTGTAAACGAAAAGCAGATGCCGATCACTGCGGCGGAGACGGTGAACATCCAGACCTCGGTGTAGAACGCCATTGCGGCGCCGGCAGCAATAAGGACGAGTTCAATGCAAATATGCCATGGTTTGCCGATTACTTTTGGAATGAAGCGACTCAAAAGCGGAAGCCCAAGCGCAAGGCCAAGAAGAATCGCGGTGAAATAGAAAGAAAAAGAAGTGTAGTCAAAGCCCAGATCTTCACATACTGGAGCAACGAATGAGCCAGCAATAATGCTATATGTGCCAGTTGTTCCGGCGGACATTAAGCCGAGCGCAATAACGACGACCCAAGCAAATGCGCCGCTTTCACGGAGACAATCTTTTTTGGCTGGTGTGGTGAGAGTCATGGTTGCTCCATTTCTATCGGCAATACATCCTATATGCCTACCGATAGGTATATAAACCAGAGGACTCTTCGTCAAGCATTAAGCGGGGAGAGGGAGTTCTTAACCTGCCGAACGGTAATTAGACCCCGATTTCGCAAGGGCCTCAATGTGACAAAGGGACTGTCCCTTTGTCACATTATTCGGAGCGCAGGGCTTCGACGGGGTCCTTCTTGGATGCGCTGCGGGCAGGCAGTAGACCGGCGACGACCGTTAGCAGCACCGAAATCGCGATGAGCACCAGCGCATCCTGCACGGGCAGGCTCATCAGGTTGGGGACCTGTTTGGCCGCAAGCGCCCATGCATTGACCGGGAAGCTCACGAGCACCACGACGACAACAGCAAAGACGCCGGCAATGAGGCCCTCGATAAAGGTCTCGGCGTTGAACACGTTTGCCACGTTACGCTTCGACGCGCCAATCGCACGCAGAATGCCAATCTCCTTTTTGCGCTCCAGCACGCTGATGTACGTGATGATGCCGATCATGATGGAGCTCACCACCAGGCTGATGCTTACGAATGCGATGAGCACCAAGCTGATGGTGTTCACGATGTCGGTTACCGAACCCATGATGATGCCCATGTAGTCGGTGTACGAAATTGCCCGATTATCGTGGCCGGCGGCTTTGACCTGCTTGTTGTACGCGTCGATGTGATCGAGCACGCGCTCCTTGGCCTCAAAGTCGCGCGGGAAAATCTTGACCGAGATGGGGTCTGCCTCGTCCGCATAGCCCAACGTGGTCAGATTGTTGTCGTAGGTGAGCTTCGACGCCTTGGCATAGCTCATCACGAGCGAACTCAGGTCCTCGGCGTCCATGTTGAAGTGAATGGCACGAGTAAAGGCACTCGCATCCACGCGCATGGCGCTCGCCAGGTTAGCAAAACTCGAAGACATCTGCGTCGCCATCTGGTCCATAAGCCCTGCCGCGCCTGCCTTGAGCTGAGTTGACACCGTCGCCGCAATCTGATCGCTGATCGACTTCATCACCTGATCCATAGCCTGCTGCAGATACGGAGCCAGCTGCTTTTGCACATAGTCGGTCATCGTCTGTTGCAGGCGCTCGGCCAGGGCATCGCCACCGAGTGCCTTGAGCTGTGTCAGGTATTGCTGCGCCGTGGCATCACTCTCAAGATACGTCGAGAATGCGGCAGCGAGCTTTGCCGCGTCTTTAAGATCTTCGGGTGACAGCGCCCTAAACTGATCAGACTGCAAAAAGCCCTCAAACAGTTGGTTGGCAAGCATTCCCACCTGCTGCATTTGCTCGGGCGTGAGCTCCAGACCGTCAAAGATGCCCGAGAAATCTGGGGCCGGTGCTTTTGCCATGATGTCGCTGAAGTCGATGTCCCTTCCAACGCCCGAAAGGTCAATGTCCAGCCCGGATAAGTCGATACCAGAAAGGTCCATACCGCCGGCCGCACCCGAGAGTGCAGACGCATCAAACGAGAACGCGCTCTTGAGCGCCGCCTCGTCCACACTGAACATACTGCCCAGATCCACGCCTTGTTTGGCCTCGCCCTGCAGTTCGTCGAAGGTTTTGCCCGTAAAGACATCCGTCTCGGGGTGGGCGAGTTGCTCCTGCACAATCTGCGAATCGGCAGCGCGCTCCATAAGCTGGCGAGTCAGCGCATGCGTATAGGCAATGCCCGGGGACAACGCGCTCGCGTTGGCCGTCTCGTTGGGTCGCACCACGCCCACAATGTGCACGTCGATACCGTCGGCAACCTTGGCTGCCATAAAGTCGGCGTCGCCAGACATGTCAGTCCACATGCCGGTCTCTTCGTTTTTGCGATAGGCATCGGCCGACGACAACACCTTAAACGTCGTGGACAGCGCATCGTCGTAGGTAAAGTCGGCGGCGGACTCGGGCGTCTCAATCTTGCCGTCGGCCGCCATGGCGCTGTTGACCAGGTCGTTGAGCTCATCGATATCCAGCGCACCGATGCTATAGAGCGTATAGTCGCCCACCGTGCCGCGGCTCGAAAGCACCATCACGGCTTCGTTGGCAGACGTGGGCCAATGACCGGCGACGACATCGTACTGGCTGTCGAGCAGGCTCTGGTCGTCAATCATCTCGTTAAAGACCGAGGTTCCCATGGATTCCATGCTCACCGTTGCCGCCGAGCTCGCGCCTCCGCTCATGGCCTCGGTCATGGCGTTGGGAACAAGCCGAACGGGTTTCTCGTCACCCTTACCCGCACGATAGACAACCGGCGTCACGCCATAGCCGTACTGGATGGCGTTGACCTCTTTGTCGATACCGTCGCCGCCGTCGTCAAGCCATGCCTTAAAGCTCGTCATGTCGTTGGACCTAACGCTCGCAAACATATCCTTTACGGCCGTAACCACGGGAATCTTATCGGTTCCCCGAGCCTTGCCGCCGACACTGTCGTCGGACGAATCCACGTTTTCAGGCGAGTCATCATCCGCAGTTCCCTGCCCGCCCATCATGGACGACAGATCGTAATCCTGCTTGGAAATGGTGTGTGGATAGCTCGAGAGCGTATCCTCCTCGACCTTTTTGATGTAGCCGTTTACGCCATTGGACAGCGCCAGAATCGCCGCGATACCGATAATGCCAATCGAGCCCGCAAAGGCAGTCATGGCCGTGCGGCCCTTCTTGGTCATGAGGTTTCGGGCAGAAAGCCCCAGCGCCGTCACAAAGCTCATCGAGGTTTTGCGCGTAGGCTTTGCCTCGCGACGCGCGGCCTTGGCAGCATCAAAGGGGTCGGAATCGTCGGTGATCTTGCCGTCCGCCAGATTGACGATACGCGTGGCGTACTGATACGCCAGCTCGGGATTGTGCGTGACCATGATAACCAGGCGGTCGCGCGCAACGTCTTTGAGCAAATCCATAACCTGTACGGATGTCGTTGAATCCAAAGCGCCGGTCGGCTCGTCGGCCAGCACAATCTCGGGATCATTGATCAGAGCACGGGCGATGGCCACGCGCTGCATCTGCCCGCCCGAAAGCTGGCTCGGGCGCTTGTTAACGTGCTCGCCCAGGCCGACTTTCTCCAACGCCTCGCGCGCACGTTGGCGGCGCTCGGCATGCTCCACGCCCGTGAGCGTGAGCGCCAACTCCACGTTTTCCAAAATGGTCTGATGCGGAATGAGGTTATAGCTTTGGAACACAAAGCCGATGCGGTTGTTGCGATAGGCATCCCAATCGCGATCGTGAAAGTCCTTGGTCGAGATGCCGTCGATGAGCAGGTCGCCGGAATCGAAATGATCAAGTCCACCGATAACGTTGAGCATCGTGGTTTTACCCGAGCCCGAGGGGCCCAGAATGGCCACGAACTCGTTATCCCGAAAAGACAGGCTTACGCTGTCGAGCGCCACCTGGGTAAACGACTGCGTAACGTACCTTTTGCAAATTCCTTTGAGCTCCAACATGGACGGCAACCTCTCCTGCGCAGGCACCCTGCCCGCTCTCCCCCGCCGTTCGTATTCGACGCGTTTGCCCTACTCTATCCCCATTTTTTGCCGGCGCCAGTGAGGAATGTAACGAACTGCGCCAAAAAACGAACGGGGCAGTGCCCAAAAAAAGAGGTCCCGAGCGGGACCTCTATATGGTGGAGCTTATCTTGAAAGGTAGCGGACTACTTTGCACAGCGGCACACGATCCACGCTATGCTTTACGCGTTTTTTACTGCTCGCTATTCGCAATCGCCTGGTCGATAAGCTTGTTGAGTGCTGCGCGTTGCTCGGCGGAGCTGATGGCTCCCACGATTGGATCCCCTACGATATTGCCATTCTGATCGATGACATACGTTGTCGGGAACGAAAACAAATTTGACGTAAACTTACCGGCCTCGCTATCCGACTTGAACCAGATGTTCTTATATGTCACGCCCTTCTTGCTCAGCACGTCCTTGGCATCTGCGATCTCGCCCTTGTTGCCATCGAGCGTAAAGGAATTGACGCCCACGACCTGACCGCCCTTCTCGGCAAGCTCCTGATTCAGCTTCTCAAGATCGCCCAGCTCGCCCACGCACGGCTTGCAAGTGGTGAACCAGAAGTTCATGACGGTGACCTTGTTCTTAGAGAACAGCTCGTCGCTGTTCACGTCGTTGCCATCCAGGTCCTTGCCCGTAAAGCTGGGGAACTTCGTCGTCTCGCTCGAAGCATTGGCACCAGCCGTCATGCCAGCGGTCGAAGCGTCGACGCTCTCGCCCGCACTCGGCGTGCTTCCACAGCCGGGGAACTCCTTCTCCAGACTCTCGAGCTTGTCCTCGATCTCCTTGATCTGCTGTGCACCGGCCTTGAGTGTCTTAAGCTCATCCGCCGTGAACTCATCCTTGGCGCCGTCGATGGTCTTGAGCAGAAAATCGCCGTAATTGCTGCCGTCCTCAATCATTGCCGAGTCTTTATTTGCCGCATTGAATACCTTTTCCCACAGCGCGTTATCACTCGAAAAGATCTCGTTCTCCTTCTGCATGAGCTTCGCATACAGCTCGGCGGCCTCGTCGGCATTGGCCGGCTTCTGCGCAGTGAGTTCTGCGATCTTAGAATCGGAGCCCGCAGATTCGCTCGCATTGCCACCGGGCGCCGAACATGCCACAAGGCACAAGGCCAATACCGGCAACATAAACAGGGCCGCAATCTTAGAAAGCTTCATAGTCATTCCTCCGTTTTGTCGAAGCTTGTTTACTTTTTATCGGCGGTCAAGGGAAGCTTTTCCGCCGACACATCCAGGCCATAGCGATAGCTGATGGCATCGACAGGACAGGCCCCGATGCACTTTCCGCACCGGATACATTCGGCATGATTGGGCGCGCGGACCACATCAACGTCCATCTGACAAACCCTTGAACACTTGCCGCACGAGACGCATTTGCACGCGTCAACCTGAATCCCCAACAAGGACACCTTATTCATGAGCGCATAGAATGCGCCGAGTGGACAAATCCATTTGCAGAAAGGGCGGTAGAACAAAACACTCAGCACTACCACGGCAATGAGAACGACAAGTTTCCAAGTAAAGAGATGTCCCAACGCAGATCGAATGCCGGCGTTGGCAATGGCCAGCGGAATGGCGCCCTCGAGCACGCCCTGCGGACAGACGTATTTGCAAAAGAACGGATCTCCCATCCCCAGGTCGTTGACCACCAGCACAGGCAGCAATACCACAGCAAACAGCAGCACGAAGTATTTGATATACGTAAGCGCCTTGAGCTTTTTTGTCGATAGCTTTTTGCCGGGGATCTTATGAAGCAGCTCCTGCAGCCAGCCAAACGGGCACAGAAAGCCGCATACAAAGCGTCCCAGCAGCACGCCGAGCAAAATGAGCGTACCGGTAACATAGTAAGAAAAGTTGAACCTGGATGAACCTACCACCGACTGGAACGACCCGATGGGGCACGCACCCGATGCCGCGGGACACGAATAGCAATTAAGTCCAGGTACGCAGACTGTTTTTCCCGCGCCCTGATAGATGCCGCCTTTGGCAAAGTTTGGCAGGTGGATATTGGTGACGAGCGTTGCCGCCGCCTGAATGAATCCGCGAAATCGAGCCAAAACATGCGACGCAGTGTTTTCTCTTTTATCCAATTCCGATACACTCCAAGCACAGCCTAATCGCTTTGGCCAGCACGGCATCCGCCTCGCCACGCATAACGCCAAAGCACACCATGGCAATTCCGACGATCAACAAAGCGACCTGTACCACGGGTTTTACCGCTTTGAACAACCTGACCACTCCTTTCGTTACGCGACCATTGGACCATATCGGCTATAAAATCCGTGTTAAGCGCGATTTGAAATGTGCAAGGAGACTGTTATGCGTATTTTGATCGTCGAAGACGAGCGGGCGCTGTGTGACGCAATCGCGCGCAGCTTGCGAAACTTGGCATACAGCGTCGACTGCTGTCACGACGGACAGGAGGCGCTCGACCTACTGGACGTTGAGGCCTTCGACCTCGTGGTACTCGACCTCAACCTTCCCCGCATCGACGGCATGACCGTACTCAGGGAACTTAGGAAAACTGACTGCGAGACCAAGGTGCTGATTCTGTCCGCACGCGGCGAAGTATCCGATAAAGTCGCCGGACTCGATGCCGGCGCCAACGATTACCTCACCAAGCCGTTTCATCTGGACGAGCTTGCGGCAAGGATCCGCAGCCTTACCCTCAGACGCTTTACACAAAGCGACATAGTTTTAACCTGCGGAAAGCTCCGCTTTGACACCAAGGCGCGCATCGCCTCCGTGGACAGTGAGGCTCTATCTCTTACACGCAAGGAAACGGGAATCTTGGAATATCTGATGCTTAATCAGGGGCGTCCGGTAAGCCAAGAGGAGCTTATCGAGCACGTTTGGGATAGCAGCGTGAACAGCTTTAGCAACGCAATCCGCGTTCATATCTCGTCACTCCGCAAAAAGCTACGCATCGATTTGGGATACGACCCGATTCGCAATCGGATTGGAGAGGGCTACGTTATGGAGGATGGAGAATGAAAGAGCTTTCGCTGCAATGGCGCATAACGATCATGACGGCACTGCTCACGTGCGCAGCATGCGTGCTGACGAACTGCCTGGTCGGCTATACGGGCATGCGCTACATGGATGCCATCGGCAGCGACATCTCGGCCTTTAACGCTGCCGGCACGGATTCGCCCCAGGTGTTCGACCCAACGAAAACGGCCCTCGATGACAAGGTCACAATCGTCGTAAACGACGCACAAGAGTCTTTTGGCACGACAGCCTGGTACATCACGGCTGGAGTCACACTCCTTGGCGGCGCGCTGGCATACTTTGTGAGCGGCCGTGCGCTCAAACCGCTACGGGCTTTTGCAGCCCAGGTTGAGCGTGTGCAGCCTGACAACCTAAGCGAAATCAGGCTCAGTGAAGATGTGCCCACCGAGCTACAACGATGCAGCGCCTCTTTCAACGACATGATCGCCCGTCTTGGCGAAGGGTTCTCTGCACAGCGTCAGTTTACCGGCAACGCCGCACACGAGCTGCGCACCCCGCTCGCCCTTATGCAAGCACAGATTGAGCTATTCATCTCCGAGCACTCCGGTTTGCAACCCGAAACAGCCGAGCTGCTCGGCTTGCTACAAGAACAAACCGAGCGCATGTCTCGAATGACCAAGGTATTGCTCGAGATGAGTGAGCTCCGCAGCGTTCCTTGCGAGGACGATGTTGAACTTGGCCCCTTGTCCGAAGAGGTCCTCACCGACCTTGCGCCACTTGCCGAGAATAAGGGCATAGCCCTCAATTGTGCTGGAGACGCTTTAGTAATCGGGAGCGACACGCTCCTCTATCGGCTGGTGTTTAATCTGGTCGAAAACGCCATCCGTTACTGCCGCTCCGGCTCGACTGTCAACGTCTCCATCAGCGACAGCGACAGCCATGTGCTCCTGCGAGTCAAAGATGAGGGCCCGGGAATACCCAAGCAGTACCGTGAGAGCATCTTCCAACCGTTCTTTCGCCTAGACAAATCCCGCAGCAGGGCATACGGCGGCGCAGGACTCGGACTAGCGCTCGTTTGGGAGATTGCAGCGCTTCATGGTGGCACGGTAGAGGTCGAAGCAAGTTCCGAGAACGGGACCACCATGCTCGTAAGCCTTCCAAAACGATCCGCAGCGTCAACCAAACAGTAAAACGAAAGGGGTCCCGAGCAACAGGAGTACAATTGCTGCTATTGTTGCCAGCTGTTGGGAGATGGAAGATGGACTGCGATGGCTACCCATGCGTTCCCATGCCGTTGATGTGCACTGCCTTTGTGCCGGGGCAGATTGACACTGCGGTTGCAGGCATTTCCGACCCCGATTCACGCACCATCGCCACGGCAGAAGCGCTGTACTTTCGCGGACAGGCCGCCCTCGCTGCCAAGACGGCGCGCCCCTATCTTGACGCCACCGACCCCGCACTGCGCTATTCCGCATGCTTTATCTGCGGATATGCCAGTCTGTCGCTCAACCGTATCGCCGACGCCCGCCGTTGTCTTGCGGGCATCCTCGATACGCCCACCAACGAAGAATCGCTCGCCGTCCATGCCATGCGTATCCTGTTCGCCTCGGCCGCAAGCGTCCTGCTACACTTGCCTTCCCCGTATTCTGCCGAAGAGTTTTATCCGCTTGCGGCGCATCTACCCGAAGGCCTGCGCCTGTTCGCCAGCTACGTGATGGCGCATGCCTTGTACCTGCGCGGCGAATATGGCCGCAGTCTGGGCATGGCGGAAAACGCCCTGATCATGAAACAGGGAAGTTATCCCATCTCGGAGCTGTTCCTGCACTTGGCAGCTTCTATGGCATGCATGAGTCTCAAAGACGTCGACGCCGCAAAGGCACACTTCGGAACCGCTTGGGACATTGCGCGTCCCGACGGCCTTATCGAGCTCATTGGCGAGCATCACGGCCTTTTACAGGGACTCATCGAGGCGTGCCTAAAAACGCAATACCCTGACGACTTCGCTCACATCATCGAGATCACGTATCGATTCAGCTACGGTTGGCGGCGCATCCACAACCCCGATTCGGGCGAGGACGTGGCCGACGATCTAACGACCACGGAGTTCACCATGGCCATGCTCGCCTGCCGTGGGTGGACCAACGCCGAAATCGCACGCCATATGGGAGTATCGCCGGGCACCGTCAAAAACCGCCTATCCGGCGTATACGCAAAGCTTGGCATCGGCACGCGCGCGGAGCTGGTCGCGCATATGTTGCGTTAGCGACCGGGCTGCCTAGCGCAGCATGCGCGCTCCGGAGCCCCGGCGCTTCACTCGCTCAAATTGGACATTTTGGCCATCGAACGGCACTACCGCCACGAAGCGTCTTCTCGCAAAATTGGATTATTTCCACCGATATTTGCGGGATGGGAGCCCAAGATGCTTGATCGCCGTTCGTTACTTGTTGCCGGAGCGTCCTCGCTAGCGAGCATTATGTTGCCCCGCGTGCCGGGAAGCGAAAATGCCTTCCTGCTGCCGTTCGCGCCCACCGCGGCCTATGCCGACGAAGAAGACCCCTTCAAGGTCCTGGTGCTCTCGCGCACCATGTTTGGTGTGGTCGTGGTCGACGTCGCCAACAAGAATACGCCTATCGCGGGTGCCCAGGTCACGCTCACATCGCGCTATGCCGCAGGCAAGCAGCTCACCGCCACGACCGATGAAGAAGGCACGGCCATCTTTGAGGTCGCCCCTCTTTCGGAAGGCTACGTGGACGAGGCAACGCTTCTCGACGCATACGACTTTAACGGCGGCATCTCCATTAGCATGGCGGGCTACCGCGATGTCGAGATTCCCCTTGCGCGTATCCAGGGCGGCACCGCCATAACCGCACCCACACGTCCGCTCTCCGACGGCGAGCCGTACTTCCGCCAGCTCACGTTCGACGAATGGGACATCCAGTACGCCGACGCCACGTTTATGGCAATGCCAGCGGACGAAGCAGCAAACGACCAGCCCGACACGCACGCTTTTACCGTGCAGGCTCATCTGCCGCAAGGCGGGCAGGCAACATTGCATATCAATAAAGTGATGCCCGCTGCGGGCAGCTCAACCGAAACCGTCACGCAGATTGGCCAAGTCAAGGCCAGCGCATCGGGCGCGGATAATCTGGCGACGTTCACGCTCGAAGACAAGTTCCTCGATGCAGCGTCGAGCCTTCTGGAAGAAGGATGCAAGTTGCGCTTTGTCCTCAACTATCAGGGCAAAACCTACACGCTCTCATCCCCCATGGCCGTTGTCACCGCGCCGGCCGCAAAGGCAGAATCGGGCTCGACCACCATCATTCCCACCACTATGGACCAAGAGATCACTCCGTTTGATTTCCCCGCGGCGTTTCCCGGCATCGGCGGCAATAAGTTCACGTGTTGGATGCCCACATTTCCGATCCTTTTCGATTTCTCGTTTGCTGGATACGTGCTGTTTGGTGGAGGATACAAACCAGCCAGCTACATGAACGATTCGGGCAACCCTGATCCGGAATACTGGAAGAAATCGCCACGTGAGTCGGGCGCCAAGCAGGCAAACCGCTACCTCGACGAGATGGAGGGGAAGTGGAATCAGTACAAGAGTATGAGTGCCGGTTCGGGCACCGATCCAAGAAACACTAAGCTGCTTCGTCACCACTGCACGCTGCTGTTTACGATGGATATCGCCACGCAGCTGTACGGATCGCTCGCCTACGACTGGGTGGGCAAAACCTGGGGCAACAACAACGATCCCGCATTTGGCAATATTAAGGCCCTCTTCCAGGTAAGAACCGACCTCAATTGGACCGAGCAGTTTACCCTAGGACCGGTGCCGTTTTTCCTAAACGTCAATCCCTGGGTGCTGGCAAAACTGGCGCTCGCCGTGGGCGCCCACACGCACGGTAGCGGCGCGGCATTTTTCAAAAACATATCGCTCGACTATTCAAACACCTCGGGCTCTTTCACCATCCAGATCGGGCTTGCCGTCACCTTTGGAGCCGGCGTTGCAGGCGTCGCCTCGTCTGCCGTGCGCGGCGCCGCATCCCTCACGTTGTTCATTGGGTACGAGAAGGCGGATGGACACCAGCTTCCGCGACTGCGCGTAGGCGCAGACGTCGATGTCGATGTGATACTCCAGTTCGTCATGTTCAAGTGGACCACCAAAGCTTGGTCGGGATCGTGGCCCACACTCCTCGATTCGTGGAATATGTCGGTGAACAACGGCGACCAGTATGTACTCCAGCGCTCTGAACTCGCATTGGGTGGAGATACGCCTTACACGCTGGATGCCTGCTTCGGCACGCCCGGCAACGCCGAGGGAGGTGGTGTGCCGCAATTTATCGCATCGGCCACCATCGTCACCAACGCCGAACTGCTCGCACGCGCCGAGGTTAAGGCCACTGCTGTAAACGTCGCGCCTGCCGCGCGCGATTGGGATCAAGCGGTCACGCGCATTGAGCTCGAGGCAGACGCGGAGAGCGACGACACGGGACAGGTCGAACATTTCGTCCACGTGCTGATGGAGAACGATGAAAATGCCGCGCCGATGTATGAGTACACCTACATCGGTCAGGCAACAAACGCCGTTGCGGACCCCAACGCCAATTCTGCCGGCGTGTCGGAGGACGAGCGTGGCGGCATCAAACCCTCGAGCGACAACGTGCTGTTTGCTGGCGTGCTCAGCGAAGCTCACATGAAGCTGGCAAGGATTGCCGGCGTAGAATGCCTGTTCCGTATCGCCTCGGTGCGCTACGGCGACAATGGTCGCTCGCGCCTGGTGGTGCACACAAAGGCAAACGGCACGTGGTCCGCTCCCACGCCCGTGGACTTTCCCCTTGGGTTTGGCGAGAACGACGTGGAGCGCGACAGCACATACGATTACGACTTCGACATAGTGGAATATACGGACGGGAGAGGAAACCAGGACGCCTACGTGCTGCTGGTCTCGGGCGAGCGCCCCGCCGGCGACAACACCCTTTTCGATACGGCGAGCACATCCGGCATACTGTCCGTTGTGCGCCTGCGCATAAGCAACGACGGAGTTCGCGTGATATCGCACACGTCGTGGCGCAGCATCTCGCGCGGCCACCTTCAGGAGGATGGCTACCATTGTCTGCAGTGCCCACGAATCACGGTGGGCAAGACGCTGGTCGACGGGCGCCTGTCGGGTGCCTACCTCCACCGCCGCGGAACCACCGCAGAAAAGGCGCTCGGCAGCGAGGCTGAGGTTGCGCTGGAGTGCTTTACCCTGTGGTCGGACGTTTCGGGCGACAGCCTGACGTTCCGCCAAGTTCTCCGCTTTCCGCAAGCGCCGTCGAGTATCGAGCTGGGCGCGCCCGAGAATATCAATGGCAAAATGGTGGTGCCCGTTGCATACGAGACTGCAGGCGGTTGTGGCTGCGCATCGTACGCCGTGATCGGCCAGTCCATTGCGGGCTGGGGCGTCATGTCGCCGGACGCCACGGTGCCGCGCGTGGTACCGTGGCCGCAGCATACAGGCTTTTTGGCAACCGTCGACGAGCAGCTGCAGCATGTTACCTGGACGCGAGGCGCATCGGCATTTACAACGGCACCCGTGGGCGCAGCCGGCTGCGGCCCAGCATCGTTTAGCGTGGGCAACAACGGCAGGTGCGTGCTATACGTCGAGAACACCGACGGCAAAGTGGGACAAACCTACGACGAAGAAGGCAACCCGGTAGCAGTGATGGGCAAGCACTTCCGCATCTTCGCCAGCACCTTGGCAGGCGATCTGTTCACGGAGCCGTTCGTGATGTGCGAGCTGGACCATCCCGTCGATCAGATAACGACATTTTTAACATCGGGAGGCATGCTCTCCGCGCTCGCCACGCACATTGTGAGCGCGGAGAAGAGCGAGGCAGAGCTGCACGGCATCGAAGTACCCTTGGTGGCGTGTGCCACTCCGACGGGCGCGGTCGCTACCTCGGGCGCGGTGGTGCCCGGAGCAACAGGCGAATCCTTCATGGTCACGGTGCGAAACGACGGCAACACCTTGCTGACCGCCGGCACGATCGATCTGTACCGAGAGGGCTCCAGCCAGCCGTTCTCCAGCGCATCCATCGGATTCGGAGTGAACGCACGCATGGCTTCGATCTACGATCCAGAGCTTGCCGAGGACGCTTCGGCCAACGACATGGCACACGTGAAGTACGCGCTCGAGACGCTGGGCACACGTTTTGCAACGCACCCGCTGGTAGCCGACAACGGCAACGCCGTGCTGGCACCGGGTTGCACGGCACAGTTCCGCATGAGCTTCGCCATCCCCGAGAGTTGGAGCGACGAGGTGGGCAAACGCGTAACGCTGTATGCGAAGGCACGTAATCTGGTGGCGCTCGATCCCGTAACGCTCGAGGAAATTCGACCGGGCGCAAACTCGGCGCTGGGTGCCGTACTGCACGAGCTTCATGTGCCCGACGCGGCATGCGAACGCTCAGAAGTTCAGGTCGGCGTATGCGACAGCGCGGATACGACAGGACTTCACGACGCCCCGATGACGGTCGACGGCGATGGCGGCTCGAGTGGCGGCGGTACTGACGAGGGCGGCGGCTCCAGCGGAAGCAGCTCCGGCAGCGGCAAGGATCACGGCAATAACAAGCGCTCCGGAAAAGCGGGCGCGCTTGCAGGCACGGGCGATGTCAACGCTCCCCTCATGGCAGCCGCTGCAGCACTCGCCGCAGCTGGTGCCGGCCTTGTCGCCTACAGCGCCCGCCGCACGGCGCTCGAAACCGACACCGCCAATGAGGTCAATTCGGATAAGCCTCGCTAGCTCCTAGTTGCTTTTACGAGAGACGCCGACTCGGCTCATCGAACATCAAAATGGGCTGGCCCCGATAACTCGGAGCCAGCCCTGAGTCGCCTGACGTAAGAATCGCGGCGTTACTTGAGCTTCAGTGCTTCCATCATGGGCACGGCGGCGTCCCAATCGATCTTCCAGCCAATCGACACGCGGACGGTTTCACCCGTTGCGGGAGCCGTCGCAAACAGTGTATGGCCGTTGTCGGGACCGGTAAAGCGCAGCCACGCTATGCCGTTGTACTCGACCTGGTCGGTTGTTGTCTCCTTGCCTTCGTAGACCTGCTCTAGGCTTGCAACCTCTTCCTCCGGCGAGCGCGGGAAGATGCTGATGTTCAGGCGTCCTCCAGTCTCGTCGTGGAAGAAGTTTGCCTTTTCGCGCTCTTCGTCGGACGAATCCAGCGTGTACCCATCGGCGGCCTCGATGCTGTACGACGCGCAGTCGATGCCCGTTAAATCTGCCTTCTCGCCAGAATCGGCCACGCCGCCGGCCGCCTTGAACTCCTTGGTCTCGCACCCCGTGGTGTCAAAGTGCATGGCCTCATGATTCTTGGCGGGGGCGTAAGCATCTACGAACTCGACAGTGATGGGCCCGTAGTACGCCGTCTTGGGCGCCCAGAAATACACGTACTCAACAGTCTCGCCCGGACCGATATCTGGCCTCTCGGAAAGATCGATGCCCTCGTGAAGCTCATCGGGAGCCTCGCTTGCAACGTAATCGAGCACGGCCGCCTTGCCGGAAGTAAACAACGGGTCGCCTGCCTCAAGATCGCCCTGGGCAGCATGCACGTTAAAGGAGCCAAACGTCCTGTTCTTTGCATTGTTGTTGGTGATCTTGACGTGCAGGTAAAAGCCGTCCTGCAGCTTAGCGTCGCCGCGATAGAACGTACCGTGGGCTACCGACTCATAGGTTATACCAGCTACCTCGACCGTCTGCGACTCATAGGCCTTCTTCTCTACGGGAGCACTGCCGCCGCCCGAGCTGCCAGCCGAGCCACTCGGCGCATTTCCGCCGCAACCGGTAAGCGTGCAAGCCAGCACGGCCGAAAGCGTCACGGTGGGAATTCCTAACAGCAGCTTCTTCGTCATGGGCTTCATCATCCTCACCGCTCCTTTCGGCTTACAGCTCATCCGTTGCCCGAGTCCCAAGTCGACTCCGTGGCATCGGCCTCCACTATGAGCGTATGGCGAAAAGCAGCGCCGGCGAAGTGACCCGTGGCCCAACTAGCAACCGCCCAGCATCCCCTATGGACCAAAAAGACTCGTATACGCACGCCCTCGGCCCATAAAATGAGACGCCTGTCCCAATGTTCGATTCAATCCAACAATCCGCATGGCACGTTTTTGACAAACGCATCCAACCGCAAACGTAGCAGGACGCATTCGACCGCCTTCAAACTTACTCGGACAGAACCGACTCGGTTTTGTCCGAGTAAACGCTGTTCCACCAAATTCCGAACGATTGTTCGATGGATTTCGTGTTGGTTGGAATCGCCTGTGGGCTGGGCTATGCTACCTTGACTATCTATATGACTTAAACGCAGCAAAGGAGCATCGAAAGAGCGAGCATGGCAAAAAACACCGCAAACTATGGTAACGACAGTATTCGTCAGCTCAAGGACGAGGAACGCGTACGCCTGCGCCCTGCCGTCATCTTTGGCTCGGACGGGCTCGACGGCTGCGCGCATGCCGCCTTCGAGATCCTGTCCAACGCCGTTGACGAAGCGCGCCAGGGCTACGGCAAGCTCATCACCCTCACTGCCTTTCGCGATGGCTCTATCCAGGTAGAGGATAACGGCCGCGGCTGCCCGCTCGATTGGAACCCCTCCGAAAAGCGCTTTAACTGGGAGCTCGTCTTTTGCGAGCTCTACGCCGGCGGCAAATACAACAACAACCAGGGCGGCGACTACGACTTCTCGCTCGGCACCAACGGCCTGGGCTCGTGCGCGACTCAGTACGCTTCCGAGTACATGGATGTCACGGTTTGGCGCGATGGCAACAAGTACTCTCTGCACTTTAAGAAGGGTAAGGTTGTCGGCGCCAAGAAGAAGGCACTCGAGATTGAGCCCAGCGACGAGAACCGCACCGGCACCACTATCAAGTGGCGCCCCGATCTTGAGGTCTTTACCTCGATTAGCATTCCCCACGATTGGTATCGCGAGACCATGCGCCGTCAGGCGGTGGTCAACGCCAACGTGACCTTCCGCCTGCGCATTGAGGGCGACGATGGCGAGTTTTCCGAAGAGGACTTTTGCTACCCCAAGGGCATCGAGGACTACGTGCTCGAGAAGGTCGGTACCGACTACCTTACCGAGCCCTTCTTTATCGAAGCCGACCGTCGCGGTCGCGATCGCGAGGACCTGCCCGATTACAACGTAAAGATCACTGCTTGCATGTGCTTCTCGCGCACTTTCATGATGCAGGAGTACTACCACAACTCATCGTGGCTCGAGAACGGCGGCTCGCCCGAGAAGGCTGCCCGCAGCGCTCTGACCAGCGCCATCGATGCCTACATTAAGCAACAGGGCAAGTACAACAAAAACGAGAGCGGCATTAAGTGGCAGGACGTCCAGGACTGCCTGGTACTGGTGACCAACTGCTTCTCCACCCAGACGTCCTACGAAAACCAGACCAAAAAGGCCATCAATAACCGCTTTATCCAGCAGGCCATGACGGCCTTCTTTAAGGAGCGCCTCTCGACCTACTTGATCGAGAACAAAGATGCCGCCAACAAGATCATGGAGCAGGTGCTCATCAACAAGCGTTCGCGCGAGAACGCCGAGAAGACGCGCCAGAGCATCAAAACCAACCTGCAGCAGAAGACCGACATGGCCAACCGCGTGCAGAAGTTCATCGACTGCCGCTCCAAGGACAAGAGCCGCCGCGAGATCTACATCGTAGAGGGCGACTCGGCAGCAGGTGCCATTCGCACCTCGCGCGATGCCGAGTTCCAGGGTGTTATGCCCGTCCGAGGCAAAATCCTCAACTGCCTAAAGGAGGACTACCCGCGCATCTTTAAGTCCGACATCATCATGGACCTCATGCGCGTACTGGGCTGCGGTGTGGAGATCAAGGACAAGCGCATCAAGAACCTTGGCGCCTTTGACCTGGACAACCTCAACTGGAACAAGGTCATCATCTGTACGGACGCCGACGTCGACGGTTATCACATCCGCACGCTCGTGCTCACCATGCTCTATCGCCTGGTGCCCACGCTTATCGACGAAGGCTACGTGTATATCGCCGAGTCGCCGCTCTACGAGATCAACTGCAAAGAAAAGACCTACTTTGCCTACACCGAGCTCGAGAAGAACGGCATCCTCAAAGAGATTGGCGACCAGAAGTGCTCTATCAACCGCTCCAAGGGTCTTGGTGAGAACGATCCGGACATGATGTGGCTCACCACCATGAACCCCGAGACGCGTCGTCTGATCAAGGTGGAACCCGAGGACGTCACCAAGATGGAGACCATGTTCAACCTGTTGCTGGGCAACGACGAGGCGGGCCGCAAGCGCCATATCTCCGAGCACGGCAAGGAATATCTGGACCAGCTAGACCTGCAATAGCAGCAAATCGATAACGACGGCCATAAGAAGTTCAAGAGGAAATCGTGGCAAAGAAGAAGACGAAAACCCAGCCAAAGAAAAAGCAGGTCAACGCCGAGAACGTCATCGGCCTGCACTCCGAGGTCACCGACCAGCCGATCACGCAGACGCTCGAGGTCAACTACATGCCCTACGCCATGAGCGTCAACGTCTCGCGTGCGTTCCCCGAAATCGACGGCTTTAAGCCCTCGCACCGCAAGCTGCTCTACACCATGTACAAGATGGGCCTGCTCAAGGGCGAGCGCCAGAAGAGCGCCAACATCGTGGGCCAGACTATGAAGCTCAATCCACACGGCGATGCCGCGATCTACGAGACGATGGTGCGCCTGGCCACCGGCAACGAGGCACTGCTCGCCCCCTTTGTGGAGTCGAAGGGCAACTTTGGCAAGTACTATTCGGGCGACCTGAGCTACGCCGCCTCGCGTTATACCGAGGCCAAGCTCTCCCCCATCAGCGCCGAGATCTTCAAGGACATCGACAAGGACCCGGTCGACTTCGTTGACAGCTACGACGGCGCCATGAAGGAGCCGCGCCTGCTGCCCACCACGTTCCCCAATATTCTGGTTTCGGCCAACAAAGGCATCGGCGTCGCCATGGCATCCGATATCTGCGGCTTCAACCTCAACGAGGTCTGTACTGCCACGATGCATTACCTCAAGGATCCCGACTGCGACCTGCTCGAGTATATGCCCATGCCCGACTTCTCGACCGGCGGCGAGATTATCTACCGCCGCGAGGAGATGGAGAAGATCGTCGAGACCGGCCTTGGCAGCTTCCAGATCCGCTCCCGCTGGCGCTGGATTCCCGAAGAGCGCATCATCGAGGTCTACGAGATTCCCTACACCACCAAGACCGATGTCATCATCGAGCGCATCGTCAAGCTCTCCAAGGAGGGCAAGGTCAAGGAGATCGCCGACATCCGCGACGAGACCGACCTCTCGGGCCTGCGCATCGCTATCGACCTTAAGCGCGGTGTCGACCCCGACAAGCTCATGGCCAAGCTCTATCGCTCGACCACGCTGCAGGATTCGTTCTCGTGCAACTTCAACGTGCTCGTCGACGGCTACCCTCGCGTTATGGGCGTGCGCCAGATTCTGCACGAATGGGTCAAGTGGCGTATTGAGTCCACGCGTCGCCGCATTAACTTTGACCTGGGCAAAAAGTCCGAGCGCCTGCACCTGCTGCACGGCCTCGAGGCGATTTTGCTCGACATCGACAAGGCCATCGCCATCATCCGCGGCACCAAGCTCGAAGCCGAGGTCGTGCCCAACCTTATGAAGGGTTTCGACATCGACGAGACCCAGGCCGAGTTTGTTGCCGAGCTTAAGCTCCGCAACATCAACGAGGAGTACATCCTCAACCGCACCAAGGACATCGCTAAGCTTGAGGGCGAGATTGCCGAGCTTGAGGAGATCCTCTCCAGCGAGGAGAACATCAAGAAGGTCATCAGCGACGAGCTGGCCGCGGTCAACAAGAAGTACGTGATGCCGCGCCGCACGGGCAGGATCGAGCCCCATGAGGTTATCGAAGTAAGCTTGGAGCCCGAGGTCGAGGAGTACCCGGTCACCATCATGCTCTCGCGCGATGGCTACCTTAAGAAGATGACGGACCGCGTACTCAAAAAGGCGACCACGCTCAAGTACAAGGACGGCGACAAACCCTTTATCGAGTTCCCGTCCTCCAACACGCACGAGCTGCTCGTGTTTACCAACAAGAGCCAGGTGTACAAGTGCAAGGTTGCGGCATTTGAGGACACCAAGTCGGCCCAGCTGGGCTCGTACCTGCCGACCGATCTTGAGATGGAACCCGACGAGAGCGTCATCTGGGTCATCGACCCCGAGGACTACAAGGCCGACGTGTTGTTCGTCTTTGAGAACGGCCGCGTGGTGCGCGTCGCGCTTTCTGGATACGTCACCAAAACCAACCGCAAGCGCCTCAAGAACGCCATCTACGGTGGCAGCAAGCTGCTGTATGCCCAGGTGCTCAAGGAAGATCGCGACATCGCACTGGTCTCAAGCGACTATCGTTTGATGAACTTCAACACGTCGTTGCTCAAGACCAAGACGACCACCAACACGCAGGGCGTCCAGGCCTTTACGGCCAAGAAGGGCCGCTCGGTCACCACCGTCGGCACAACCGAGGAGATCCTCGGCGCCGGCGTCTCCGCCGAGAAGTTCACCGCGCAGAGCCTGCCTTCTGCCGGTGCCCTCATGAAGGAAAACGACATGCCGAGCCTGTTTGACTAGAACGACGGCAACGAGATCGTTAGATACTTTGCAAAGCGACGAGGCCCGGAACGCAACGGCATTGCGCCCGGGACTCGTCGTTTTTCTTCTCAACTATTTTTTAACGCAGATAAATTGATTTCTGCTTATTTTTCTGCGTAAAAAATGTCAGCGTCACTGCTTCGATGCCCTTTGGTCAGTCGTTAGCAAAACTTGCAAAAGTTAGCAAAACTTGCAAAAATTAGCAAAACTTGCAAAGGAGCTACCATGGAGTACAGCAAGAACCCCTTTACCCCGACGTTCGGAAGCGTCCCTCCCTTTCTAGCGGGTCGCGAGCATATTCTGCGTGACATCAACCGTGGCTTTATCAACGGCCCGGGAGATCCCAACCTGTCGACCATTTTTACTGGCGCAAGGGGAACGGGCAAGACGGCGCTTCTCTCGCTCCTTTCAGAAACGGCGCTTGAACACGGCTGGATCGCAGCAAATGTCTCCGCCATGCCAGGCATGCTCGAAGATATTATCGAGCGAACCAAAGAAGCCGCAGATAGCTACCTCTCACAGCCTCACGCGCGCATAAACGGTGTTCAAATTGGCCCAGTGGGCATCGATTGGACATATGCTCAAGAGGCTCAGGGCAACTGGCGCACGCGCATGAATGGCATCTTTAAGCAACTCGAAAAACATGACATCGGACTTCTCGTCACCATCGATGAAGTCACCGTCGATCTCGAAGAAATGCTTCAATTTGCCTCTGTTTACCAGCACTTTGTACGCGAAGGTAAAAAAGTTGCCCTACTCATGGCAGGACTGCCCTACAAAGTATCGGCGTTGCTGCGTAACGATTCCGTCTCGTTCCTCAGGCGTTCCCAATATCATCAGTTGGGACGAATCACTGACGTTGAAATTGCAAACGCATTCCGCAAAACCGTTGAGGCCGGAGGCCGCTCAATCACGCCAGAAGCGCTCGAGGATGCCGTGAAGGCCGTCGACGGATTTCCCTATATGATGCAGCTCGTCGGATATCGCACATGGGATGTTTCGGAGAACTCGCCCAAAATCAGTGCACCTGATGTACAGCAGGGTTCTCTGCTTGCCCGCATGGAACTGCACGATCGCATTCTCGAAACGACTTATCGGGAGCTTTCCGATAAAGACATTGAGTTTTTACTCGCGATGCTGCCCGATTCTGGCCCCAGCAGGGTCTCGGAGATAGCCAAACGCATGGGCGTCGCCAGCAACTACGCAAGCCAATACAAACGCCGCCTCCTGGAGGACGGCGTCATTGGAGAGCGCGGGCGTGGTCTCGTTGGCTTTGACATTCCCGCGTTCAGGGAATTCTTGAACGAGAAGGCGTTTTAGCACGCCGGAATTGTCCGCGGAAGCATCAACGCATGGCAATCAGCATTCCTCTTGGTAAGGACAGCAAGCATTTCCACCAACACCGATTGCCATGCGTTCTTCTTGTCCTTAGGCGAGCTTGCGGGCGAGCTCTCGCGCCTCTTCCAACTTGGGCGAGGATGCCATGCTGTCGCGCTCGGTCATACCGCTGATGGTGACAATGCCCTGATCCTCCCACTTGCAGTACGCGCAGGTTGACTTGTACATAGCGATCGCCGCATCATAGACGCCCTCGCTGTGGCTATCGAGCAAAAGGGCCGTCTTGGTGAACGGGAAGCCCGTGGCGCCGAAGGCGTACAGGCGGTCGATGGCGGCCTTCTCCTGCGCGGTGATATCGAACCAGTAGATAGGCGAAGCGAAGACGACCATATCGGCGCCTTTCAGCGACTCGATCACGTCGGCCATGTCGTCCTTCTGCACACAGGTGCCCTCATGGGTAAAGCAGTACTGGCATCCCAAGCAGCCGGCGATCTTCTTGCTGGCAACGCGGACGACCTCGACCGTATTGCCGCCCTCACGCGCGGCCTCGGCAAACGCCTCGACCATGGTATCGGTATTGGCGCCCCTGCGCGGGCTACCACTCAATACAACGATATTCATAGAAATCTCCCTCCTTCATGCCGCAGGCGCGCGGCACACATTTTGTTGTAACCAAAACAGATGGAGTTATTCAATCGCCTCGTTTCAGCTACTCCCACTCTTTAGAAGAATCGTTGCTGGAGACTTGGCATTAAATCAAGGCACGCCTTATTTCAGATACTCCTCAAAGAATGCCTTCAGCTTTCCAAACGGAATGATGTCCATCTGATCGTAAAGGTCGGTATGGCTGGCACCAGGGATAATGAGCAATTCCTTGTTGTCCCCGGTCAGCTTGCCGTACGCGGTTTCGCTGAAATAACGGGAGTGCGCCTTCTCGCCATGCACCAGCAGTACCGCAGAGCGAATTTCGCTGCTGTATTGCAAAATCGGCATATTCAGGAACGACAGCGAGGACGTCACATTCCAGCCACCGTTGGAGTTCAGGCTGCGGGGATGGTAGCCTCGCGGAGTTTTGTAGTAGGCGTAATAGTCCGCTACAAACTGCGGCGCATCCTCCGGTAGCGGATCGACCACGCCGCCCGCCAGCGCATAGCTGCCGTTTTTATAGTCCTCGGTGCGCTGCGTGTTCAGCGCTTTCCGCTTTTCAAAGCGTGCCTGCTCGGAATCCTCGGCGTCAAAATAGCCGTTGGCAGTCACACGGGTCATGTCGTACATGGTCATAGCCGCGGTAGCTTTGATACGGGTGTCGATGGCCGCTGCATTGACTGCCATACCGCCCCAACCGCAGATACCGATGATGCCGATACGCTCCGGGTCGACATTTTCCTGCACAGAGAGGAAATCCACCGCGGCGCAGAAGTCCTCGGTATTGATGTCCGGGGATGCTACATAGCGGGGCGAGCCGCCACTCTCGCCGGTATAGGACGGGTCAAAGGCAATTGCGAAAAATCCCAGCTCCGCCATTTTCTGCGCATACAGACCGGAGGACTGCTCTTTCACCGCGCCAAACGGGCCGCTAACGGCGATGGCGGGCAGCTTGCCTTCCGCGTTCTTAGGCACGTACACGTCGGCAGCCAGCGTGATGCCGTATCGGTTGTGGAAGGTCGCCTTGCTGTGCTCAACCTTGTCGCTTTTGGGGAACACCTTGTCCCATTCCTGCGTCAGTTTCAACTGCTCCATGCCTAAGCCTCCTTGTCAGCCGCTTTAACGTATTGCTCGTCGTCCACGGGCTCCAACCACTCGTTGGAGGCCTCCTCACCCGGAACCTCCACCGCGAGATGGGAGAACCAGCTGTCGGGCGCCGCACCGTGCCAGTGCTTTACGCCCGCGGGAATATTTACTACATCGCCGGGGCACAGCTCCTGTGCCGGTTTGCCCCATTCCTGGTAAAACCCTCGACCAGCCACGCAGACGAGAATCTGTCCGCCACCGCTTTTGGCGTGATGGGTGTGCCAGTTGTTGCGGCAGCCGGGCTCAAACGTCACGTTGTAAACGCCGACTTGCTCGGTGGAAAGGGGCGCGAGGTAGCTTTGCCCGATAAAGTACTTCGCGAATGCGTCGTTGGGGACACCGATAGGAAAGGCCATCTCGTTTTGATGCTCAGCTCTTGCATCAGCGGCATCATCATCTGCCCAGACCTCCTTCGCCATGCGAAAGGCCGCCCACGCCTTGGACCATCCCGCATAAAACGCCGCATGCGTAAGGATCTCCGCTATCTCAGCCCTAGTCACCCCGTTGTTCTTTGCGGACATCAGATGATATTGGAACGAGGAGTCCGTCAGCCCCTGTGCCATCAGGGCAACCACCGTCACCACGCTGCGGTCTCGAAGGGAAAGCCTGTCTTCTCGGCTCCATACCTCGCCGAACAGCACATCGTCATTGAGCTGTGCAAATTTGGGGGCAAAATCCCCCAGGGCGTCTCTGCCCGCCGTCTGTTTAATTGCCATGATCGATTTCCTCCTATCGATGGTTCTGGACACGAATCCGTCTCCGCGCGGCTAAGTAGCCCGCCAAGATTTCCATGCCCATTCGTCGCGCCCGTTCCAGAGCGGGATGCCCGGCGATATCGCCCACACCGCTCACGCCGCCGGCGAAAACCGTTTTGCCCATTACGGACCACCCCTTGCGCTACCGATTTATATTGACGAGAATGAAGGTAATACCTAAACCTGACTTTAGGTCAAGGAGTGAATTCGAGATTTATTCGGAGGGGCCATGTACACAATCGGACAGGTGGCGGAAATGTTCGGCTTGCCCGCCTCAACGCTGCGGTATTACGACAAGCAGGGATTGTTCCCGGGGCTGGAGCGGACGTCCGGCATTCGTCGATTCGGCGACACGGAACTCGAGGCGCTTCGAGTCATCGAATGCCTGAAGAAAGCGGGGATGGAGATCAAGGACATCCGTCTGTTCATGGAATGGTGTGCGGAGGGCCCGTCCACTTACCCCCAGCGCAAGGCCATGTTCGAGGAGCGTAAGGCCCATATGGAGTCGGAGATCGAGAGCATGAACCGCGCGCTGGACATGTTGAAGTTCAAATGCTGGTACTACGGGCAGCTGAATCAGGGCAACAGCGAGGCTGAGCTGAAGGCACTGATTCCCGACGGCTTGCCAGAAGGAATCAAAGAGGCCTACGAAAACGCTCACGCTCGATAGTGCCGTCCGATGCTCAAGGGAGTTCGTCAAGGAGTTCTTTTTCGGGTAGCAATGAAAAAAGAAGGCCGCCGAACCAGAAGATTCGGAGGCCTTTATTCCTGCCACTTTGCTGATAGCGCAGTTCAGTGGCGATGCCGAAACGATCGATAATCCTCTTTGACGCTTGTTTAGCGAAATGGGAAGCGCATGACAGCCATCCAGCGAGCCCTGGGGTATCCGGGCAGAAAGGGCCTGTTGGCGAAATGGATCGACCGCTACATCCGCTGGGGCAAAAGATCACTTGTCCAGCGGCTCCATGATTTCTAATATGATTCCATCTGGATCCCGAAAGTAGAAGGCTTTGCTCCGACCAAAGCCATCCTGCCGAAAATCAAATTCCTGGGGAGCGGAGAAACACTCCACACCCTGCTCCGCCAGTTTTTGATAGACCGCATCGGCATCCTCTGCATAGAAGCAAAGTTCTGATATGGAAGTTGTGAAAAGATCCGCGGGCTTGCGGTGAATTTCATCCTCCACAAACTGGATCAGTTCCACCGGCGGCATATGCAGCTGATCCGAGCCGTTCAGATAAGCAACCCGTGCCTTGCAGTTTTCTCGCCGGAACATTGCCTCCGTCTCTTTTCCCTCCATCAGGAGCTCCCCCTGATACTGAAGGCCCAGCACATCCCGATAAAACGCCACGGAACGGCCCAGGTCGCTGACCGTCAATCCCACATGGTAGATCTGTCCAATCATAAGTTCCTCCTCGTTAGTTGTTTTCTGCTGGTTCAATGAAGGCATGGAACAGGAAGGCAAGCCCAATTGTTAAGATAATGTGGCAGATTCCGGCAAGCCCTCCGATTATGTGATCCATAAAACTACCCATCGGAACTGCTTCGGTAAGAATAACGAAAGCACCAGGTCAAATGCCCCTATGGGTACCAAGAAGCTCAACTGGTTATTAAATGGGTACCGAACGTCAATGTAATCTTTGCTGAATTTAAACTTAATATCAAGGCTAGCTACGCGAATAATTGCTCATAAAGGGACACCCCTGAAAAATTGATGCCCCGATATCCAGCGTTGTCTGAGCTCACAGCAACCATGAGCTCAGACGACTTGCTGCAGAAAACCGATACGATACAAAAAAGAGAAGTGCCCCGTGATACCACAGGGCACTTTTAACAACTAATGCTCTTTTAAACGGAATTATTCCCACTCGGTTTAGAAACTTGAATTTTTTTGAAGTTTCGAAACCGAGTGGGAATATGCGCAAAGACGCGTCGGAGGGGTAAGCCCCAGCCACGTCATGTCGGCAGCGATGAAGGGCGCATTCACGCGTGCTACAATGCGGGCACCAGAGATGAAAACACAGTCTACATCGGGTAGTCGTGGGCGTGCGGGAGTCCGCATCAGTAACCTGCCTCCTTGGTTGTCCCTTCTCTGCATGGTCATCTACATAAAGGAGGAACCAGCCATGCAGATCAGCGTGTCGTCCACCCTGACCGTATATCACGACGGCCAATTCTGGGTCGGGCTGGCGGAGCATGTCGGGGGCGGAAGGTACGGCGTCGCCCGCATCGTCTTCGGCGCGGAGCCGTCCGATGAGGAGATTCTGCAATTCGTTGTCGGCAAATGGGAGAAGCTCTCGTTCTTCGGTGGCAAGCCGGCTGAGGCAAGCAAGCCCGCGAAGAACCCCAAGCGGCGCGCCCGCGAGGCGGCGAAAGCACTTAAGTAGCCGGCGATGAGCACCAGAGGTTCAAATGCTGGTACTACGACCAGGCGATTCAGGATGGCAACGAGAATAGACTGAAGGCGCTGATCCCCGACGATTTGCCGGAAGAGATCAAAGATACCTACGTAACGCCCACGCTCAATAATGCCGTCCGATGCTCAAGGGACCTTGCTCTATGGCGACGCCGAAACAACATCGGGCGGTACTCGACGGTATCAAAACGCAAGCTCAGAAGCCAGTTCCCGTTATTCCCATAGGCATAAGCGCATCTGTTCGCGATTGCCTATCGATGCTTTGCCTCGAGCACGGCAGACACCGCATCGAGGAACTCCCGCACATGGTCTGCGGGGTGCGGCGAATGAAGCAGCCCGTAAGACACGAGACAGTCCCAATCGGTAGGGACGGTTTTGAGCATGGGGTGGACGTTGGCCCACAACGGCAGCGTCGCAAGCGCGAGGTCCTCGTTCGCGCCGCGATTGAACACCTCCACCCGATATTGCGGGAAGTCTACGAGCGCGATTTGAGGATGATGCAAGAGTATCTCGTCGCGTACGCGGTCGATTTCGGTGTTCCAGCCCCGGCGTATAAGCATAAGACTGTGATTGTGGAGGTCGTCGAATGTGACAATGTCGCGTTTGGCGAGTTCGTTGTCGACGGGAACGGCGCACCAGAGCGGCTCGCGCGAAAGCTCGAGGCCCAGGCACCCGCGCTCTTTAAGAAAGGCATCGTCGAAAATCCCCGCCACGATATCCATGTCTTGCCCGAGGTTCGCCAAACCGCGCGCCGCCGAGGGTGTGTTTTCAAACGTGACCACCTGAAGGCTCATGCCAGGGCAACGTTCCTTCACCTTCGGCCACAGCTTCGTGAGCGGCGTGCTGGGCGTCATGAGCGACACTCCCACGCGGATGATGCGCTTCTCTCCACGCTCGGCGACGCGGGCGCGTGCGATTGATTCTTGAGAGTACTGCACGATATGGCGGGCGTCGGCGAGCAGCGACCTGCCTGCTCGCGTAAGCGAAAGCCCCTGATGCGATCGGTGGAACAGCGTAAGGCCTAGCCGCGACTCCAGCAGGTTCATCTGCTTGATGACAGCCGTGGGCGTGATGAAGGACTCTTGTGCCGCCTTGGAGAAGCTGCCCGCCTCCGCCACGCGGATGAAAGTGTCAAGCTGTGGGTTGTACATCGATCCTCCTGTCACGCATTATGTGCCGTATATACCCCATGGTTATATCCATCATTCCAACGTGAACTTCTCGCACGTCAGTAAACGCCGTAGCATTGCATTCGAAAAGTCACCATTAAGGAGGAGACCATGGAGTATCTGAAGCTCAACAACGACGTAGAGATGCCCATCGAAGGTTTGGGCACCTTCCTCATGACCCCGGCCGAGGCCGAGGCGTCCGCAGCCGCCGCGCTCGCGGCTGGCTACGAACACATCGACACCGCCAACGCCTACATGAACGAGCGCGCCGTGGGCCGTGCCATCGCCAAGAGCGGCATCACGCGCGACAAGATCTTCGTCTCCACCAAGCTCTGGCCGAGCGTCTACGACGCGGGCATGCCGGCGGTGGACGCCACGCTCCAGCGCCTGGGGCTCGACTACGTCGATATGCTCATCCTGCACCAGCCGGTAGGCGACTACCTGGCCGCGTGGCGCACGATGGAAGAGGCATACCGCGCGGGCAAGGTGCGCGCCCTCGGCCTCTCCAACTTCCCGCAAGATAAGATCACCGAGGTCATCGAGGTCGCCGACATCATGCCGCAGCTCGTGACCGTTGAGTGCCACCCCTATCACGCCCAGCGCGACCTGCGCGCCTACCTCGCGCCGTACGGCACGGTGATCGAGGCGTGGTACCCGCTCGGCCACGGCGACAAAGGTCTTCTGGAGGAGCCCGTCTTCGTCGCTCTCGCCGAGAAGTACGGCAAGACCCCGGCCCAGGTGATCCTGCGCTGGCACGCGCAGATGGACACCTCCATCATCCCCGGCTCCAAGAACCCCGCTCACATCGCTGACAACGCGAACATCTTCGACTTCTCCCTCACCGAAGACGAGATGGCTGAGATTGCCAAGCTCGACGGGACCATGACCTACTACACCGCCACTGAGGAAGCACTCGCGGGCTACCTGGCCATACGTCCCGATTTCGACGCGCAGGAGTAGCGCTCAGACGATAACGGACCAACCAAGCCGCCACCGAGGACCAGTCGGCTGGCGAGGACGAGCCCGCCGCAGTGCCCGCTGCAGACGGCAACGTCCTCGTGGCCTACTACTCGGCACAGGGCCACACCGTTGTCGTAGCTCAGGCCATCGCCGACGAGCTCGGCGCCGATCTCTTTGAGGTGACTCCTAGAACCCGCGGGTTATAACACCGTGCGCACCCCAGCGTTATAGAACCCTCACCAACGGAAACTTCCGCCGGCGCGGCGCCCCTCGTATGGTGGATACGTCAAGTTGCGAGAAAGGAAGGCACCATGGACTACATCACCTTGAACAACGGCGTCAGGATGCCGCAGCTCGGCTTCGGCGTGTACCAGATCCCGGACGCCGCGGAATGCCAGCGCGCCGTGGAGGACGCGCTCTCGGTCGGCTACCGGCTGCTCGACACGGCCGCGAGCTACGGCAACGAGGAGGCGGTCGGGGCCGCCATTCGCGCGAGCAGCTTGCCGCGCGACGAGGTATTCGTGACGACTAAGCTGTGGATGTCGGATGCGAGCTACGAGGGGGCCAAGCGCGGCTTCGACGCGTCGCTCAAGCGGTTGGGGCTCGACTACGTCGACCTCTACCTCATCCTCTGCCCTCC
>URRT01000003.1 GCA_900550355.1 uncultured Collinsella sp.
CTCTCGACCATCACGTCGACGGTGTCGTCCTCAATCTCGGAATCCATGCCACCCATAACGCCGGCCAGCGCCACAGGACGCTCGCCGTCGGTGATGAGACCCATGCCGGCGTCGAGCGTACGCTCCT
This sequence comes from uncultured Collinsella sp., assembly GCA_900550355.1. GTDB lineage: Bacteria > Actinomycetota > Coriobacteriia > Coriobacteriales > Coriobacteriaceae > Collinsella. The sequence goes on from URRT01000003.1 coordinate 128, forward strand.
CGCCGTCGAGCGTCGTGAACTTCTCGTCCTGCTGGGCGGCGCGAACGACCACGCGGCGCCTGCCATCGCGCTCGGCAAAGGTGTCGAGGTCAAAGGCGTGCAGCGGCTGACCAGTGAGCATCATCACATAGTTGGTGATGTCGACGATGTTGTTGTGCGGGCGCACGCCCAGGGCGTTAAGGCGCTTGACCATCCAGTCGGGCGACGGGCCGACCTTCACGTTGCGCACGATGCGGGCAACGTAGCGGTCGCACAGGCCCTCGTCGGCAATCTCGACGGAAAGCTCGTCGTCGGTCGCGCGGCCGGTCTCGGCCTTGATGGCGGGCAGCTCAACGTGGAAATCGCGGTCGAAGATGGCACCGGTCTCGCGAGCCATGCCGATCATGGACAGGCAGTCGGGGCGGTTGGGCGTGATCTCGCAGTCGAGCACAGTGTCGCTCGAGCCCACGTACTCGGCAAACGGCATGCCGCAGGGCGTATCCTCGGGCAGGATCATAATGCCGGAGTGGTCGCCACCCAGGCCGAGCTCGCGCGCGGAGCAGTTCATGCCCATGGACACGACGCCGCGAAGCTTGCTCTTCTTGATCTTGACGTCGCCGGGAAGCACGGCGCCGATCATGGCCGTGACGATGTGGTCGCCGGCCTCAAAGTTCTGCGCGCCGCAGACGATCTGCAGCGGAGCGGGATTGCCGTCGGGGTCGAGGTTCTTGTCGCCCACGTCGACCGAGCACACATACATGTGGTCGCTATCGGGGTGCGGGGTCTTGGTGAGCACCTTGGCGGTCACCACGTGGTCGAAGGACTCGCCCACGGTGTCGATCGCCTCGACCTCGGTGCCGGTACGGATATATTCGTCCGAAAGGGTCTTGGGATCCTCCGGAATATCGATCATGGTCTTGAGCCAGTCGTAAGAAACGCGCATCTAACTGGTCTCCTTTCATAAATGCGGCTTTGAGCCAAAAACTGCAACGGAGACGGGTTTTCCAAGTGCCGCAGATTGCCTTGAAAGAGGAGGGCCGCGTACTTAGGTACGCAACCGACGATTGAAAGGCAAGGTGCGGTGCTTGGGAAAGCCGCCGGGCCTAGAACTGATTTAAGAAGCGCATATCGCCCGTCATAAGCGTTCTGAGGTCGGGCAGGTCGTAGCGCAGGGCCGCGACGCGCTCGGCGCCAATACCAAAGGCAAAGCCGGTGTACTTCTCGGGGTCGATGCCGCAGTTGATCAGGACGTTGGGGTCGACCATGCCGCAGCCCAGGATCTCAATCCAGCCGCTGTGCTTGCAGAAGTTGCAGCCCTTGCCGCCGCAGACGTGGCAGCTCACGTCCACCTCGCAGCTGGGCTCGGTGAAGGGGAAGAAGTGCGGGCGGTAACGCGTCTTGCGGTCCTCGCCAAACATGCACTTAACAAAGTAGTCGAGCGTACCCTTCAGGTCGCCAAAGGTGATACCCTCGTCGACGACCAGGCCCTCAATCTGGTTGAACTGCGGCAGGTGGCAGGCGTCGGCCGTGTCGGGACGGTAGACGGTGCCCGGGCAGATCATGTAAATGGGCGGCTTCTGCGACTCCATGGTGTGAATCTGCACGCCCGAGGTCTGGGTGCGCAACAGCACGTCGGACTCGCCGTGGGCGTGAGCCTCGGGATGCGCGACGCTGCCGGGGTTGTTGTCGACCACGTAGAAGGTATCGCGGGCCGAACGGCTCGGGTGATCCATGGGGGCGTTGAGCGCGGTGAAGTTGTAGTAGGAGGTGTCGACCATGGGGCCGGACTCGACGGTGTAGCCGATGCCGCAGAAGATGTCCTCGGCCTCCTCGATGATCTGCTTGATCAGGTGCTGGTGGCCGATCTGCGGACGGATGCCCGGCAGCGTGATGTCGACGGCATCGTGCTCGAGTGCGTGCTTGAGGGCGGCGGCCTTCATCTCGGTGGTGCGCTCGTCGAGCATGCCCTCGATCAGCTGGCGCATCTCGTTGGCGCGCTTGCCCATCACGGGACGATCCTCGGGGGCGAGCTTGCCCATCATGCGCATCAGGCCGGTGATGCGGCCCTTGCGACCGAGCAGCTCAACGCGTGCAGCCTCGAGCTTGGCGGCGTCGTCGGCGCCTGCAACGAGCTCCTTGGCCTCTTCCTCGAGTTTGACCAGATCATCAATCAGACTCATGTCTTCCCTTTCGTCTCTCGCGCTCCCCGCTTGCCGAGGCGGCTACCGCCGTCTGACGTTGCGAAAACGCGGCCCGGTTCGGTAACAAAAAACCGCCCTCGGGCATGTGCATTGCCCAAGGACGGTTGAATTCCGCGGTACCACCTTGTTTGACCCGGCGGATGTCTGGCCCGCCGCGCCCACTCTTTGCCCCTTGTCGCGAGGCTCACGGCTTCCCTACTGGGGCTTCGCCGCCGCTGGCCGCGGGCCCGTTGAGGTTGCTGCTCGGGAGTGAACGCTTGGCCCTTGCCACCGCAGGAAGGCTTGCAGCCCATGACCTTCCCTCTCTTGCCGGCGACGCGACGGGCAAAACCCTCTCCGTCAACGCATTGGGCTATAGGATAACACATTTCGCGAGCGCATCGCCGCGTTCCGTTTTGTTCGTGCTGGGTACAAGGCAGGTAGCTGTGCAAACTGGCCGCGCACCCGCTTGCGGCGCTCGGCCTGCGAGATTAAGGATACGGTATGGGAAAGAAACTCGATAAGAAGGCCAAGCCCGCAGCAGGCAAGACGCCCAAAAGCATGAAGGTCGATAAGGCCGTCAAAAAATTCCGCAAGCTCGAGGGCAAGCTGTGGACCCGCGAGTACCTGCTCAAGATTGCCGAGTTTGACGGCGCGACCATTGCCCCCGCCAACGGCGCCGCAGCACGCGCCGACGCCATGGGCACCCTTGCCGGCGAGCATCACAAACTCTTGACCAGCGAGAAGTCCGTTGAACTTGTGCGCTCGTTGGCACGCGAGACTGTCGCCGGCGGCAAGATCGATGACCCGCAACTGCTCGACGAGATCCGCGTGCTCGGCCGCGACCAGCGCGAGGCCAGCGCCATCCCCACCGAGGAAGCCGAAGCCTGGACCAGGCTTACGTGCGAGGCCGATGCCGTATGGCACAAGGCCAAGACGGCCAATGACTGGGCGAGCTTTGAGCCCTATGTGGATAGAATCGTCGCCCAACTTAAGCATCAGGCCGAGCTCATGGACCCCAAGCGCGACCCGTACGACGTGTGGCTCGATCAGTATGAGCGCGGCCTTTCCACCAAGAGTTTTGATCCGTTTTGCGACGAGGTCAAGGCCACGGTCGTGCCGCTCGTACACGCCATCGGCGAGCGCGGCCAGCAGCCCGGTGCCGACTTTTTGCACGCCCGCGTGCCCGAGGCCGCCCAGCGCGCCATGAGCTTCGACCTTATGAAGCTCGTCGGCCTGGACCTGAACGACACCACGCTTGCCTTTACCGAGCACCCGTTTAGCGAGGGCTTTGCCGTGGGCGACGCGCGCATCGCGACGCACATCTACGAGAACGACTGCATCTCCAACGTCTACAGCATCATCCACGAGGCGGGACACGCCATGTACGAGCAGGGCGTCAATCCTGCCTATGCGCGCACGTGCCTTGAAGGTGGCACCTCCATGGGCATCCACGAGAGCCAGAGCCGCTTCTTCGAGAACACCGTGGGCCGCAGCCGCGCCTTTATGGGCCCGCTACTCGAGGTGCTGCGCCGTCACGCGCCCGAGGTCTATGGCAGCGTGGACGAGGACACGCTCTACCACGCCGTGAACATCGCACAGCCGTCGTTGATCCGCACCGAGGCGGACGAGCTCACCTATCCGCTGCACGTTATGGTGCGCTACGAGATTGAGCGCATGCTGTTTGCCGGCGAGGCCACGGCCAAGGATATCCCCACGCTTTGGAACCGCTTTATGGACGAGTACCTGGGCATTCCCGTTCCCGACGACACGCGCGGCTGCCTGCAGGATACGCACTGGAGCGGCGGCTCATTTGGCTACTTCCCCACCTATGCGCTGGGCAGCGCCTACGACGCCATGTTCGTGCCGGCCATGTGCCGCGACGGCGTCGACCTTACCGGTGCCTGCGCGAGCGGCGATCTGGCGCCCGTCCGTGCCTGGCTGGGCGAGCACATTTGGCAGTGGGGCCGCGCCAGAGCTCATCAAGGGCGCCTGCGGCATGGCGTTCGATGCCCGCTACTACTGCAGCTACCTCCAAGACAAGTTCACCACGCTGTACCAACTGTAAGGATTGACCAGCACGCCATCGCCAACCATGTTGACACCGATGTCTTGGCAACGTCAGCGAAAACGACCCTAAGCGAGCAAGGTGACGTGAAATGAAAGGGCGCTGACCTTCTGGTCGCGCCCTTGAAGTTGAACGTCAGATTGCCGCTTAGGGGCGTTTGCAGCGTCGAGCAGTTACGCGGTTTGGTAAAACCGCGTAACTATAAAGCTTCCAGCGCGTTGGCGATGCGCTTCATGGCGGCATCGGCGGATGCTTGGTCGGGCGCCTCGGCCAGCACGCGGATAACCGACTCGGTTCCGCTCTTGCGCACGAGCACGCGGCCCTCGCCTGCCAGCGCAGCCTCGGCCTCGGCGATGGCGTTCTGCACGCCCATGTTCTCGAGCGCGGCGTCCTTGTCCGCCACGCGCACGGCCACCTGCGCCTGCGGCAGCAGCTTGCACGGAGCCGTGAGCTGCGAGAGCGTCTCGCGCTCGGCACGAATCACTTCCATCACGCGCAGCGAAGTCATAATGCCGTCGCCCGTGCGCTCGATATCGCCAAAGATCGTATGGCCCGTCTGCTCGCCGCCCAGGCTGTAGCCGCCCTCGCGCATCTTGGCATACACGTGACGGTCGCCCACGCCGCTGGTCACGGCGCTCAGGCCGGCAAGCTCCAGCGACTTGACAAGGCCAAAGTTACTGGCAATCGTCGGCACCACGGTACCGCCCGAGAGGCGCCCGTGCTTGTTCAGATACACGCCGCACACGTACAGGATCTGGTCGCCGTCGACCACGCGCCCGCGCTCGTCCACGGCCAGGCAGCGGTCGGCGTCGCCGTCGTAGGCAAAGCCCACGTCCAGGCCCTGCTCCACCACATGGCGCTGCAGACGCGCCATATGCGTGGAGCCGCAGTCGACGTTGATGTTAAAGCCATCGGGCGCGGCATTGATCACGCGCACGTCGGCACCGAGCGCGTCAAACACCGGCTTGGCCACCGAGGAAGCCGAGCCGTTGGCGCAGTCGATACCGATTTTGACGCCCTGCAGCGAAAAGTTCGCACTTGCAATGAGCGAAGCAATGTAGCGGTTGCGGCCCTGCATGTAGTCCACCGTGGCACCGATGTGGTTGCCCGTGGCCAACGGAACTTCGCTCTTGCCATCGATGTAATCCTCGATGAGCTCCAGTACGTCCTCGTCCATCTTAAAACCGTCGCTATTGACGAGCTTAATGCCGTTATCGCAAAACGGGTTGTGGCTCGCGCTGATCATGATGCCGCAATCGAAGCAGCCTTCCACGGTCTGATGCGCTACGCCCGGCGTGGGGATCACGTGCAGCATATAGGCGTCCGCACCGCTCGCGACCAGGCCGCTCACCAGCGCCGCCTCGAACATATAACTCGAGCGACGTGTGTCCTTGCCCACGATGACGCGCGCCTTAGCACTGCGGTTGGCGCCGTAATACCAGCCCACAAAACGGCCAATCTTATAAGCGTGCTCTACCGTCAGCCCAACGTTGGCCTCACCGCGAAAGCCGTCGGTGCCAAAGTACTTCATGCGCTCTCCTTACAAAATAGGGGCGGACAGATTGCCTGTCCGCCCCAAAATGGTACTCGATTATCTGCGCTACCAGAAAAACCCTACGCCGACGCGCTGTCGCGAGCCGCCTGGCATGTAGGAGTCTGACGCAGCGTAAGCGGCTTGTCCCCCGCCTCGGCCGACGTGGTCAGCGTATACGTGATCGTCGTCGTCTCGCCAGCATGCAGGTCAACGGTACCCGAATAGAAGGGGATTCCATGCCACGTAGCGGCGCCAAGACCAAACTGGGTGCCCTCAACCGTAAGGTCACTGATGTTGCCGCCCGTCGGGGCAAACAACGAGACATTCAGACGCTCGTCGTCACGCGCGGCATCGGGTGCGCTCGCCGCAACGTAGTCGGGCAGCTTGCCAGCCTCCTCCTGCGTCATGATGTTCGTCAGGGTAACGGTGATGCGATAGGAGCACGTGCCGTCGCCGTTCTTCACGCCCTGACCAATCTGAGTGTCGGCGTTCAGATACCAGTCGAGCTTGGAGAAGCTCAGGTTGTTAAAGTAAACGCCGGCAACGGGATCGGCACTCGGATCATCCGGATCGGGCAGCGAAGCGTCAATGCCCGTCTCTTTGATGGCATTCTGCTCATCATCGTTTCTCATCCACGCGATCAGGCGGCCCTCTTCGGCACCGCGCTCAACGGCGCTGACAAGCTTTGTAACGTCGACGTCACCGATGCCACCGAGAATCTTGTCGAAGGCAGCGCTGGCGACGGATGCAAAGATGCCGTCCGACTCCTCGACCGGATAGTTCCAGTACACATCGTGCATGAGGACCTTTGCGGCGTTGGTGCCGTCGACAACCGTTCCGTCGGGCAGTGACACGTTACCGACCAGGCCCAGCAGATACTGCAGGAACACCGGGTCGATACCGATGACGCCATCAACGTCCTGTCCATACTGGGACTTCCACAGCGCGGCGACACGCTGCGAGTTGCGGGGCCAATCAGGCGAATAGGTATTGCCCGAGTTGTACAGGTTGCTGTGGTTGCCGAACAGCGCCTCATCCTCTTCGTCGACGCTCTCGACCGCCTCATCCTCGCTGAGTCCAATGCGGGGAACAAACTCGCCAATCGACATCTGACCGTCGGTGACCGAAATCAGGCCCTGCGAACCGCCAAAGCCGCCGCAGGCACGAATCTCGACGTTGTTCATGGCGTACATAAGGTAGTTGCGCGTCTGGCCGTTGGCGCCGAGCATCTGGGGAAGGACGGGGGCGACCTTCTCCGCCGCGTCAACCGCACCGTTGAGGGTGGCAAAGCCGTCCTTGGCCTTATCGACCAGCTCGGTCACCTGGGAAATATGAGTATCGCCAATGCCCTGAACCTTCTCGTTTGCGCTCTTGAACACCTTGGAGCTATCGGAAAGCGAATCGGCAACGGCCTGTAGCGCGGACACGTTAATCATGCCGTCCTGGAACAGCTTGCCGGGCGTGGCCTGCGAGAGGTTATCGGCCATGGGAACCAGCGCGTTGCTCGAGACATCGGACAGGGCATCAATCATGGTGCGGGCTGCGTTGATGTCACTGCCATACACCGGGATAAACGATGCCGCCGTCCACAGCGGGCTCGAGATCTCCGCCTTCATGCTGTCGCAGAGCTCATCGATCTTCTTCGCGTCGTCAGGCAGCGTCGAAAAATCGCCCGACGTGACCTTGTCCTTAAGGCCACCGACGATCTCGACAGCCTCCTTCGCTTCGCTCTTTACGGTCTTTGCCGAGTTAAGCAGCATAAAGCCGCTTGCGCCAAGCGCAACGAGAAGCACCGCGACTACAGCGGCAATAATGGCGCCGGTGTGACGCTTTTTGCGCTCGCCCTTGCGATGGCGATGACGGACCAGACCGTCAGAGGTCGAACTCGACGAAGCATCGCTACCGTAGTTCAAGCCAAAATCGTAATAATCTTCCTTGGAACCCGAGCCCGCAAACTCGGTACCGCTATCATCCAGGCGGGCGAACGTGCCTGTCTCGGAGGCGCCGGTGTAAATCGTGCCGAGGTTACCCGTAAGCCCCGCGCCACCGGCAGAGGGAGTATTGTTGTCGGCCTTGCCGGCATTAACGTTGCCGGCGCCATTCGCGGCGTTGGCAGCACCTGCGTTGTTCGCAGGTACCGAAGGAGCCCCGCTCGGCTGCGACGCAAAGGTTGCACCGCCCGCAAAGACATTTCCTCTTGCACGGCCGGTCTTTTTTGCCTTTTGAGACTGCTCGTACAGAGCGGTAAACATCGCCGTCTCGCCCGGGGACACGCGCTTACCGGAACCGCCCTGTCCAGCGCCGCCCGGCGTGCCGGCCTTACCAGCCCCGTTCGGACGCGGCGGAACTGCAGGGCGGCCGCTATCGCTGCCCTTAAAGTGATTACCAGCCATAAAGAAATCCTCGCAATTGAGTCGCAATGAAAAAGTCCATAACGTTACTAGTTTATGGCATTTTGAGCATCGACAGCTAAACTCCAGACACGGACATCAATTGGCGAAAATGCGGCACAACACCTTTTCTGTCTTGGCGGCGGCGCTAGCTACACCGTGAGGAACATCATCACGATGATCATGACAAAGCCGATAAGGTCGGTCGGCAAAAACACCGTCCCCAGCATAACGGCGCTGGTGATGGTCGCCGAAACCGGCTCCACAGTTCCGATGAGGATCCCGCGCACCGCGCCGCTGCCTGGGAGCCGATATCCTTAACGCCCTGCATATAGAGCATGTAGGCAAAAAACGATCCGATAACCACGAACACCGCGAGCGCCTCGACGCCGGCAGCGTCCAGCGCCGGCATATGTGCCCAGGGCTGCACGAAGACACACGAGACCACGCCCGCCGTGAGCATTGCCGAGCCCGTGACGATGGGGCTGCCGTATTCGGGCAGGATCTTGGCGGGAATCAACGCCATACACGCGGCGCTGACCGCACACATAAGACCTGCTGCCAGGCCAAGCGGCGAGATATTCAGGCTGGTGGGGTCGCCGCCGGTGGCGATTAAAAAGGTTCCACCCAGAGCCAGGCCAATGCCGATGACTTCGCGAGTACGCGGCATGCGGCGATCGATCGCGCAGGTGTAGCCCATGATGATAACGAGCTGCAGGCACTGGAGCACCGTCGCGGTTCCGGCGTTCGTCAGGCGCACGGCCGAAAGATAGCAAAACTGGTTGAACAGCAGGCCAAAGGCGGTAAAGAGCAGCAGCTGCTTGCGATCGGCGGGTGTGGTCCAGAGCTTAATCAGACGCTCGCGGTCGCGCGTAACAACCACGGCCATAAAGAGTAGACCGGCGAGAATCTGACGCACGCTCATAAGCCACAGCGTATCGACATGGTAGGTATCGAACAAAAAACTCGCGCTGGTGCCCGAGAAGCCCCAAAACGAACCGCCCACCAGCGTAGCCAAGACGCCCGTGATCGTCTTGCGCGTCGAAGCGCTGTTCAGGCGGTCGCGCCATGCGCGACGGGTGTTGCGGCTGAGCTCGTCGGTGCCCTCGGGCACATCAATGTTCGATATATCGGTCATCGGCACCGAAGCCCCTGCGCCTTCGACCTGCTCGACACACTCTTTGCTCATTCCACTCCCCCGAAACAGCCTGGAAACAATTCGGCTTACCTTACCACGGCGAAGTCACCAGCTGGAGGCTTGTCCGCTTATCGGTAGGACAATTCCGCAGGCGTCTTTCCATAGCTCGATACCGCAATGGCCTTGCATTATGCGACAGCCAAATCGCGGCAGCAGGCTCTTTTGAGATGGATACAGCAAAGCCCCCGAATTCCACAATGTAAGCGATTTTTAAAAATGTTCTTGCCACCGAGTTCAGGCTCCGTTATATTATCCCTTGCGCGCTTGCGCACCCTTGATCGGGCGTTTAGCTCAGGGGGAGAGCGCTTCCCTGACACGGAAGAGGTCAGAAGTTCAAATCTTCTAACGCCCACCAAATGTTCGCAGCTCAGAGGCTATGTCTCTGGGCTGTTTTGTTTTATGTCGCCAAATCCGCTGGCAACTCCAACCGCCCAAGCAACCACCCTGTCCATACACAAAACCGCGTCAGCGACCCAGGTGCCTATCCCGGCTGACTCCGCAGTCAATCAAAACCGCCCCAATAGCCACCGAGGCCGAGGCCAACGCGTCTCGAACCCATCCGAGCCGCAACTCCTCAGCAAAACGCCGCGATGTCTGCGCCCTGCGGTATCCTTGAGCCACTTGCACCTGCAGCACCAAGGAGCCGCCATGCGCACCGAGCTCGATGTTCCCTTTTCGCACAAAGACGAGGCCAAGGCCCTGGGCGCCAAGTGGGATCGGGCTAAGAAGATCTGGTATGTACCCAGCGGCGTTAACCCCGAGCCCTTTGCCGAGTGGCTGCCCGGCGTTGACCGATCCGACCCCTCAGCGCCGTATATATATCTAGTACTGGGCAAGCGCGAGTGCTGGAAGTGTCACAAAGAGACCTCGGTCGCGGCCTTCGGCATTCCCTATCGAACCGATAACGACGAGAGCATCGCCATCGCGCACGCGCCTAACGAAGCCGGGCACATTGCCATCGACACGGCCAGCGCCAACGCACTCGCCATCGTGCCCACTCTTGGCTGCGTGCCGGGCGAGATCCGCGACTACCTTCATAAGCGCTGCGGCTACAAGCCCGTAGGCGCGCGAGCCTCCAAAGCCCCGTCGCTCGGCAACACGTGCACCAGTTGCGACGCGCTGCAAGGCAGCCGCTATCTGTTCGAAGAGTCCTCGTCCCCGTTTGCCCTCACTGCCATCAACAAGCTGCCGGCACTGGAGTTTGTGCGCGTCGAAGTTGCCGGCGTCTTCGGCATCCCGGCCACGCGCACCGACTTTGACCAGGCGCTCTTTACCTGGGCACGCGACCATACCGCCGAGTTCCACAGGCAACTCGGTGAGAGGGTTTATTTGTAGAGACGGAGATGACTTCACAGCCAGCTCCTCCGCATCACCTATCCCTCGTCGCCGGCGTCGTACACGATATCGAGGCCACAAACAGGGCATTTCTCCGGATACACCGGCATATGAACGCCCGTACGTTTCCTCACTTCGTCGCTGAACCTGTCACGTGCATCGATGAACCGAATGTCGAGACACGGTATTTGCGAGCCGCAGCAAGGACAGGCGACAGCAAACGACCCGCAATCAACTTCTACGCCCGAAAACATATTGTTGTCGATAAGGGCACGCGGCAGCTTTCCGTACTTCCCCATCACGACATCTCCTCGCCAGCTCACGCTCACTCCCTTCCCGTTATTCAAACCAGGAAGAGCATGCACCAGCAAGTGCGTGTGAGATTGCATTGCCACGCGATCCGATCAAACAGCACGATCGTAAAAGACCGCCAAAGCCAAATTTCATCGTCGGTCGCACCCTGTCCGGCAAACTCAATATCGACGGGTATGTGCTTCAGATAACTCATGTCGGGCGCAAAACGAGGGTCCGGTCCGCCTTTATGAACAGGACCGTGTAGAACAAACCATCCGTTTTCGGGCTCGAACCGCTCAACAAACGCAAGGCCGAGCACTTTATAGCCCACCTCAGTTGCAAATATGACTCCGACTGGAACGCCACATTCCATGCAGTTGAGCATTTTACGGTTGTAATTCTGGTCTCGAAAACCAACGGTACCCGGCGCTTGAACCGAGTACTTAATGACCCACGTACCATCGTCCAAATAGAGCGGAGGCACATTGTTGATGCTCTCGGTTTGCCGCTGGCGCGCTTGTACCCCGCTACCCCACTCCCCTGTATACTGATGTAGCACGTGTTTCATCCGGGCTTGTTGGACCGGGTCGTTCATGGGAGGGTCTTATGGCTGCTTCGAATCCGCCTAAGGGGAGCGTTTCTTCTTCGTCCATCAAGCCGGTTACGCGCAAGGCCGTGCGTTGCCAGCGCGAGGTCGCTTGGCTTGTCACGCAGGCGGCGGGCAGGCTTGTGGCGAGCACGGAGGACGTCAATGCTCCCACACCGAGCTTTGTGCTGGCAGCGGCGCTTGATCGAGTACGCCAGCTGGAATTCGCCGCGCAAGAAGACGGCAGCCACCTTGACTACCAGAACGCCATGGCGCCCGACCTGCAAACGTTCTGCCACATGGCCAAGTTGCCCGCCGCGCCCAATGCGCTTTCGGACGCAGGCTACATGTTTACGCTTTCGGGCGCGGACCTTATCCGCGACATCTACGCATACTGCAGCGAGCTCGCCGAGCGCAGCGTCTTTGGCACGGCAGAAATCAAACCGGGATATGTCATCAAGCTGGTTCTTAGGCTGTTCTTGATGGACGGGTTCGGGGCCATGCCGGCGTAAGCCGAGTCTTTAGCATCACCGTCGACTGGGCAACAACCGCTTTACCTTAGTGGGCGCCAATCGAGGGTCGATTATTGGGTCGCCTCGTCCACTAACGCATTTATTCCACGCGCTCTGACAGTCTATATTTGCGGTTGCGGCTTGTCGACGGCGCCGTCGGCTCAAGCTCACCCTGCTCAATGAGCGCATTGACGCGTGCCCTAACCTGGGAAACCGTGAGTCCCGTGCGCTCCGCCAGTTCGCGCGTCCCCAATTCGCCGTAGCGCTTGAGTGCCGTCATAATCAAGCCCCCGCCATGATCGACCGGCTCGATCTTTGAACGGTAAAGTACGACCTTGAACCGATCGAACCCCGGGCAGAACAGGGGCTCGGCCAGACCATGCGCGCGCATGGCATCGATCATCATCGGGATGCCCGAGCCATTGCCCTCAGCCGGCGAACCTGCGCCATCCGGCAGCGGGACAATCGACATGAGTTTCACGAGCGTCGCGTTACGGCATCGGGAGCTGCCGTCAAACAAGTTCTCGCGAGTCTTTCCCCCGTAAAGGCCGCCAGGATTCGTCACCTCGACACGATCGTCAAAGACGTCGACGGCAATCGATTGTCCGCAGAACCGATCCCCGTATTCTCGATGGATTACGGCGTTGGCGATTGCCTCGCGCAGGACCTCCTCGGGAATCTCCAGCGAGTCGACACGCGAGACGCCTTGGATCGTCGAGGTTCGCCGCAAATTCTTGGCGATTGCCGCGACGGCATCCGAGATCATTTCGCCCAATGTTCCCTCGCAGATCGTACGGTCCATGAACCTCAACGGCCCCGCCGCGCCCTTCTGCGTTCCGGCATAGACCGCCACATCGATAAAGAGCTTGGGATAGAACTGTTGGGGATAGGCACCCGCGGCCAGGAGCCCGGCCTTAGTAACATTGCCCTGGGAGTCGAGGAAATTCAGGCGCTCCAGCTTCGTTTTCTTGTCCGGCGCGCCGCGCATTGCACGAGGTGTCAGCGAGAAAGCACGCTCTATCGTGCGGTCGACCAGCGACTCGTCGAGATCGCCCACACTCGTGCCGGGCACCGCATCGCGATCGCTAGGACTCGTCCGTTCGTATGACGACAGTGCCAAAACCTCGGTCGACGAGAGCGGAACATCTTTGTCATCGATGCGTTTGTAGCTGCCGCCTTGAGCACCGCGCTCTATTACATAGCAGGGCTTGCTCGACGGGTCGAGCTCCTCAATCGTGATGACCAGAACCACGGCGCCCTGGAGCTCCACGCGTTCAATGGTGTATTTGGGCGGATTGGCCAGTTTTCCGCGACCGCCGGCATCACCCATGCCCGCTACGAATTGGTTGAGCACCTTCTCGGTCTCAAAGTTTGCAACTGGGACAAAACCCGCGCGCTCGCTCACGCCGAGCACGATAATTCCGCCAGCGGTATTCGCGAATGCGCTAACCGTTTCCCATACGTCGCGGGAAAGCGTCGTGGCGCTCTCCTTGACCTCGACGTTAAGATCGTCCGAGCCCATGCGCCTTAAAGACTCGAGCAGACCGGTCAGCTCGTTTTCGTTCATCTGCATGTCCTTTCACTCGGCCCGGCGGAGAATGCCGCGAATAGATTTCCTTCGTCTCTCAGTTATCTCTCGTAATTATCTCTCATCTTACTGCTATCTCTCATATTAGAGATAAGTGAGAGATGAAAGATAAGATGTCTGCCGTCTGTTTCATTTAAACATGTTTTTGCTGGTAGAACAATCAGTATTGAGACAATACCATGATTGCTTGTCTCTTTGCTGCTCAGTTATCTCTCATATTTATCTCTCGTCTTTCTGTTATCTCTCGTATTAGTGACGAATGAGAGATGAGAGATACGTGAGTGATGGACGAGCGTGGATTATTGGACAGCCAGAAAATCCCTCAAATAAAAAACGGGGCCGGCCTTACGCCGAGCCCCGTTTTCAAACGGTCAGTTAGTTATCCAACGCGCGAGCATAGCAGTCAACTTTACGCCGCCGCGAACACTCCCAAGCCCGTTCCGATGATGCAGATCGCGAAGATGCCAATAATAATCCAAATGGTCTTGACGCCCTTTTTGTACAGGGCGACGCAGGCAAAGGTTGCCAGCAAGGGCAGCAGACCGGGGAAGATCGAATCGAACAGATCCTGCAGGACAATCTCCGAACCACCCACGTCAAAGGTCAAAGCAGTGGACAGCGAGACCTGTGCCGCAATCATCGCGCCAATGACGGTCATTCCGAGGACACCGGCAGCATGCGTCATGCGAGACATAAGGTTGTTCTCTTCGGACTGCTGCAGGAACTTGGTTCCCAGGTCGTATCCCAGATGGGCGGCGACGATACGCGTTGCAAGGTTAATCACCGAGTAGATGAGCGCATACACGATGGGGCCGAGCGGGTTGCCCGTCGACGCGATGCCAATACCAATACCGGCGGCGACCACGCGGAACGTACCCCAGTAGAACGAATCGCCAATGCCGGAAAGCGGTCCCATGAGGCCGACCTTCATGGCGTTAATCGAGGACGTGTCGAAGTTCTTATCGGCAGCCGCCTGCTCCTCCATCGAAACCGTTAGGCCGGCTACAAACGGAAGCACATGAGGCGTGATGTTAAAGAACTCAGTATGGCGATCGAGCGCCGCATAGTAATCGTCGTCGTTGGGATAGATCTTTCGCAGGGGCTTCTGAATGGTGTACATGAAGCCCATTGCCATCATCTTGTCGTACGACTGCGAGCACTGGCTCGTAAACTGGCGAAGGAACATGCTCCGATACATATCGGGAGTCATAATCGCGTCCTTCTTGGCCTCCTTGAGGTCGGTGTTCTGGGTAGCCATTAGAAGTCCTCCTCTTCATCTGCAGCAACCGCCTGCGGACCGGACGAGCCCTCGCGGAAGGCCAGGAGCAGCGCGACGCAAATGGCAGCTGCGGCGACGCCGACCACGTCCATCTTGAGGTAGATGACCATAATGAAGCCGATAAACAGCCAAGGAAGCAGCTTGTTGTCGCCCATGGTCCTAATAAGAAGAGCGAAGCCGATGCAGACCATGACGCCGGACGCAACGTTGAGGCCGTCCATCACAAACTGCGGAATCGCGTTGAGCGCATTGTTGATGAGGTCGGCACCAAAGAACAGCGAGCAAAACACCAGCAGTGCAGACGGAATGCCAATCGACAGCGGCACGATGGTCAGATGGTACAGATTTGCCTTAGCAAGATCGCGATTTGCCAGAGCGGTCTCGATCTTCTTGCAGGCAAAGGCACCCGGAACGGCGTAGCAGAAGTTGCGCCACACCTGAAGGAAGACGGAGACGGGAAGGGCGAGCGCGACGGCAGTTGCCGTGCCCGTACCCGTAATGACGGCAAACGCGCAGCCAAGCACGCCGGAGGCATAGACCTCGGGAGGAACCGCCGCGCCGACCATGATGGCGCCCATGAACATGGACTCCAAAGCAGCGCCGACGATAACTCCCTGCTGGACATCGCCAAGGATCAAGCCGACAAACAGGCTCGTAAACAGCGGACGACCAAGCATCGTAATGCCAAATGCTTGCTCGTCCATAGACGCCATAATGCGACCAGCGCAACTAGGAGGTACTGGGCAACTATTCTGATTAACCCCAGAAATAAGCCTGCAGGCGAGACGTTCAGAACAGCTCGCCTGCAGGCAACAGCAGCAATTTGAGAGGATTAGTAGTTCATCTGGTGATAGTAGCGACGCGTGGTGAGCGGGTGGTTGCGGACGTGCTCGAGATGGCAGCTCAGGCGCTCGGTGATGGTGTAGGTGACCATCGGGGAGACGATCTTGCGGAACTCGGGGTCGCTGAACGGCAGCTCGACCTCGGCGGTGTCGAACTTGTTCACGCGGACATGGACGCCCTTCTCGTCGGCGAGCATGTGGGTGAAGTTGTCCACGCGGTCCATGAGCTTGCGGGTGTCGTCCTCGCCGTAGAGCATGATGAGGCTCGTGCCCTCCTCGCACAGCTCGATGGTGCCGTGGAAGAACTCGGCGGCGTGGATGGACTTGGTCTTGATCCACTGCATCTCCTCGAGGATGCACATGGCGTAGTCGTAGGCCTCGCCCCAGAGCATGCCGGAGCCGATCACCATGTGGTAGTCGGTGTCCTTGAAGTCCTCGGCCATGGCGGCGCAGCGCTCGTCCTGGGCGTCCTTGGCCTTGATGAGGTACGGGGCGATGTTGCCGAACTCCTCCATGAAGGTGTCGTACTTGGGGAAGGCGCCGGCGTTCTTGAGGAAGCGGGCGACCAGCGTGATCTGGTAGGTGTAGATGGCCTCGCACAGGACGTCGTCCTCGGCGAAGCTGAAGAACTTGTAATCGGCGTACTCGGTGGCCGGGGTGTTGTCGTTGGAGACATACATCAACGTGCGGGCGCCCTGCTCCTGGCAGAACTTGGCGGCCTCGATGATCTCGGGGGTGGTGCCGGTGCGGGTGGAGAAGACGCAGACCGAGTCCTTGTTGAAGGCCTTGGGCGGGCATGCGAGGAACTCGGCGGCGATCTCGCAGTGGACGTCGACGTCGGCCGTGGTGGTCTCGACCCAGTACTTCATCGGGAGCGTGTGGGCCCAGGTGCCGCCGCAGCCGATGAAGAAGATGTTGGAATAGCCCTGCTCGCAGACCTTGTCCACGGCAGCCTCAATCTGAGGACGGAGAGCGAGGGCATCGCTCACAACCTTCTCGTAACGAGGCTCATCGAAATTGAACATATCTAATATCCCTTCGTTTAATAGAGTGAAATTCGTTTCAATTGACAACTTGTCATTTCACTACGTATTAATACTTAATGACCTAAAAAAATACCTTTCTAGGAAATGGAAGCTTGGCCGCCTTTCATCTCGGCGAGTTTATGCTCGAATCCAAAGCCGCCGGGTTTAAGGCAATTCTTAGCTGAATAGTCAGCAGCGAATTCCATTGCATCCCGAATGATCTCCGCATCGAGCGGTTGCTTTTTACTCCAGCCACGCGAGAGACAGCTCACAACAAACGCAGTGATATACGAATCTCCCGCGCCCATGGTGTCAAGCGCATCTACGGGTCTTATATTTCCCTGGTACCATCGGGAACCGTCAAAGAACACAGGCCCTGCAGATCCCCGTGTAGCAATCGTGTAGCGACAACCATGCTCTATGGCCCTCTTCAATAGAACTTGAATCTGTTGATCGCTCTCGCCGGAACAGGAAAACAGACCAAGGGTTGTAGCAGGGCAAACAAGATCGAAATATGCGTCGGTTCGATACTTATCTTTAACGGAAAAGTCGTAAACCACCACAGCGGGAAGATCTTGAACTAGGTGCACATCATCCTGCAGCTTTGCATTGACGCTGGTAAAAACCGCATCGAATCCCTGAAGAAACTTGACATCAGAATCGGTGATATGGGTTTTGTGCGCCCAGCAAGCCCCCGTATCGTAACCAACTTCGACACGTTCACCGTTGTAAACATTTACATCGCAAGTCTTGGTTGTCGCTTTTTCAGGCATAGATGATTGCGAAAGGTCAACGTTCAGCGAAGAAAGGGCATCGGTGATTATTCGCCCTCCCAGGTCGTTGCCGATCTCCCCAATATACGCTGCCTGTGCGCCAAGCATGCTTGCATGGGCAGCGACGTTTACGGCATTGCCACCAGGATACATAACGTCTTTGTTGAGATAGCGATCAATAACGTTGTCACCAATTGCTGCGATTTTCACCTCAACGCCTCCCATCACATACGGTCTTTATTAGTACTCGACCTTGCGGTAATAACGGCGGATGTCGAGCGAATGGTCACGAATTTGCTCGAAATTCTTGCTCACACGCGAGAGAATGGCATTGAGCACCACCGGAGAAAGCATCCAGCGGAATTCATCACTGATACCCGGCAACTCATAATCATGTGTATCGAATACGGTGAAATCATCCGCATATTGCTTACAGAAGCGTGCAACGCGCTCATCAAGAGGCCTAGTCTGCGCCTCCGTCATTGCGAGCGCGACGCAAACGCCCGGCTCAACAAGTTCGATAGTGCCATGGAAGAACTCAGGCGATGTAACGGATTTGGTGCGCAGCCATTGGGACTCCTCGAGCACACACATGGCAAACGAATACGTGGGGCCCCACAGATTGCCAGAACCAATCCAAATCTGATACGGATCGTCCTTGTGCTTCAGAGCATATGCGCGAGCCATCTCGTCAGCGTTCTTGCCGACGGAAACGAGAGCAGCGGGGAGATTCACAAGCTCATCAGCAAAGCGATCGTAGTCATCGAAAAAGCCCCTGTTCTTGAGAATCTTTCCAATCAGAAGGTACAGCACGAGCTCCATAGGACGGCCCTGCTTATAGATCACTCCATAATCGGAAAGTTCACCAAGCGGTGAACCGTCCACGCCAAGCGTAGAGACAATGGTGCAGCCTGCGTCTTTTGCCGCCTTTGCCGCCGCGACCGTCTCTTTGGTGTCGCCCGACTTGGACGCCATGAACGCCAAGGTCCCCTTACCGATGCGCCGATTGCCAACCGTGAGGAAATCTGCCGAAACTTGGGACTGGACGGGAATATCGGACATAACAGAAACCATATAGTCAAACGGCTGCATCATCGCAAGCGAGCCACCTGACGAGGTGAAGAAAATCGAATCGAAACCCTTTTCGCAAATTTCGTCAGCAATGCGTTCAATTTCGGCACGTTGATTGTAGATATAAGCACCGTTATCGAGAATTGCCTGTTCATCAAATGAAACCATGAGATATACCTTTCTAATTCAATTGGGCCAGACGGCGAAATCAACCATTTAGATTGCAAACACTCCGAAGAAGGAGCCAACGATACCAACCGCCATGAGAATAACGAGAATCCAAGCAATCTTGACCTTGTGCTGGACGAGTTCGTAAACTCCAAGTGTCACAAGCAGCGGCAGCAGGCTCGGCATGATACCGTCGATGATGCTTTGGATAGTCTGCGCACTGTCGCCGGTACCGAGAGAACCAGCCACGCTGACCGATACAAGGTTGGGCACCATAGCGCCGATAACCATAAGGCCGAGAATTGCAGCCCCCATAGTGAGCTTTGGCATAAGACCAGATTTCTCGATCTTGCTCAAGAAACTGGTTCCGAATCCATAGCCCCATTTAAGGCAGAACCAACGAATCAGATAATGCGGAACATTGAATACGACAAGGAAGAGAAGCGGGCCGAGAATGTTACCCTGCATAGCAAGCGACACACCCAAGCCAGTGGCGATGACACGCAACGTTCCCCAGAACAGAGAGTCACCGATGCCGGCCAGCGGGCTCATAAGAGCGGCCTTTACGCTGTTGATGGAGGATTCGTCAAAATCCTCTTCGTTAGCGTTTGCCTCTTCCATCGCTGCCGAAATGCCCAGAATTAATGTTGAGACATAAGGAGTGGTGTTGAAGAACTCCATGTGACGCTTAGCAGCAGCAGCCTGGTCATCCTTATTCTTATACACGCGACGAATGATGGGAAGCATAGAGAAGCAGTATCCCATGTGCTGCTGGCGCTCGTAGTTCCAGGAGTACTCCATCGTAAGCGAACGGAAAAATACCGATTTTAGATCACGCTTTGTAATCTTGTTGGAACTGGTGTCATTAGAAGTCGTCATCGTCGAAGCTCCCTTCCGAACTAAGCTGTGGCGTCTGAGCAATGAAGTTTGGCTGGACCACCACGAGGATTACTGCGAGGCAAAGCCCAATGATGGCAATACCAAGGATTGGAATGCTCATGTAGGCACAGAGCGCAAACCCGAGCACGAAGAAAATAGCAGTCTGCTTGTTGACAATCATTGAAGCGAGCAGTGCAATGCCGAGCGCAGGGATGAATCCACCCGCAATAACCAGGCCGTTACTTACAAACTCGGGAATTGCGTTAAGCACCGCGTTCATAACCGGCGTTCCGAGATAGAAAGCAAGGGAGCACACGAAAAAGCGAGGAAGCGATTTGACGATGAATCCACCAAGCAGATGCATCCGCTCCATACCTTTGAGGTCGCCCTTTGCCACACAGTCGTCCGCTTTATGGACGAAAAACGGCATCACGATCAGCGTAAGCGCGTTATCGATGATGAGATAAAGCGACGCAATCGGGAAAGCGAGCGTCAGCGCAACTTCAGCGCCTTGACCCGTCGAAATTGCAAAGGCAGTGCCCAAAATACCACCGGTGATAACGTCAGGCGGAACGGCCGCCCCGATGGTAACCGATCCAATGAACACCATTTCAAGCGTGGCGCCGACAATAATGCCCGTCTGCAAATCACCCATCACAAGACCGATGAGGACGCCCGTGACAATCGGGCGAGAAGCAAGGCAAGTGCCAAGTGCCCACTCAAATGTCACGCACATTGCGACGAGGCCGATAAGGATCGCTTGAGTCAACATGAGAGATCCCCTTTCTATTGTATGTGCTTAAATCAAAATCTTCTCGTCTCTAGGTACCTGCCTGATCTCCACCTCGATTCCGGCATCACTGAGCTCATGTAGAAGCTCCACATCGCGATCGGTAGCGAAAACCGTTGAAGATAGGCGTACATCTGCACCCTCACGCGGCTTCGTTCCTCCAATGTTGATATGCTTGATTTCGCTGTAGCCCTTCGCCAAGCGGTAAGCATCTTCGATGCTTTCAACGACAATGAACAAACGGTACTTATCGGTCACACCGCTCCTAAGAGCCTCGATAGAATCATCGACCGATTTGATAACCAATTTGACGCCTGCCGGACGTGCCAGCTTAAGCGTCGTCTTGCGCACGTCATCTTTCACAACCGCATCGCAGGCAATCAAAATGCAATTGGTGTCAAGCTCTTGCGTCCAAGTCATGGCAACCTGACCATGAAGCAAGCGATGGTCAACTCTCAGCAGCTTAATCATCTTTGTTCCTTTCTCAAAAATCCTCGTCTTCTTCTACCGAATTTGGCAGCGAACATAGGCATGTGCCCTTTTGGCGGACACTTGAAACCAATGTAGCGAGCTCGGCGTCATCAAGTGTGCTCAATTTCGAAAACACTTCGAGCACTAGTGGTAGCGACATACCGGCAATGAGCCTTAGAGAATCGTCACCCAACCTTTCCATAAAAGCGTTATTCACTGACCCACCATAGACATCAGTGATGACAATCCACTGGTCTGCTGGGTCGCGAGAACGGTCCCAAAAATCTATCAACTCGTTTACATCCATCGTGTCCTCATCGACATATGCGCATAGCACCTTAACGCGAGGATCTTCACCGCAAAATAGCTGGAGCGTTTCACGCATCGCTCTAGCAAGTGGCCCATGGCTGGCCAAGAGCAACTTCCTCATTTATCTCCCAATCTCAGTCAATCATCTGTTAATAGAACGTTATATTTTGTATTGTTATCTACAGTATCCTCGAAACTTTTGCTTTGTCAAGACAGATCAATCAAGCTTCCTAAGCGGTAATAATTCGCCCGTAAACGGCAAAAAAACGCCCCTTTGTCGGGGCGTTTTCAATCTCTTGTTATTCGGTTAAGAAAGATCCGGGGTTTGGCTTTCGCTAGAGATAAAACTTTAAGCGCTCAGTGCAGTACACCTGCCGCGAAATAAACAATGGCACTCCCTGCGCGCTGCAACGCTTATCTACAAATAATAAAAGGGCAGATCCCGGCTTTACATTCAAATGTTCTGCCTCGTAAGCACTTGCAAAGCACACCTGCAACGTTCGCTCGTTATTGCCAAGTTCGATATGGCGTCTTCCCAGCACCTCAAGTAGAGACCCCGATAAATCTTCATGTTCCAAAAAGGCAAGAGAAGGAGTGTAGCTATTGGTTTCCAACATCGTTGGCACGCCATCAACTAAGCGCAAACGTCTAGTCTGAAGAATATTCTCGTCCTCCTGGACCTGAAGAAAACGCACGTCGCGCAGCGTAGGATAAATCCAAGCTACTTCGAGCACTACGGTAGAAGGCTTTTTGTTTTCTTGAATGCAGGAATGGGTGAAGCTTTCCTGGTCATCGGCTGCATAGGCATTGCGTGTCGTGGTAACAAAAGTCCCTTTCCCTCGCGTGCGCTCAACGATATCGGCATCCTCTAGTTCCTTGATTGCCGATCGAACGGTAATACGACTAACGCCATATTCCTCCATAAGCTCCGTCTCAGTAGGAAGCTTATCCCCTTCGCTATATACGCCACTTTCTATTCGACTCACAAGATCGTGAACGATCTGCTTATACAATGGAACAGCGCTCTCCACTTTAACCATTATTCAACCTATTGCTTTCTGCACTCAACGGCTTCAAGTCCCTGCCAGTTGATGCCGAGTTGATTAGCCTTAATCGAAAAGAAGTATTTGAAATAATCACCCAACATCACCTGCTTAGTAAAGTGCACTGGCTTACCAGTGCTCATATAAACGGTCTCACTCAATATAAACATCGCAGCTTCTCCTGCGATATTAAGGATGCGCTTCTCCTCATCCGTAGCAAGCCCTGCTTCAAGCACAATAGACGGGAAACAATTATCCTCTAGTCGCAGCCCCGTCTCTCTCTCAATCGTTTCATAAAGTGATGCGTTCTCCATATCGACACCCAGTAAAAACCCGAAGTTCTTTACTGGAAGATAAATATGTTCAATCATTGCATTTATGTGGTTAATTGACCTCACGCGTTTGAGGTAAACCGCAGATTCATTCTCTTCCATTCGCAAATGACGACGGACGGCAACGGGCGGCTCGACCTCCTGAAGAGCGAGAACACGAGACGAGGTTTCGATATTATTTTCATGGCAAAAATAAGTGAAACCCTTAAACGTGCTCAAGCTCGAGACGATTTTAGGCTGCCGGATAAATGTGCCCTTGCCATGACGCGTATCAAGCACGTCGTCATCCACAAGAGTTTGAATTGCCTTCCGTATCGTCGCACGGCTAACCTCGTATTCTTCGCAAAAACCATTTTCGCTAGGCAACACGCCACTTTCGGAAAACTCGCCCATCTCAATACGGCGACGCAAATCATCAGCAACTTGTACATATAGCGGCACAGCACTAGTTGGGTTAATCATAACGTTCTCCGTACAACATTCTATGAAACTTCTATACGTTATAAGATAACCTATTACGTATTATTTTGAAAGAAATAGACGGTTCAATCTTATTTTTGAACCGTCTACAATATCAAACACTTCATATGAAGGTGTCGAATGCCACTTGTGGCGCAAACAAGAGGGGCATTTGGCAAAAATGCCCCTCTTCTCCTTGAAGTCGCTACCGTGAAATGCCAACGAGCCGCATGGTCGAGTCCAAGCAAATACGACCTCAAGCGGCCAGCTCCGGCATGGCTCCCTAGAACGAGACTACGACATTTGTTTGCATTGTTTTACGAACGCAACATAACGAATTATTTCCGAGCCAAATAACGGCCGTTGAAAGCTGCTTTAGTAGTTCATCTGGTGATAGTAGCGACGCGTGGTGAGCGGGTGGTTGCGGACGTGCTCGAGATGGCAGCTCAGGCGCTCGGTGATGGTGTAGGTGACCATCGGGGAGACGATCTTGCGGAACTCGGGGTCGCTGAACGGCAGCTCGACCTCGGCGGTGTCGAACTTGTTCACGCGGACATGGACGCCCTTCTCGTCGGCGAGCATGTGGGTGAAGTTGTCCACGCGGTCCATGAGCTTGCGGGTGTCGTCCTCGCCGTAGAGCATGATGAGGCTCGTGCCCTCCTCGCACAGCTCGATGGTGCCGTGGAAGAACTCGGCGGCGTGGATGGACTTGGTCTTGATCCACTGCATCTCCTCGAGGATGCACATGGCGTAGTCGTAGGCCTCGCCCCAGAGCATGCCGGAGCCGATCACCATGTGGTAGTCGGTGTCCTTGAAGTCCTCGGCCATGGCGGCGCAGCGCTCGTCCTGGGCGTCCTTGGCCTTGATGAGGTACGGGGCGATGTTGCCGAACTCCTCCATGAAGGTGTCGTACTTGGGGAAGGCGCCGGCGTTCTTGAGGAAGCGGGCGACCAGCGTGATCTGGTAGGTGTAGATGGCCTCGCACAGGACGTCGTCCTCGGCGAAGCTGAAGAACTTGTAATCGGCGTACTCGGTGGCCGGGGTGTTGTCGTTGGAGACATACATCAACGTGCGGGCGCCCTGCTCCTGGCAGAACTTGGCGGCCTCGATGATCTCGGGGGTGGTGCCGGTGCGGGTGGAGAAGACGCAGACCGAGTCCTTGTTGAAGGCCTTGGGCGGGCATGCGAGGAACTCGGCGGCGATCTCGCAGTGGACGTCGACGTCGGCCGTGGTGGTCTCGACCCAGTACTTCATCGGGAGCGTGTGGGCCCAGGTGCCGCCGCAGCCGATGAAGAAGATGTTGGAATAGCCCTGCTCGCAGACCTTGTCCACGGCAGCCTCAATCTGAGGACGGAGAGCGAGGGCATCGCTCACAACCTTCTCGTAACGAGGCTCATCGAAATTGAACATCCCTTACTCCTAACTCACTTAGATGAACCCTTCATTCATCCCATAACGTTATAATACTTTATATAACTAACTATGCAAGTATTATTTTGATTCTGTTCTTTCATCAAGCCCCTTAAAACAACACTCGGCATTGTTGGACACAGCGTGCAAGTTCATTGAACGATTCAATATGCATCGTCCCTAGTTAAATGACGTCTTATGCAAATACCTTTAATCCGCTTGGGGCCGACGAATCTTTTGACTGTCCGCAGAAGCTTTCCCGGAATTCCCCATGGATAGACGCACCGGCAATCGCTTTGTTATCTGGCTTATTGCGCATTGCCGGGGCGTCTGGGAGAAAGTGCAATCTACCGCGTGGTCAACTAGCGTTTCATCGAAATCGACCGCATCCGCGCCAAATACTAAATCGCAATCGTTGAAACTCGTCCGATCATATGGCGGCAATTTCTCGCCTTAAAATGAGTACGAAATAAGGGGGGCAGCTGTTTGCAACTTGCTTTATTCGTAAGTGTTTTTACTGAAAAAACAATCGCCAACCAAACAGCACTATTAATTGTTTGGCTCTTTGCTGTACAGCCATCTTTCGTATACGTCTCTCGTCTATCTCTCATCTCACGGTTGGAGACGAAAGGTGTGCGGGAGTGGATAATTGGACGGCATTTGGGCCTGCGACGGATTATTTCGTCCGAAAATCCACGCTCATTTGGCGGGACACGCGGGGCCTATGCCCAATCCGCTGGCATCGTCTTCAGTTCGCCGCAGAGCCGCGGCCCCATATGGGTATACTCTCGAGGATTCGACTCGATTCGCCCCCGCTGGGGCGTCAAAGGAGACTGCATATGCCCACCACCTCAACCGACCCGCGCGCGGATGCCGCCGCGCTCCTGGTGCCTGGCACCACCCGCCATGGCTTTGCCGTCGAGCGCTGCGAGACCGTGCCCGAGCTCGACTCGGACGCCTACGTGCTGCGCCACACCGCATCGGGCGCTCGCCTGCTGTACCTGGCATGCGACGACGAAAACAAGGCCTTTGCCATTGGCTTTAAGACGCCGCCGGCCGATTCCACCGGCGTGTTCCATATTCTTGAGCACTCGGTGCTGTGCGGATCGGCCAAGTTTCCCGTCAAGGAGCCATTCGTCGATCTGATCAAGAGCTCCATGCAGACGTTCCTCAACGCCATGACCTACCCCGACAAGACCATCTACCCCGTTGCCACCACCAACGAGCAGGATCTGTACAACCTGATGGACGTGTACCTGGACGCGGTGTTCAACCCGGCCATCTATACCAAGCCCACCATTTTTGAGCAGGAGGGCTGGCACTACGAGCTGGACCTGCCGGAGGGCGTCGAGGGCGAGAGCGACGGCAGCTCCGCGAGCCTGCGCGAGGGCACGCTGCGCTATAACGGCGTGGTGTTCAATGAGATGAAGGGCGCACTGTCCGACCCCATGAGCGTGCTGGACGATGCTGTTAACGCCGCGCTCTATCCCGACACCGCCTATGCGCATGAGAGCGGCGGTGACCCGCGCGCGATTCCCGCGCTCACCTACGAGCAGTTCCTGGATACGCACGCGCGCCACTACAATCCTTCCAACTCTTATATAACGCTCTACGGCGACCTAGATGTAGACCGCGCGCTGGCATTTTTGGACGAGCGCTATCTGTCGCAGTCGAGTGCTGCGAGCCGCAGCATGGACGGCGTCGTTGGGTGTAGGTCCGCCGGCGAGAATCCGTCCGCGCTGGCGCCCAATCCGCTGAACGTGCAGGCGCCTGTAACCTGCGAGTATAAGCGCGTCGAGATGGCCACCACGCCCGAGAACGCCCTGGTGGGCCTGGGCCTGGTGCTGGGCAGCGCGCTCGACCGCAAGCGCACGATCGCGGCGGATATCCTGTTCGAGGCACTGCTGGGCTCCAACGAAGCACCGGTTAAGAAGGCCATTCTGGCCGCCGGCCTGGGCGGCAACGTGGTGAGCTACACCGCGGCCGAAAGCCTGCAGCCCTACGAGCTCATCATGCTGCAAAACGCGCAGCCCGGCGTGGCGCGCGAGCTGCGCCGCGTGTTCCAGGACGCCTGCCGCGACCTGTGTGAGCACGGCGTTCCGCGCGAGCGCCTGGAAGCCATCATCAGCAGCAACGAATACGACCTGCGCCAGCGCGACTACGGTATCGCCGACGGCGTGGCCATTGCGTGCGATGCGCTGAGCACGTGGCTCTACGATGACGACGCTGCGACGCTGGCGCTCAAGTACGGCCCGGTGTACGAGGAGCTGCGCGGCGAGCTGGACGGCAGCTATTTTGAGGACCTGCTGCGCGAGCTCGTACTGGAGAACGACCACATGGCGCTGGTCGAGCTGGTTCCGGTAGATGCTGCCGAGGGTTCGGAGGGTGCCGAAGCCGCCGAACTGGCTGCCAAGCGCGACGCCATGACCGATGCCGAGCTGGCCGACGTGGTCGAGCGCACGGCCGTACTGCGTGCCGCGCAGGAGGCCGAGGACACGCCCGAGGACAAGGCCACGCTGCCGCGCCTCCGCGTATCCGACATTGGCGAGGCGCGCCCCGAGCCGCCGCTGGTCGTGGACACGACCGCGCCCATCCCCTGCCTGCGCCACGGCATCCCCACCAACCGTCTGGCCTACGCCATGCAATACTTCGACCTGAGCTGCATCGCATTTGAGGACCTGCCCTACGTGACGCTGCTCTGCCGTCTGCTCAAGCAGCTGCCCACGCGCGAGCATTCGGCCGAGGAACTCGACAACCTGCTCGCCGGCAAGCTGGGCTTTTTGAGCTTTACGACCGAGGTCATGACGCAGCCCGACGTGGACGGCGTGCGTCCTTACCTGCTGGTGAGCGCCGGCGCCCTGTCCGAAAAGATCGACGCGCTGGCGAGCCTGCCGCGCGAGGTGTGGTCGAGCACGCTGTTGCTCGATGCCGACGCCGACCGCGTGCGCGACGTGCTTACGCAGATTCGCATTGGGCTTGAGCAGGGCTTTATCAACAACGGCCACTCGGCGGGGCTCGGGCGCGCGATGAGCTACAGTTCGCCTTCGGCCGTGGTGCGCGAGCAGCTCTCGGGCGTGGACTTCTACCTGTTCCTGCGCGATCTGCTCGAGCACTTTGACGAGCGACTGGACGACCTGCGCGCCAAGCTTGCCGAGCTGGCAGACCGCATCTTTGTGGCCGATGGCTGCATGGCGAGCTTTACCGGCAGCGACGAGGACTTTGACGCGTACTGGGACGCCGCGGGCAACCTGGGGCTTGGCGCTGGCGACGGCGCTGGCAGCGGCACGCTCGTGGTACCGGAGCCGCGCGACCGTCACGAGGCTTTCGTTATCCCCAGCGACATCTGCTTTGCGGCGCGCGCGTGCGACCCGCGTCGCCTGGGCATCGACGTGACGGGCGCCTGGGCTGTGGCTGCCAATGCGCTCTCCTACGACTACCTGTGGAACGAAATTCGCGTGAAGGGCGGTGCGTACGGCTGCGGATTCCGCGCGGCCGGCGAGCGTCAGGGGGCGGTCTACACCCACCGCCACAGCTCAGCGGACCCCTCGATTGAGCGCGTGGCGCGCGCAGGCGAATGGCTCGGCAGCTTTGAGCCCGACGAGGCCGCCTTTGAGGGCTTTATCGTGAGCTGCGTGAGCGGCATGGACGCGCCGGTGAAGCCGTACGCGCTCACCAAGCGCCGCAACACGACCTACCTGGCCGGGCTCGATCCGCACGCCCGCGAGGAGCGCCGCGCCCAGATGCTCGCGGCCACACCCGCTGAGCTGCGCTCGCTCGGCGCCGACGTGACGCGCATTGCGGCCGTCTCGCCCACCTGTGTCTTTGGCGGCCGAGACGTCATCGCCAAGAGCAACGCCGGCTTTAACGTCATCGACCTGCTGGGCTAACGCACAAAGGTAGATTTTTGGGACATGCCTAAAAATCTACCTTTTTCTTTTGCCGCAGACTGGACGGGCGGCCCGACTTCGGCCCGCCCCGTCCCACCAGTTTGTCTCAATCTGTAACACCTAGACGAAGATATCGGTCCCAGATGTTACAGATTGAGACAATTCTGAATGTCGCCGGCTCTTTGTCTCGATCTGTAACAGCTAGGTCCATTTATGCCGAGTTACTGTTACAGATCGAGACAAACCGCCGCAGACACCCGCCCTTCAGCAAAACCCCCACGAAGTGGCAGGTGCCTTTGCGTTGGTTCGAACACTTGTTCTATACGTACACATGTTCTATAGTAGGCGTGCTTGCATCGGACTTAAATTGCGACTAGGATATAGTTGCAGAATGTGAGGCGGGATGACACGGACCGATAAACTCATCGCCCAACTGCTTAGCTGCCCTTCGACGTATCGGTATACCGATTTTTTAAAAGTCATGGCTTCATATGGCTTTGAAATGGACAACAAAGGCAAGACATCCGGATCGCGCGTTCGCTTCTACAGGCCATCGGATGGCAGGATGTTCGTAATGCACGCGCCACATCCATCTGACGAATTGACAGCGGGGACCATTCGAAACATCGTTCGATTTCTGCAAGATGTCGGAGGTAGTCATGAGTAACGTTTTGGCATACAAGGGTTATTTCGCCCCAGTCGAGTTCGATGCCGAACAGCATGTGCTCACAGGTATGGTCACCGGCATTAGGGACGCAATCGTATTTGAAGGCTCCACGGTTGAAGAAGTGGAGCAATGCTTCCACGACGCCGTCGACGATTACCTTGAGTTTTGCGCCGAGAAGGGCAAGGAACCCGAGCGAGCTTTTAAGGGCTCGTTCAACGTAAGAACGGGCTCCGAGCTCCACAAGCAAGCAGCGCTGGCGGCGGCAAAGAAGGGTGAGTCACTCAATAAGTTTGTGACTGAAGCAATCGCCGCGGCGTTATAGCATTAACGCATAGGCCCAAACAACCACAAAGGGCGCAGTTCACAGGCATATTTGCGGTGACTTTACTGCCCATATCGCGTTTGCCCAGATAAAACCTGCCAAAATAAACCTGTCCCTTTTTGGTAGGTTTGGGAGATGAGGCCGGGATGGATAAGGCTGAGTTGCGGCGGGCGGTGATTGCTCGGCGCGATGCTCTTGATTTGGATGTGCGGGCGGCAAAGTCCGCTGTTGTATGCGCGCGGCTTGTTGAGCTGATGGAGCCCAGCGGCGCTGCGGGCCAACGCACCGTTGCCGTCTATGCCGCGATGGGTTCCGAGGTCGACCCAGCCGCGTTTGCCGCCGCGGCCGTC
>URRT01000004.1 GCA_900550355.1 uncultured Collinsella sp.
CGAGGAAGTCCGGCGCCCGGGACCTCGTCGCTCGCCCAAGCCACGACCGGAGCGCCGGCGATGCACCACGGATTGATGTTGTAATCCAGTCCACGGCGGAAAACTTTGCACTGCGTGTTCTTTGCCTTAGAAGCTGCAGCGGGCTTAGCGGGATCGATGCCCTTAAGGGCGGCGGGGTCCGCACCCTCGATAAAGATAAAGCAGGCACCGTCCTGGGCCAGGGAATCCAGCTGCAGGCGCTTCCACTCGGGCGTCTGCTCAAAATAGCTTTTCTCGACATGCTCGTACGTGAGCCTCGTCACGGCATCATCGGCCCAGATGACCGTCACGTGGCCGGCGCCGGCAGCATAGGCCTCCGCGACCACCACGCGCGCAAACGGCACGCACTCAACCGGAGACTGAACGACGACTTCCTGGCCGGGCTTAACGTTTACGCCCTTGCGGACAACCAGGCGCGCATAGTTTTTAATCTTGGGCTCCAGGGACTTCATACCCTCCAGGGCCTCTTCGACCGTCAGGGCAGCTCGAATCATGTGCCACTCCATCTATCTATAGAACAGTAAAAAGGCGCGCCGCAAAAACGACGCGCCTTATATCTTAGCGATAAGTATGTATGCAAACGCTACTTCTTCTTGGAGTCCTTCTTGTCCTCCTCGGCAGCTGCGCGCTCGATAAGAGCGTTGAGCTTGTTCTCGGACATGCCCTCGGCCTGCGCGCGGTACATGTTGCGCAAGGGACGAATACGAGCGAAGTCGTAGATAAAGTCACCTAGGATGATGACATAGGACAAAACGATGCCGACCATCTGGACAGGGCTGGACACCATGCCAGCGGGAGCGAAGTACAGCGAGGCCCAAATTGCCACGACGAGCACCATGCCAATGGCGAGCACAATCCACCAGATGCGACGGCGCTTGGTGTAGTCCTCGTCCTGCTTGAGGAGGATATTCGACACCGTATAGATGCGGTCCTCCTTGGCGCGCTGCTTAGCCTTGCGGGCGCGCTTCTCCTCTTTAGAGAGGCCCTCGAGGTTCTCGCCCTTCTCGAGCTCTTTGCGGCGTGCCTTAGACGAAGCCGGCACGACGCGAACGGAGCTCGCTGCTTGGCGGGCGGGCTTAGCAGATGCGGCAGACTTGCGCGCAACCCCGGTAACTTCGTGGGATTGCGTGCGCTTGTTCGTGGCGCTACGGGTACTCACTTATGCGTTCTCCTTCATGCTTGTGAACTGGGAGCCCGTGATGATCTGGAAGGCCTCGCGATAGCGCTCGGACGTGCCATCGATGACCTCGGCGGGCAGGTGCGGGGTCTCCCCCGTCATATCCCAGTTGGCCTTGAGCCAATTGCGGACGAATTGCTTGTCGTAGCTAGGCTGGATCTTGCCCTCCTCGTAGCTGGCAGCAGGCCAGAAACGGCTGGAGTCGGGCGTGAGGCACTCGTCGATCAGCGTGACCTTGCCATCGATGACACCAAACTCGAACTTGGTGTCGGCAATGATGATGCCACGGGTCGCGGCGTACTCGGCAGCGGCCTTGTAGATCTTGAGGGAAAGGTCACGAATCTGCGTGGCGATGTCCTCGCCCACGATCTCGCAGCAACGCTCGAACGAGATGTTCTCGTCGTGGTCACCGATCTCGGCCTTCGTGGACGGCGTGAACAACGGCTCGGGAAGCTTGGAAGCCTCGGTCAGGCCCTCAGGCAGCTGGATGCCGCAGACGGTGCCGTTCTCGTCGTAGGTCTTCTTGCCCGAACCGGTCAGATAGCCGCGGACGATGCACTCGATAGGAATCGTCTGGGCCTTCTTAACCAGCATGGCGCGGCCAGCGAGGTAGTCACGATACTCAGCAAACTCCTCGGGGAAATCCGCCGGGTCGATGGAAACGAGATGGTTGGGAACGATGTCGGCAAACTTATCGAACCAGAATGCCGAGATGCGATTGAGCACCTCTCCCTTAAACGGAATCTCGTCGGGAAGAATGAAGTCGAACGCAGAAATGCGGTCGGTGGCGACCATCAGCAGGTTTTCACCGGCATCGTAAATATCACGAACCTTGCCACGGGAATCCGGACGACGCTCCATCGTTGTCACGTGAGTCACTCCTTACCTAAATACGACAGAAATGCGGGTTCTTTCCCGCATGTTTTCGCAAACTCGGAGCGGCAGGGACGCGGCCCCTCCTTCACCGAATAGCGAAAAGCTAGTGCTCCATTGTAGTAGATGCCGCGTCCGCCGTGTGCTCGCGGGGCAGATGAATTGTAAAAGTCGTACCCTTTCCAAGCTCCGACTCCACGGATATGTAGCCATGGTGACGCTCGACGATCTGCTTGGTCACGGCGAGGCCGACGCCCAGGCCGCCAGCTTCGCGGGCGCGGCTGGCATCGGCGCGCCAAAACCGCCCGAAAATGCGCGACAGATCGTCCTTGGCAATACCGATGCCGGTATCAGAAACGGCAATGCTGACGTGCCTGCGGTCACTGAGCACCGACACCACGACCCAACCGCCCTCGGGGGTGTAGCGCATGGCGTTGCTCATGAGGTTGATAACACATTGCGTGATCATGTCGGGATCGGCCTCGACGACATCGTCGTGCCCTTGGGTTTCATCTGCAAAGCGAAGACGAAGGTCACGGTCGGCAAACAGACGCTCCTGGCCGTTCACAATCGATCGCACGAACGGAACCATGTCCACCGGTTCTAGATTGAGCGGAGCCGTGCTGTTTTCCATACGCGATAGGTCGAGCATCTGCTGCACCAGACGAGCCAGGCGACGCGTCTCGGAAGCAACGGTCTCCAAATGCTCATCGTCGGTGGGATACACGCCATCCTGCATGGCCTCGACCGTTGCGAGCATGGCCATAAGCGGCGTGCGAAGCTCGTGTGCAACGTCTGAGGTCAGGCGCTTCTCGTGTTTCATATCCTTCTCGAGCGAGGTGGCCATCTCATCGAAGGTCTCACCCAGCTGATCGATCTCGTCATCACCGCGCAGCCCCGTGCGAGCCGACAGGTCGCCGTCACGGATTTGCTTTGCGGTACTGGTGATGCGATGAATCGGTTTGGTGAGCATGCGCGACACGAGCGATCCGATAACGACCGAAATGCAGATTGCAACAACCGCGGCGAGGGCCATGGCGTTAAAGGTCTTCTCCCTAAACGCAGAGTCCGCCTTGGTGAGCAGAGCGTCGGAGCCGATGGCCCACAGCTTTACCTGTCCGACATGCTCGCCGGAAGACGTTACAATCTCGACGTTAGCAACGCTATCGGAGTCGGTTGGAGCAGACGAGACCGGGCTATGCGATGCCCTCTTGCCGCTCGTGTCGTCGGTCGTAGCCTGGTTTTCGCGTACATCGGCGGTGGCGCTTGCCGAGGGCCAGGAATCGTCATAAACGATCACACCCTTTTTATTGACGACCTGCATGCCCAGATCGTCGGAAACCAAACTCGACGTTGCGACCGTGCGCAGTTCTCCCGCGGTCCAAGAGCCGTTTTCCTCATATGAGGTCGCCAACTTCTCGGCAGCGGAATTTGCGATTTCGACGATATTGGAGCGTGTGTAATCCGAAAAGACCGTGCCCCACACAACAGAGACAACGCCCACCAGCACCAATACCGTCATGAGCGATGTCAGAGCAAAAGCAAGTGCCATGCGCGAGGGATAGCTCATCGTTGGCCGTGAATCGGAACGAGGCGTGTTCCAACTAGCCTTGGAACCCGCCTCGCTCTCCTGCTTGTGCTTTTGTCCGATTTCAAAGCGCGCAGGTGTCATATGTGATTTCCCTATTTCTCGTCCGACTTATCGGTCTTGGCCGGAGCCTCGAAGCGATAGCCGACACCATGGACGGTGTAGAGCCACTTGGGCTTCTTGGGATCATCGCCCAGCTTGGCGCGAAGATTCTTCACGTGGCTATCGATGGTGCGCTCATAGCCCTCAAAGTCATACCCGAGCACTTTCTCGACCAGCTCCATGCGGTTATACACACGGCCGGGATGGCGGGCAAGCGTGGTGAGCAGCTTGAACTCGGAAGCCGTCAGATCGACTTCCTTGCCCTCGACCAAGATCTTGTGGCCCGAGATATCGATGACCAGATCGCCGAAGTCGAGTACCTCGACGGCGGGCTCGTCGGCCTGATGGGCACGGCGGAACAGAGCGCGAACGCGGGCGACGAGCTCGCGCGGCGAGAACGGCTTAATCAGATAGTCGTCGGCGCCGAGCTCAAGACCGATAATACGGTCCTCGATCTCGCCCTTAGCCGTCAGCATGATGATGGGGACATCCGAGGTATCGCGAATGGTGCGGCAAACGCGCTCGCCGGGGATCTTGGGGAGCATAAGGTCGAGCACGACCAGGTCGAACTGATGCTTCTCGAACTCCTCGATCGCGGACTGGCCATCGCCGACGCCCACAACCCAGTAGCCTTCGCGCTCGAGATAGGCAGCGACGGCGTCACGGATTGCCTTCTCATCCTCGACCAGCAGAATCTTTTTTGCATCTGAAGCCATAACACGGCCCCCCCTGTCTCAATTAGCTAAGAACAAGCCCATTTTAACGCACCTGAGCCCGCCAGATGCCGCTATGACGCGGCAGCTCGGCGGGCGGTACTCACAATTACAACGCGTTTATTCCCCTGTTGGCGCCTTTTTAACCCCTCTAAGCTTAAAGAGAGAATAGGCGTGCAGTGACCGTCTCTGGTATACCCTGGCTGTTGCGCACCGTGGCGTACGTAAGGAATGAGTCCGATTTTCCCGCCGTAGCTGGATAATCGCCATACTCCAAAGCGCGGTCGGGCGACAGCAGCGAGCCATAGGTCTTGGCAGAGGTGTCGATCAGGAAATGCGACGCCTGTACCTTAACAAGGTATTTATTCTTCTTGCCAGCCGCACATGCGAGCGGCTCGCGTGACAGGAAGAGGTACGGCCCTCCCTCATTACCGATATACGTGCCCATATTGCCCAGGCTGCCCACGCCACTATAGGCCGCCTCGATAGAAAACACGAAGGTATCGCCCATATATACGGCCTCGAAAGGCGAAACTGACGAAGGGAGGACCAACTGGGCACGCTTGGTGTTGTTGCCGTCGGTCAGATCGATTGCCGTTATGCCGTAGTAGACGCCCTCGTCGTTGCGGACACGCGGCGAGATGGTCAAAATGCCGTCGCTCGCGCGCGGGGCCGATGCAAAGCGGCCCGTCGATTTCCAAATTACCTCGGCCTTGGATTCATCAAGCGAGCGACGATAGCAAAACGAATCACTACTCGTTTTATTGCCACCTGCCGAAGGCATTTTATACCAGATGACCGATGACCCGAACGCCGTAAACAGGGGCGGATCATAGTCCTTGCCACCTCGATCGAGCTCAACCACGTCGCCAGAGAGCGAAGCGCCCGACAGATTTTGAGCGTAGAGCTTCCACGATGAATTGGCAAAGTTCATCTCAACCCACGCGAATACGCCGTCGCCGGCACGGACATCGTAGAATGCATATCCCGTGCCCTCGATAGGATCCTCGATTAATGTGGTAAGCGAGCCATCACCCAGGTTGAGCACACCGAGTGTGTTGGCGTGCAGCGCCGATGCGGGCGCCATCATCGCCGCGGCGTAATCGCCGTCGCAGTAGTACAGCAGCGTACCCAGAGGCAGCGTCCACGACGCCGCCGGCTCAAGATCGATGTCGACTGCCTCGTACTCATCCGTAATCGAGATGATCTTGGAATCGTCCTTGATAACCTGCGGCTCGCCGGCGGCATCATCGCTGGTGCCCGTTTTTTTCGAGCATCCGGCAAGCACCGTGGCAGCGCCCGCGGCAGCCCCACCGAGTACAAAGCCGCGACGCGATATTCCGTTCTTGATGTGATCGGCGATACCCATTAGGCGATCTCGGTGCGAGCGGCCTCGATAGCGCGTGTAAGCTGGTCGGCGCAGGAGGTCTTTTTCATACCGCAGGTATTACCGGCGAGAACCTCGATTACGCGATCGGCAGGAGCGCCCTCGACCAGCTTGGAGATAGCCTTGAGATTGCCGTCGCAGCCGCCGGTAAACTCAACGCCCATCACCTTGTTGCCGTCATCGGAAAGATCAAGGTGAATATTGCGAGCACACACGCCCTGAGGCTTGTAATCAAACGAAATCATGCGATCCCCTCTCAGAATGTTATTCGAGACGACTATTATCCCCGTCTTTCCCTAAATGCAACGAGGCGCTTTGCCGGCAACACACATTACCAGCAAAGCGCCCTAAAAAGCTAACGTTATGCCCGAACCTACTCGAAGCTCAGCTGCTCCAGACGATCAAAGACCGTGTCGATACGGGTGAGGAAGTCCCACGGATCAAAGATCTCGTCGAGCTTCTCCTGACTGACGGTGCAGCGCGGGTCGGCCTCGAGACGCTCCTTAAAGGTGGGGCCGGAGACACAATCCTGTACCTCGTGCCAAGTTGCCATGGCGTTCTCCTGCACAATGGCGTACGCGTCCTCGCGGGTGATGCCCGTGTCGACGAGGGCGAGCAGCACCTTGGAGGAGAAGATGAGGCCGCGGGTCTTATTGAGGTTGGCCATCATGCGGGCAGGGTACAGCTGCAGGCCGTCGATAACGCGGATGAGGCACTGGAACATGTGGTCGAGGGCGATGAAGCTATCGGCCTGGGCGACGCGCTCGGCAGAGGAGTGCGAAATGTCACGCTCGTGCCACAGGGCGACGTTATCGAAGGCAACCTGGGCGTTGGACTTCACGACGCGCGACAGACCGCAGACTTTCTCCATGGTGATGGGGTTGCGCTTGTGCGGCATGGCTGAGCTGCCCTTTTGGCCCTTACGGAACGGCTCCTCGGCCTCGAGCGTATCAGTCTTCTGCAGATTGCGGACCTCGGTAGCGATGCGCTCGCAGGTGGCTGCGGTGGTGGCGAGAACGCCGGCGAGATAGGCGTGATGGTCGCGGCTGATAACCTGCGTGGACAGCGGGTCGTGAACCAGGCCCAGGTGCTCGCAGACATACTCCTCGACGAACGGCTCGATGGAGCTGTACGTGCCGACAGCGCCCGAGATGGCACCAAAGGCAACATTCTTGCGGGCGTCCTCAAGACGATCCAGATCGCGCTTGAGCTCCCAGGCCCAAGAGCCAAACTTCATGCCGAAGGTCATCGGCTCGGCGTGGATGCCATGAGTGCGGCCGGCACAGAGCGTGTTGCGCTCCTCAAAGGCGCGACGCTTGCAAATCTCGCCGAGCTTCTTGACGTCCTCGATGATCAGGTCGCAGGCCTGGGTGAGCTGGTAGCACAGGGCCGTGTCGCCCAGATCCGAGCTGGTCATGCCATAGTGAACCCAGCGGCTGGGCTTGGGGTCGCCCTCGGGAACATCGGCATCGATGTATTCCTTCATGTTGGTCAGGAAGGCAATGACGTCGTGGCGCGTGACTTCCTCGATCTCATCGACCTTCGCCTTCTCAAAGTTGGCATGGTCGCGGATCCACTGGGCCTCGTCTTTGGAAATACCGATCTTGCCGAGCTCCGCCTGGGCCTCGCAGGCCAGAACCTCGATCTCCTGCCAAATGGCGTACTTGTTCTCGAGGGAGAAGATGTGTCCCATCTCCGGGCGGGTATAGCGATCGATCATAGCGGCTCCTTTTTGGTTATTGGCACGTTGGTCGTAACCCAACCATTGTACCGTGCGCAGGTGCAAGTATGGGCAGTAGGCATTAACCTAACATTTTGGAATTGGAGCGACCATGAGGACGTCTGCGCATTTGCTTCGCAAATACGCACCGGCTGCGGTCGGCAGACCCGGTCCGCGCACACGCACGGGCACAGCGGGTTGGACCCGACGTTCCCGAGGTCCCCCGTACTCGATGGAGCGGGCAACGGGACATCCGCGTATTTGCTTCGCAAATACGCACCGGCTTCAGGCGCCCGTCGGCGCCTTCGCCTGCTCGCTACAAACGCTTCGCGTTTGCTTAACGCTCGCACCCTGGCGGGTTCGAGTCCCGGCGCTTGGTAGTAAAAAGCACGGCAACGTAACGCTGCCGTGCTTGTGCTTTTTACTGGAGCGGGCAACGGGACTCGAACCCGCGAGTGTCAGCTTGGGAAGCTGATGCCTTACCACTTGGCGATGCCCGCATATGTGGGGGATAGTATAACGCGGTTGTCTTGTTCGATACAAGGGTGGCGATGCTTGTTTTAGCTGTGAAGATTCGTTTGAAAATCGCGTCAATTGTGGAGACGAGGACCTTTAACCTCCTGTTCTCCCTATCTTCTACCTGCACTTTTGCTTGATTGTTGAATTTGAGCTCAATTTGTCAGGAATTGGGCAAGCTTTTGGTCAGGCTCCGGTACTTACCCGCATGAACCTCGGGGGTAGCCTCATCCTACGCGTCGCAGCCTCCCCGTGCGGCGCACGAGGGATAAGGAGCAGCCATGTCCAACGCACCCACGCACTCTGTCCACAGCGCAATCGCAACAGGTCCGCTGCTCCTGCTCCTCTTCCTGCTTTTCGGCTGCCTGGCACCGGGAGCCGCATTTGCCGTCGATGGCTACGACCAGCTCGGCTTCCGCACTATTAGCGATGATTGTGGGCCCTTCTTCGTCGGCAAGTATGAAGCTCAAGACGCCTCGATTGCCTACTGCATGAACCAGGAGCGCCCCGGCCCCACCAAGCCGGGCGGCCCATGGCTCAACTTTGATCAAGGCTGGGTGTGGCTCGACGACGAGTTCGCGCCAATCGTTTTTCACGGATATCCTCCCGCCACGTCGTTTGGCGGTTACCATCTTTCACCCGATCGCGCCCGCGCCGCCACCCAGCTTGCCGTATGGATGCTCAACGGCACTACCCATGTCGACGGCACCTACTCCTACACGACCGCTCAGGGTAAAACCAAGAGCGGACACTTTACCGCCGACAATGAAGTCGTGGCGGCTGCGCGGTGGCTCCACGACAGCGCAAAATCAGGAAGCATCAAAGCCGCTCCGCACCGCGCGCGACGCTATCTAGGGGCCGTATCGGGCGGCAGCAAACGTCAAGACATGCTCTATGTACTGCCGGCGGTCTCTGTTTCCTTCCAAAAGCAGTCTGCTAACACCGTTATTACCAGCGGAAACAATACCTATCAGTTTACCGGGGCAACATTCGATATTTTTGAGAGCGCCAGCGGCGCGCGTGTCGGCACCATCAAGATGGACAGCAACGGTCGAGCGCAAGCAACACTTCTGCCCAACACGGCATACTACCTAGTTGAAACGAAGGCGCCGGCCGGCTATGTCCCCCGCCACGATCGTATTGCCTTTACCACGGGGAATGACGGCGGGCGGGTCGCCATTGATGAACAGCCCGGCACCATCAACCTGCGTATCGTAAAACTCGATACCGCGACGAATGCCGGCCCCCAGGTAGGTTCTTCACTCGCAGGAGCAGAGTTCACGTGTGTGTCGCAATCAACCCCTGGATGGGCGCAAATCCTCACGACCGACGAAAGCGGTCAGGCCACCCTCGCCGATGTCCCCTTAGGAACCTTTACCATCTACGAATCAAAAGCCCCCGAGGGCTACCTGCCATCCAACGACAGCTGGACCTATACCGTTGGAGCCGACCAGCTCGGCGATTCAGGCGTGGTCGAGATCGAATCTCGCATTTCCGATATCCCCATTGCGTTTGACCTTGAGATTTCCAAATTCAAGGATTACGGCAATAGCGACCAATCCGGCCTAGAGCAGCCGGCGGGTGGTGTTGTCTTTGAGGTTGTCAGCAACAGCTCTCAGCAGGTTGTTGGCACACTGACCACAAACATCTATGGCTTTGCCTCCACCAAAGATCAGCCCGAAGCATGGTTCGGCACAGGCAAGCGACCCGCCGGTGTCCACGGAGCCGTCCCATACGACCGTGCCGGCTACACGATTCGCGAGGTTCCGGAAACCGTCCCCGAGGGTTTTAAACGTGCAGGGGAATGGACCGTCGGGGCCAATCAGATTTCCGACGGCGCCGAGCTTCAATATATCGTGGACAACCACGCTCTGTCGACGCATCTCCAGATTGTAAAACGCGATGCCCAAACAGGCGCTTCTGTTCCCCTAGCCGGATTCTCCTTCCAACTCCTCGACAGCAATCACGAACCTGTCTCACAAACTTGCTGGTATCCAGCACATAACGTAATGGACACCTTTACGACTGACGCGACCGGGACCGTCACACTGCCCGAATCGCTCGTGCCGGGCACCTATTATGTACGCGAAACCTCGGCCAAAGAGCCCTATCTTGTCGGCGAAGAAATCGAGGTAAACATACCCGCCGACATGAACCTAACGCCCGTTGCAATCGCCTCGTATTATGACCACGCCGCGACCGGAAATATCAGGATCGTTAAAACCGATGCCGTAGACGGCAGCAGCCTCGCGGGCGCCATCTTTGAGATCCGTGCCTCGGGTGATATCGTGCGCCCCGACGGTAGCATTGCCGCACTCGACGGTGAGACTGTCGCTACCGTCACGACGGATGAAACTGGAGAAGCACGCGCGGACAACCTCCCACTGGGATCTGGCACCGCACGCTACGAGGTTGTCGAGACTCAAGCGCCGGCAGGCTTCTTGCTCGATCAGACAACCCATATTGTCGACCTTACTTATGCCGACCAGAAAACACCCGTTGTAGAAGCACGGCTTAACGTATCCGACGATTACACCAAGGTTGATATCTCCAAGGTCGATGCAAGCGGTGAGCAGGAAGTAGAAGGCGCACGGCTCACCTTATATGGTCCCGATAAAACCGAAATAGACTCCTGGACCTCATCCGACAAGCCACACCGCGTCGAACATCTTGCACCCGGCACCTACTCGTTGCGCGAAATGATGTCTCCGCGGACCTATGACCTTGCCGAGGAGATAACGTTTGA
This sequence comes from uncultured Collinsella sp., assembly GCA_900550355.1. Lineage (GTDB taxonomy): Bacteria > Actinomycetota > Coriobacteriia > Coriobacteriales > Coriobacteriaceae > Collinsella. The sequence continues at coordinate 10,862 of URRT01000004.1, forward strand.
AATAAAGGATACGGGAGAAGTCCAATCCGTCGCGATGAAGGATGCGCCCATCGAGATCAAGGGGCAGGTCGACAAGCGTCAGGAACTTGTCCAACCTATCGAAAAGGGCCTGTTGGCTAACGGCGATGGTAAAAACCGTGCCGCGATGCAAACCAATACGGATGGGCTTTTCTCCTATACCATCGACGCTCGAAACAATTCAACTACCTGGGTTGATGAGTTCACACTTACCGATGATCTTGAGTGTACCGAGGACGATACGGCGAGATTCGTCTCAATCGAAACCCCCGTCGCCATCGGCGACCTCAATGGTCTGTGCAACGTGTGGTATCGCACGACGCCGTTGGACTCGACAGACGTCGATGAGCCGGCAAACGCGACACTTGACGATGGGCACGAAAATCCTTGGCTTGAGTCCGATGAAGTAAGGGAGAGTCTGGGTGAGGATTGCCGCCTCGTCGATTACGACGGCTGGCACCTCTGGAAGGCGGATGTCTCGACCACGGAATCCACCACACTCGAGGCGAAAGAACTCGACCTTGCGTCCAATACCGTCGTAACGGGCATTCGAATTGAATACGGTGCGGTAGCCGCCGACTTTACGACTCGAAGCGATGCGGATTCTTGGACCCGCGATGATCTCAAGGATGAGCACGACGACCTTGACGATGCCAAAGCAATCCTTGGCACAGACGCTCGGGGCGCAGTCGTACACATGCAGGCAACGTCGGCTTATACGCCCCAAACCGCACTCACCAACAGCGCACGCGTCGATCTTTGCCGCAACGGTGGCGGCGATAAACTTGAGTCACATGACGAGGACCGTGTCATTCAACGCTGTACCCTACCGCAGGACCTACCGGCAACAGGATCAGTTCCCATCGCCGCTTGCATCACCGCGCTCCTGACCTCGGGTGCCGCAGCCCTATGGTTCGCTCGCCTTAGGTCGATCCCAAAGAAGCGCTAGCGCGATGAAAAAGCGGGCCAGGCAGGCCCCCGGCCCCCCCCCAGACGGAGCCAGTCCCCTGGCTCGCCCGCTTTCAATCATGTAAATCGCCGTATCTACTCTGCAGACGAAGATCCACCATCAACGATTGTCTGCTCGGACTCAGGAATCCCATCGGCACCCGTACTCTGTTCTTGCTCCACCTCTTCGCTGATTGCGGAGGCAGGGGTCGAGCCCTTCGCACCCACGATGTAGGCAGCCCCAAATCCTAACGCAATGGCAATCAAGGTCAAAATCACGTAGACAGGCCAATGGCGCTTAATATACGAAAACACGTTGACTCCTTAGAGCTCCGTCTACGAACGGCGGATAACCTCGGTCACGACCTCGGATACCGTGGCAATGTTCGTCGGGTTGACATTGTGAGGCAGGTCGTCCTCAGTACGAGCGCAAGCCAGACGCGTGCCGTCCACGCCGGCGATGGTGAGGGCTCGGCGGCTCGCCTCGAGCGCGGCATAGGCATCGGTCTTGGCATAGGGCATCTCGAGCGCGCCACAATCGACATGGAACGACTTGCACACCTTGCTGACCAGGTTCATGATGCGGCGATCGCCCTTGAGCAGCTGTTGTTCGCCCTCAACCGTCACCACCGAAAGCCTACCGGCGCCGACGGATTCAAGATTGATGAAGAATACGCCGCGGAGCTTATCGCGATGCGAAGCCAAGAAGGCCTTCATGCCGGCGCCATCACAATCCGAGGCGCCCGTTGCCACAAACCAGATATCGTGACCGAGCAGCTCATCATCGCCCATAGAGGCGACAGCCGAGAGCATATCTTCGGAAGAAGCGCCATCGGAAGACGTAGCGCCACCCTTCCAGCCATCGTTATCGTCCTCGAAGTTATCCCACGAACCGATACCGCGACCGGACTTCTTGGCATCGTAATCGTCTTCGACGCCCAGCCAGTCACTCATGCTGTCCTGCTCGTTTTTCTTTTTACGGCCGAACAGGCCACCCAGGCCGCGCTTACGAGACTTGGGTGCCGCCGGGGCGGGAGCCGAAATGGTCTCGCTCGGCTGCGCGCCCGACGCAACGGGCATAGGAGGCGCAACGGGTGCCGACGTGGGTTCGGGACCTTGAGCGGTAGCAAAGGGGTCGTTGACCTGGGCAGAGGGATCGGGAAGGTCGAACAGCGACGTACGAGACGCAACGTTTGCCTGCTTCATAGACGGCAGCGACGGATCGGGGACCGAAGCCAGCGGAGACGAGGAAGGTGCAGGCGACGGTGCCGACGCCGGATCGGGAACATTCATCTGCGGACGCGGCGATGACTGGGAGGAAATCTGGGCCATAAGGGAATCGACCGTTTCGTCCTGGGTGGGAGCAACATCGGCAACCGTGGCACCGGAACCACTCGGAGTCGGCATGGTGAAAATCTGCGTGGAGTAAGGCCTCGACTCATTTGTCTCGGGAGCCTCGGAAACCGCAGGCACTTCCTCCTGCTCGGCCTCGGTCGAATCATCTTGCTTGGCTGCCGCGTATTGCTCTTCGTCAGAGTTGGCCTCGACGGACTCGTCCTCGGCGGTATCTTGGATTTCGGCAGCATCAATGGGCTCGTCATCGTCTGCCGCGTCGCCCTGCTCATCGGAAACAGGAAGGGGCTCGGCAATCGCGGTGCCTTGCTTTTCAAACGTTATCGTGGAATCGAACTGCACGGCATCAAACGACATGGTGCTATCGACGTGCTGCTGAGCCTCGAAAGACGTTGTTGCCTCAACAACATCCGCTGACGTCGGTTGCTGGGACTCAAAGGACGTCGTAGCTTCGGCAGCGTCGACGGGCCCGGACTGCATAGCCTCGTTCTGCTCAAACTCTTGCGCCGCGCGCTCACGTGCCGCCTCGGCTGCCTGCTGCTGAGCGATAGCCTCCTGCTCGGCAGCCTCGCGTGCGGCAGCGCGCTTCTCCTCGAAATCGTCGACAAATTTCTTGCCCTTTGCAAGCGCACCCTTAAAGAAGTTGGAAGCGCTGGCGCCAATCGAAGAGAACGCGGATGCAATATCGGCATGGGGCGTTGCCGCGGGAATCTCGGCCGAGAAATCAGTATCGCTCTCGTAAGACACGCGCATCGGCTGTTCAGCGTAATCGTCGTCAGACTCGTCCGCAACGTCTTGCGCCGGCGCGGCGGGAACCAAAATGTCCAGTCCTGCCGAGGGATCGATCGCGGACACCGCCTCGGGCTCGGCAACGGCAGCGGTAACCGCGGCAGACTCATCATCCACGGTGGCAACGGGCGCAGGCGCGGTCACGACGGGGGCAGGCTCGGGCTCAAACGTCGGCTCCTCGCCTTCCTCGTAATCGAGCGTGCAGGACTCGGGAAGCATGCCGAGCGCTCGGATGGCATCCGAACCAAAGCGGATATTGCCGGCGGCATTGCGATAGAGCTTGGGCTTGGGCTCGGCGACCTCGACCACCGCGGGCTCCTCCGCCGGCTTGGCGGTGGACTTTTCCTCGGTGGACACTTCGGCCTGGGCAGTCTGGTCCTGAGCCTCGGGCGCGATAACGCCGATCATCGTCTCGTCGGCAGAGGCACCCTCAAAACCATCGATCTGTCCATCAAAAGTCTCGTCCTGCTCGGGTGCGTCGACAGGCGCAACCGGCTGGCCAAACTCGTCCTCGTCGTAGGAAGGTTCCTCATATTCAATGGTGTTGCCGTAGTCGTTTTGCTGCTGGGCCGCGGCATACTCGGCCGCCGCGCGCGCCATTTCCTCGGCGCGACGCTTCTGCTCGCCAAAATAGGTGTCGAATGGAATGTCGTCGGGGAACTCGTTTTCGCCCTGATAGGGGGCGACGTTGTCCATGACACCGAGCATGGCGGCAACAGAGGACTTGTTGCACACCGCGCCAGACGTGTAGGGAAGCACAAAACGGTTGGAGATGATATTGGCGGCGTTGGCCAGTGCCACAAGGGAGGCCAGAATCGCGACAATCCACAGCAGCACCTTGAGCACGCCGGGAAGCGGCAGGATACGCAGGATGGCGACAGCCGCGGGCGCGATCGTGGCGACAGGCAGGAGCTTGGCGATGAGCGCGCGATACGGAGCGTAGGGCTCGCGAGCAAGGAGCTCGGCGCGGGGGGAATCATAGTGGGCCACCACGACGACCGGGCGGTTGCGCGGAGACGCAAGCGGGCCCGAGGCCTTGTGATAGGCGATGACATTTTGACTCACTCCGGTCTTTCCCAGGCGCGAAACCACGGGATGCCCCGTGCGCTCGAGCACGTAGAGCACGGCACCGACAATGGCCAGCAAGGTGCCGACCAAGCCAATGCCGCCGCCGATGCCCATCAGCAAGGCGCCGGCAAACGCCAGGATACCGGTAACGGCAAACGCCAACCTGCTGGGTGCGGGAGCATTAAATTCCTGCACCTCGGGGTCAAAGCCGTGGTTGCGGAAAATCTGAGCGATATCCTCGGCAGCCAGGCGCTCTTCTTCACTGCACGCCGGCGTAATGCCGGTGTTCTGCAGCAGGTGGTTAATATAGTTCTGGGTGTTCGCCATGTGCGCTCCACATCCATAATCCGACAAATAGGCCCAATGCATGCACATTAGAACCGTATATAGTCGAAAGTATACCCCGAGCGAGCGCAAACGACCGAATTCGGGGCATCTTAACGCCGCGAGCGGACAAGGATATAGCCTAATCTCCATATCGGACTAAAATCATGGCAACAAACGACCTTCTCATGCGAGGATTCTATGACGGCAAGCGACGCGACCGCGACAATTAAAAAGGGGGCACCCGAGCCCGGTTTCGATAAAACGGCTCAGCGCATCCTCAACCTTTTCTTTGTACTCAACAGTTCTCCCGAACCGCTGACGACCGAGCAAATCGTCCTGGATTCCGATCTGGGATACGGCTCGGGCAATATCGACTCAGACAAGCGCAAGTTCCGCCGCGATCGCGACAAGCTGCTCGAGCGCGGCATCGTTATCAGGGAGGTTCGTGCCGCCGGAGCGCAGGAAACCGAAGAGAGCGCGTGGACAATCGACCGCGAGCACACGTTTGCCGCGGGCGGTCTCATCACCGCAGACGATGCCGACATCCTGCTCAATGCCATCGACCAGACACTCGCGGCAGGCTCATCCACCTTTGCCGCGCCGCTTGCCGACATTCGCTCCAAGATTGCCTACCTCACCGGCATGTCGACGACAGAAGAGGCACCGATCCGCCGCTCTCCCGCCGTCGATGCGGTATGGAGTGCCTTTGCCGAGCGTTGCGCGCTGCGCTTTTTGTATCAAAACGGACGCGGTGAACAACGCGAGCGGACCGTTTGCGTCTACGGCATGTTCGAGCGCGAGGGTACGGCATACTTCTGCGGCCTCGACAATGCCACCGGCAATATCAGAACATTCCGCTGCGACCGCATCATTCGCGCCTGGAGACCTTCGAAAGCCTACGCCATTCCTGCGGATTTCAACCTCAACGATTACTTATTCTTTGAGTTCGATTTTGCCGACCGCCCACCCGTTGCGGCTACGTTCTCGTTTGCGCGTGAAGCGCAGGCCGATATGATCAGCGGTCTCACGCGCGGACGAGGCGAACTCATGCGCACCGAAGCAGGTTGGACATGGACCGTTGACGTGCGCGACTTTGAAGCCGCAGCCTCGTTTTGCATGGCCCATGCCATGGATGGCATGAGGCCCGTCGCCCCCGATTCTCTCAAGCGGGCGTGGAATCACCTCATCGAAAGGACGGTGCACGAGCATGCCCGTGCGTAAACTCACCAGCGAGCAAAGACTCTCGCGCGCCATCGACATCATGGAGGCCCTCTACGCCGCCGGCGAGAATGGCATGACACGAGACGAGCTTTGCAGCCGCTTTGATATCACGGGAGCATCGCTCGACGAGATTCTCGAGATTGTCTCGACGCTTGCGGACCGAGAATCGGGCGCACGTATTATCTGCGAACGCCGAGGCGAGTGCGTGGTCCTCACCGGTGATGCGGGGCGCGTGCTACCGCTGCGTCTGAGTGCCGCCGAGGGCGCTGTACTCAACCATGAACTTGAATCATTGGGGATCGAGCCCCAAGCGGCGGCTCGAATACGACGCGCCCTTCTTCCCAAAGAGCTCGGCTACAACCAGCGCGTCTTTGACACCGTCGCCCACGGATCGCACTGGCAGCAGCTGAGCTGCGCCATTCGGGACGGCGTTCGCTGCCGCATCTCGTATCGCTCGATGGATGACACACAAGCGCGTGAGCGTTTGGTCGACCCCTTGCGCATCACAACAAACGGCGACCAAACGTATCTGATTGCCTGGGATGTCGCGGTCGACGAGCAGCGTACCTATCGTATGGATAAAATCGAGGGCCTGGTCTTGACCGACGACTCCGTCGTGCGCCATGCACCGGAGCCCGCAACCCTCCACGACTCCCTCGCCCAGGCGGAGCGGAGTGCGAAGCTTCTCATGCCGCGCGCCTTGGCAGAGCGCCTAGACTGGCCCGGCATCATGTCGATTGAACCCAATGGGGCGGACAGCTCAACGGTGAACGTACGCTGATACGTTTGGCGCGGGCTGTTAAGCGGGTTATTCGCAGCGGGCGGGCCCATCCGCATCCTGGATGACCCCGCCCTGTCAGAGCGTCTGTGCGATATGGCAAAATCCCTCGTCTGTCCGCTTTAGCGGCGCCGCTCGTGGCGTGCGCGCCACAGCTGTAGATAGTGCCCGATTTGTGCCGACTCGATTCGCTGATAGGAGCTCGTGGGCAGCGACGTTAAGAATTTTTTGCCGTAGCCCTTCGTCACCAGGCGCGGGTCGGCCAAGATGAGTACGCCGCAATCGGTCGATGAGCGAATGAGGCGACCGGCTGCCTGCTTGACCTCGAGCACGGCCTCGGGCAGCGAATAGCGCGCCCAAGCGCGGTCTTCACGCAGATTGCGCTCACATGAGAGCGGGTCTGTGGGGCTCGAGAACGGCAGCTTGGGGATGATGACGCAGCGCAGCGTCTCGCCGCTGGCGTCGAACCCTTCCCAAAAGGCCTTAAGCGCAAAGAGCGACGAGGTCGGTTCGTTGATAAAGCGATCGCGCAGACGGCGAGGAGACGAGTTGCGCTGCTGGCAGTTGAGCTCCAGACCCGCACGAGCCATCTTGGGCTCGACGCGAGCGTACAGTTCCTCCATGTCACGCCTGTTGGTGAACAGCGTGAGCACCGAGCCGCCCATGGCAAGATGAGCGTCGACCAGCACACGCTCGAGCGCCGAAAGGTAGCTCTCACGATCGCGCGGATCGGGGATATCCCCAGCCACGACCACGGCCATATTCGAATCGAAGTCGTAGCTCGAATCCAAGTGCAGTGACGATGATGTCGAGGCGCCGATGCGATCGAGGCCGACGGCATGGTTAAAGTGCTCAAAGCTCTTGGAAACCGTCATGGTCGCCGATGCAAAGATAGCCGTGTGGACCTCGGGCAGCCACTCGGTTGCCAAGGCCTCGCCAATGTCGATGCGCTCTGCGGTCATTGACTCTCCGCCGGCACGCAGCCTGCGATTGACCTGCAGCGAGTACACGTAGTGTTCATCGGTACCGTCAATGATGAGTTTGAGGTTCTCGACCAGCTCGTGTAGGCGGCGCGAGATATCACCCAGGTCGACAACAACCTCGGGCTTGTCGGTGGCAACGGCTTGTACCAGCGCGTCGACGCTCTTGTCAGCTTGTTCCAATGCGTCGATGGCAGTGTAGGCCGACTGTAAGAAATCATGCCAGTCGTCAGATTCGCGCAACTCGGGGCCAATCCATAGGTTCGCATTGTCATAGCCCCCGCGGGCACGGCGGCCAAGCTCGCGAACGCCGTCAAACACATCGGCAATCGCCATGCTCGCACGTACAACCGTCGACGTCGCCTTGGCAGTAAGACCCAGGTAAAGCGTAGAGCCCTCCGAGGTTGCCAAATCGCGGGAAACCTGGCTCAGCGCACCGGTGCTCGAGCCACCCAGGCGCTCAAACAGAACGCGCGATTCATCCGCCGACACCACGCGCGCCCATTGACGGCGTGCCTCGCGCTCGATGGAGTGGGCCTCATCGATCACCCAGTGACGAATCGGAGGCAAGATTCTGCCCTCGGCCGCAACATTGCGGAACAGCAGGGAATGGTTGGTGACCACCACATCGGCATGAGCCGCGCGACGGCGGGCGCCGTGGACCAGGCATTTATCGGGGAAAAACGGGCAGAGGCGACGAGCGCACTCGCGCGACGCCGTCGTAAAGTCGGGACGGTTGACGCTGCGCCAGCGAATGCCGAGCGAGTCGAGGTCGCCATCGGCCGACTGACACACGTACGCCATGATGACCGCGACCGCCGTAAGCGTGTCGGCAGGATCACGCTTAGTCGTAATTTCGACTTGGCCGCGGCTCATGCGCTCAAGCTTGCGCAAGCATGGATAGTGGTCATAGCCCTTGAGGGCGCAAAACGATAGGCCTCCGTCCAGTTGCTCGGCAAGTTTGGGCAGCTCATGATACATGAGCTGGTCGGCAAGATTATTCGATTTGGTCGCGATGCCAACCGTGATGTTGTTGCGGCGCGCGGCCTCGACGAAAGGCACCAGATATGCCATTGATTTGCCGACGCCCGTCCCCGCCTCAATCACGCGATGCGTTCCCGTAACGAGGGCATCACGGACCTCGAGCGCCATCGCGATCTGCTCATCGCGCGGCTCATACGTGGGATACATGCGATTAACCAGGCCGCCCGGGGCATAGTCCGCCTCGATTTCCTCGCGGCTCGGCATCTTAAGGACCGGCAGCTCGTCCGCATCAACGCGATCATCGGCGCGATCGGCCTTGAGTACGTCGGCGCGGGCGGCGCTGAGAGAGAAGATGGAACCGGGGTTCTGTCCCGCCAAGAATGAGAAGATGGGACGATAGGACCAGGGTACATCGGGGTGCATGTCGGCCAGACGCGCCGTTAAGCCCTGAGGCAAGTCGGTGAGCGCCACGAGCAGCACGCGCCACACACCACACAGGGCGTCGACATCGGCGTTGGCGCGGTGCGACACCGAGTCGCAGCCAAACAGGTCGGCCATGAAAGACAGCTTATGCGAGGCCAGACGCGGAAGCGCGATGCGCGACAGCGCCAGCGAATCGATCCAGATGTCGCTGACGTTGACACCGCCCTTGACCGACTCGATAAACGAACGGTCGAAGGTGGCGTTATGCGCAATCACCGGGCAGCCGCCGACAAAATCGGCGAGAGCGGCGACGGCCTCAACGGCCGATGGGGCATCCACCACATCGGCGTTTGTAATGCTCGTGAGTTCGGTAATCTCGGCGGGAATCAGCTGCTTGGGATGCACGAAGGTATCAAACCGATCGATGACCTCGCGGCCCGAAAGGCGGGCAGCCGATATCTCGATAAGCTCGTTGTCCTGCACCGAAAGACCCGTGGTCTCGGTATCGAGGACGATAACATCTTCCTCGATGAGGCCAAACGATTGGGTTTTGGCACGCTCGGCAAGCGTGGCATAGGAATCGATGACAAACTGCGGCGTCCCCGACGAAACAGCGTCCTCGATTAGCATGCAACGCCCGCTCGACGAAGCCCCATACGAATCAGACTGTCACAGACCTGCGGGAACGTCATGTCATCGGTGTGGCGAATCTCATCCGGATACAGCGACGTATCGGTCATGCCGGGAATCGTGTTGGTCTCGAGGATGACGGGGCCATCCTCGCTCACGATAAAGTCGCTGCGCGAAATACCCAGGCAGCCGAGCGCCTTATGGGCAGCACAGGCGAGCTCCTGGGCACGAGCGTAGTTCTCGGGCGAAATCTGTGCCGGAATGCGATGGATATCCGTGGGGTCCACATACTTCACGTCAAGATCGTAGAACTCGCAGTCCTCGGGCTTACGGATCTCAACAATCGGCAGGGCGCGCACGTCATCCTCGCCGTATACGCCGACGGTGATCTCGGTACCCTCGATGCACTTCTCTACCAGCACTTTGTCACCGTACTCAAACGCCTTGGCGATTGCCGCGGGCAGCTCGGAGGGCTCATGGACCAGGGAAATGCCATAGCTGGAACCGTTTACGGCCGGCTTCACAAAGCAGCGCTCGCCACAAACCTCGACGATATGATCGATATCGACTTCATCGCCCGCCTCGAGCGCAAGGCCGGGGGCAATGGGGATGCCCGCCTTGGCGTACAGGAGCTTCGAGACCTCCTTGTCGGCACCGCAGGCGCTCGCGAGCACGCCCGAGGCCGTGTAGGGGATACCCAGGGTCTCCATGGCACCCTGCATGGCACCATCCTCACCGCCGGCGCCGTGCATGGCGATAAACGCCACGTCAAAGCCACCGGTCGCCATGGTTACCATAAAATCATCGGCAGCCGTGTCGAGCAGCTCCACCGAAGTGTAGCCGGCCTCCTTCAGGGCCACCACGACGTTCTTTCCCGAATTGAGCGAGATCTCGCGCTCAGCGGAATGACCGCCCGCCAAGACCGCTACGTGCATGTTCTCTAGGCTTTTACCCGGCATGGGCAGACTCCTCCTCTATAATTCCTGCAGCTGATACCATATTGTAGCGATACCCTCTACGTTTCCCCAAAATCGAAAGGCTTCCATGAATCCCAGGACTAAATCTCAGGACATTCGCGACTTGAGCCAAAACGATATTCGCGAGCTCGTGGCCGAACTCGGCCAGCCCGCCTTCCGCGCGAAGCAGCTCATCGAATGGGTCTTTGAGAAGAACGTTTGTTCGTTTGACGATATGACCAACCTTCCCAAGGCTTTCCGCGAGCAGCTTAAAGAGGCTTTTGCCTTTGACACGCCGACCGAACTCACCAAGCAGGTTTCCAAAGATGGCTCTCGCAAGTATCTGCTCGAGTACCACGACGGCATTTCCGTCGAAACCGTAGGCATGCCCCGTCGTAACAAGCTTTCCGTCTGCGTTTCCACCCAGGCAGGCTGCGGCATGGGCTGTGCTTTTTGTGCTACCGGCCTCAACGGCCTCAAGCGCTCGCTGACCGCCCAAGAGATCGTTGACCAGGTACTTCATGTCTCCAACGACTTTGGCGAGCGTGCCACAAGCGTCGTTTTCATGGGTCAGGGCGAGCCCTTTGCTAACTATGACGAGGTTCTCAAGGCACTGCGCATCCTTAACGATCCCGACGGTATCGGTATTGGAGCCCGCCACCTTACTGTCTCCACCAGTGGCGTTATTCCTGGTATTCGCAAATTTGCCGACATCCCCGAGCAGTTCACGCTTGCTGTTTCCCTGCATTCCGCCATCCAGTCGACGCGCAATAAGCTCATGCCCGGTGTTAAGAAGTACACGCTGCTCCGCCTTCACGAGGCGCTTCAGCTCTACACCGAGAAGACGGGCCGCCGCCCGACCTATGAGTACGCCATGATCGAAGGCGTCAACGATACGAATCCCGAGATGCAGGCGCTCTGCGACTTCTGCGAGGGAACGCTGTGCCACGTTAACCTGATTCAGCTTAACGACATCGAGGGCAGCCCGCTCAAGCCGTCGCCGATTCATAAGGTTGAGGATCTTCAGCGCCGCCTTGAGTCTCGTGGCATCGAGACCACGATCCGTAATTCTCGCGGCAATGATATTGACGCCGCCTGCGGACAGCTGAAGCAGCGCTTCAAAGTTCAGAAGAACGCATAGGGGAGTCGCACCCCAAAACGTTTCATGTGAAACATCGAACAGCTCCGGTTGTAGATAATGCAACCGGGGCTGTTTCATTTTTTTATACTATTGGATTTGATTTACGCAAGCATAGTTTTATTGCCAAAATAAGGGGTCCTTGTCTCACAAATCAGACAAGGACCCCTTCAAAACAGGCAAGTAATTGTTAGGTACCTAATAACCAACATTTTCCCATTGATGGTTAACCAAGTCTTGGTTAATCTTGGGATTCTTAGTCACCTGAGCAGTACGCATGGCAACATCTTCGGTCATCACATCCATTTTTTTCTTGGATGTATCGACGATATCCTGAGCTCCGCGCAGCAGTCGACCACACAGTTCATCATCTGTCGCAAGCTTATAGCCTGCAAAAGCACCAGCAGCGACAGTGGTTGCCAACGCAATGGCCGCGAGAACCTTATTCTTCATCCTGATCCTCCTGCCCAAATTGAATCATTTCGCCAAGGATACGGGAGAGCTCCTCTTCGTCTTTGAACTCGATTTCAATCTTGTTCTTGCCACGCGAGCACTTCACGCGCACATTCGTGTTAAATACTTGACGAAGGACTCGAGCGGCCTTTTTGAATGACTGAGGTGTTGCTGGCCTCGGCGTCTTAGGTGTTTCTCCGGCAGAAAACAACGGAGCAAGATTTTCTGTCGCTCTGACGGAAAGGCCTTCTGCAACAACCTTCTCAGCAAGTCGAATCCTGGCATCTTCATATGGAACTGCAAGAATCGCTCTCGCATGACCGGCTGTAAGCTTGCCTTCGAAAATCATCTGCTGTACGACTTCGGGAAGATCTAGCAAACGAAGTGAATTTGTAATTGCGGAACGAGACTTACTGACAGCCTTTGATAACGCCTCCTGCGTCATCCCACTGGCATCAATGAGCTGACGATAACCCTTCGCCTCTTCGACGGGATTCAAATCAGAACGCTGAAGATTCTCGATAAGTGCAAGAGCGAGCATTTCCTCATCATTAACTTCTTTAATGATGACAGGCAGCTCCTCAAGACCAGCAAGCTTTGATGCTTGGTAACGACGCTCACCAGCGATGATCTCATAGCCGTTTCCATGCTTGCGAACCAACAACGGCTGCAACACGCCATGTTCTTGGATCGACTCGCTCAACTCACGAAGTTCAGTTTCGTTAAAGTGAATTCGTGGCTGATTAGGGTTGGGAACAATATCCTCAATAGGTAGTTTTGTTTCAGATGCGCCATTTGAAGCCGATGCAGCCGAACCGCCGGTCTCATACTCGGCTTCTGAGACCAAAGCATTGAGTCCACGTCCTAATCCGCCACGTTTCTTTGCACTAGGCACGCTTGATCACCTCTTTTGCAAGGTTCATATACGCTTTTGCACCCTTATTTTGAGGTGCATAGGTAATTACCGGCTCTCCAAAAGACGGAGCCTCAGATATTTTTACTGTACGGGGAATTAGAGTCTTAAAAGCCTTATCACCAAAGTACGACTGAACCTCCTCAACAACTTGATTCGACAGAGAAGTACGCGAGTCATACATGGTCATAAGCACACCATAGGTGTCTAAACCCTTATTCAGACGTGATTTGACCATCTTCATTGACTCAAGCAGTTTCGTAACGCCCTCGAGTGCGTAATACTCGCACTGGATCGGAATCAAGACGCTATCTGCTGCGGTCAAAGCATTGATGGTAAGCAGGCCGAGCGAAGGAGGACAGTCGATGAATATAAAATCGAACTCATCCTGAATCGGCTCAAGCAAATCTTTGAGGCGGGTTTCACGAGCAATTGCGCTTACGAGCTCAATTTCGGCACCTGCAAGCTGAATTGTCGCCGGAATAACGAATACCTTTTTGCAATTTGTATCAAGAACAAGCGATTCTGCCGGCACGTCATTCAGCAATGCATCATAGATGCACTGATCAAGGTCTTCTTTTTCAATTCCGAATCCACTGGTGCTGTTTCCCTGCGGATCAAAATCGACAATCAGTGTCTTGCGACCCTGCTCACCCAGTGCTGCTGCAAGGTTTACAGCCGTCGTTGACTTACCGACGCCGCCTTTTTGATTGATGATTGCAATAATACGCGTGTCTTTTGCGCTCTTAGAACGCTTAACGTCGCGAAATCCCACGGTCCCTCCTGGTGTGTATTAAAGCTGTCAAACGGAGGATGTTTCACGTGAAACATTCCGATTCGAAATCAACCGCCATGTTTCACGTGAAACACTGCAAGTTGTTAGTATCCATTATGTTTCACGTGAAACATCTAGGCAAGCGGATTCTTCTTTGCCATGCCATTTGCACGAGGCAACGAAACGGATGCTGGGTGACTTTTCTTAAGAACAATGAACTCCCTGTGGCCCAAGCCCTCAGGCAAATCAATTGCGTCATTCAGAAGCAAAGTGAAGCCACAGATCTTAGCTGCTGACATGCCAGAAGTAAGCTCCTCATCCGATGGATTGCCCTTCGTGATAACAAATATCCCACCGTCCTTGAGGTACGGAGCCGCATACTCAACAAGAATCGGTAGAGGGGCCAGTGCGCGGGCGGTTACTGCAGAGAACTGCTTCTTATGGCTTCGAGCATATTCTTCAAGGCGATCATGGACTGCATGACCATATTTCAATCCGAGAGCATGAGTAAAAGAATTGACAGCATCAACTTTTTTGCCAACAGAGTCAATATAAGTAGCTTTACGATGCGTGGTTATCGTTAACGGAATACCAGGGAAGCCTGCGCCTGTTCCCATATCGAGCAAAGCTCCATCAGGAGCCTTATTGACATAAGGAAGCAAAACAAGTGAGTCGAGGATATGAAGTACCGCAGCATCTTCAACGTTAAGAATACGGGTGAGATTGGTTGTCTTATTTGTTTCTAGAACCAAATCCAAATGCTGAATACATTTCCTTAGCTCAGTATCAGTTACGCTCAAAGAATACTCTTTGCAATAGGAAGTTAGACGGCTGAGCATCTCGTCAGCTTGCTGATCAGTAAGTACTAACAACGAAAGCTCCTTTCTGACAAAAATCAGTGTATCGAGAACTTTTGACAAAAAAAGGGGACGTGGAAACCACGCCCCCTTAGCATAAGCTCGAGTAGATTATCGAGCAACAATCACCACATGGCGATCAGGGTCAGAACCCTCAGAATGGGTATCGACAGCATCATTGCCACGAAGTGCAATATGAACCAGTCGGCGCTCATAGGCATTCATGGGCGGAAGCGAAACACTCTTATGGGTACGGATGGCACGCTCGGCGGCCGACTGAGCCATTGAGGCAACCTTGTCCTGACGACGGCTCTTGTAGCCCTCAACGTCAACCACAACCGGATACCTAAAGCCAAGCTTGCGGCTCACCAGCAAAGAGAACATGACCTGAAGAGCATCAAGGGTACGACCATGACGGCCAATGAGAACAGCAAGATCAGGAGCGGTAACATCCAAAATCAGCTCGCCCTCGTCGCCCTCGTACTCATCAATAGGAGAGTTGGCGGCATCGAAGTGCGAAAGGATGGAACGCAGAATGGAAATCGCAACATCGGCAATGGTGTCGAGCTCCCCATCGGTCAGCTCTTCACCGGCCTTGTAGCGCTGTGCAATCTCGGGATAATCGCCCGCAATCTGCGGGGCAACCTCCTCAAGCATATCCTCGATGATCTCTTCAGACATAACGTACTCCAAAAGTTAGGTACCTAAATAAGATTGATATCCCGACTACTTCTTCTTGTGCGGACGCGGCTTCTTCTCGCGACGGGTAACCTCGACCTGCAGCGGAGCGTTCTTGAGGCGCTCCTCCTCATCGGCCTTGGCCTTGTCGATAACCTTCTGCGTCACGAAGATCTGCTGGATAACCTGCCAGGCAGAAGACACATCGTAGTACAGCAGAACGCCGACAGGCAGGCTCCAGCCCATCCAAAGCATCATGACGGTCATGACGACAGCCATCATGCGCATGCTCTGGGCCTGCTGACCAGTCTGATTGCGAGACATATACAGCTGCGGAATCAGGGTCAAGACAGCAAACAGGATTAGGCAGATCAGCGCAGGCAGCGCAACCATAAAGCCATCGGCAAAAGAGGCGCTCGGCGTGGTGGTCAGATCGGGCAGGATGTTAAAGAACGAGAACGTGCCCTCGTTAAAGTACTGCGGCAGGTTGCGCAGAAGCGTGAACAGGGCGATAAGGATGGGCATCTGAATCAGAAGCGGCAGGCAGCCGGCCAGCGGATTGAACTTGTTCTCGCTGTAGAACTTCTGCATCTCCTCGGCCTGACGCTGGGGGTCGTCGGCGTAGCGCTCCTGGATCTCGAGCATCTTGGGCTGCAGCACCTGCATGCGAGCCGTCGACTTGGTCGACTTGAGCATGAGCGGCGTCAGCAGCAGACGGATGATGACCACCAGGATGATGATGGACAGGCCCCAGTCGACCGCAAAGGTCTGGATGAGCTTGAGCAGCTCGAAAAGGATGTTAACGATCCAATCCCACATGTAAGTTTTCCTCCGATAGCGAGTGCCCGCTAAGGCACAGGGTCATAACCGCCGACGTGCAGGGGATTGCAGCGAGCGATGCGCCTCACGGCAAGCCAGCAGCCTCTCAAAACACCGTACTTCTCAATCGCCTGAACGGCGTATTGCGAGCACGTTGGGTAATAAATGCAGGCGTCAGGTAATAAGGGCGAAACAACCTGTTGATATATGCGAATAGGAGCGATGGCAACACGTCGCAAAACGTGATTGCTCATCGCTCCTCCCCGGCAACGCCGGCGCGTTTCATAAGCGAACGCAACGCCTTGTCCATCTCCTCCGGCGAGGAAACCCTCGTCTTGGGAGTCGCGAACAAGATGATGTCATAACCCGCAACGGGAAATCCACAGCTGCGGGCGGCCTCGCGCATCACACGCTTAGATCGGTTGCGCACGACAGCACAACCGAGTCGTTTAGCACCAACGAAGGCGACCCTTCCGGAGTCGCCTTCGCCAACCGATTCACATATGGTCATTCGAATCAGAGGGTGATTGAAACGACGCCCCTGACTGAACACATGCTCGAAATCTTGCCGAGACTTAATAGTCTTCATGCGAGATGTGTGTATCGCTGCTAGACAGTGAGACGCTTGCGGCCCTTGGCGCGACGACGGGCGAGCACGGCACGACCACCCTTAGTGGCCATACGGGCACGGAAGCCATGGGTCTTGGCACGCTTACGCTTATTAGGCTGATACGTACGCTTCATCTTAAGTTCCTCCTGCTGCATTTCGAGTGTCCGCGGGGGCGCGGACGCAGATATAGACACGTGAGCTTGAAGATTGTAGGGAAATCAATGTTCAAATGTCAAGAAATCAAAGGTAAAAGGTTGCAAAGAGTACACGGTTCCCCCATAAGCAGAATCGGCACTTGATGCAGCAGGCAACTTTTCACGAAATTTCATCGAGTTTTCAACAGGTCGTGTTGGAAATGTTGAGAACTTTTCGCCCGTTTTCCAAAGTTTTCAACAGGTTTTGAAAACTTGTCGAAAGATGAGAAACATTGCGCAGTGAGCTACTATTTGTTCAAAACCTTTTGAAAGATTGCGAGCGGCATGTCTGACGACTTCTACACCATGGTCGATTCCGGTGATCCGGCACCCGACAACGAGCACATCACCGGCGTGCGCGAAGAACGCAACGAGGGTGAGCAGGTCACCGCACAAGCACCGAAGGCCATGTATGCAGCGCGCATCGCGGTCTACGATGACATGCTGTCGACACCGCGTGTCATCGTCATCGAACCGCAAGACGTCCGTACCTACCTGGAAGAGACAACCAACACCGTCTACCAGTGCATGAAAGAGCAGGGTGGGCACATCTCGCTGATGGTTATCCGCGAGATTGTCGAAAACTTTATCCACGCGCATTTTGCAGAGCCCATCATCTCGATTCTCGACGGTGGCGATACCATCCGCTTTGCCGATCAGGGGCCCGGCATCGACGACAAAGAGCGTGCCTTCGATTTTGGCGTAACCAGTGCAAACAGCAAGATGAAACGGTATATCCGCGGCACCGGAGCCGGGTTTCCCATGGTACAGGAGTACTTGGAAAACGCTGGCGGCGCCGTCTCCATCGAGGACAACATGGGCAACGGCACCGTCGTGACGGTAAGTCTGAACCCCAAGCGCGTGCAGGAAATCGAGCGTGCTGGCGGGCGCGGGGCAGCCGTGCGACCCGAAACAGAGCAGCAGGCATATCCCATGCCGGGCGCCTTCGCGCAGCAACCCGCAGCAATGCAGCAGGTGCAACAGCGAATGCCTCCTATGCTGCAGCCTGGCATGCCCCCCGTGCAAGAGCCCCAGGCACCCTCGGGCGCGATTCCCCAGAACATACCCGATGCAATGCCAGCGATGGGCCAGGATGTGGGAACCTTACAGCAGATGGCAGGCGCATCGGCT
>URRT01000005.1 GCA_900550355.1 uncultured Collinsella sp.
ATTAATGGATGGAAACGGGTGTTCTATCGGGACACACATTTTGTCCTATAAGCCTCATTTAAGAACGTCCCCAATGACTAGGTAGCAAAGCGCCCGTCGGCGGTGGTGTCGGCGGGCGCTGCTGTGCGATATGTCGCGTTGTGGGCTTAGTGCCTCATAAAGTGGTATTCGATCACGTTGCTGTAGGGGTGACCCGGGCCCACGACGCCCTGTGGGAACAGCGGCTGGTGCGGCGTGTCGGGGTACATCTCGGCCTCGAGGGCAAAGCCGGCGCCCCAGCCATAGCTAGCATCATCCTTGGCGTGCTCGTCGCCCAGCCAGTTGCCGGTGTAGAGCTGAACGCCCGGCGCGGTGGTGTAGTAGTCCAGCTCGCGGCCGGTCCACATCTCCTCAACATGCATCGCGCGGCGCAGATTACGGCCGTACTGATAGCCATCGATGCACAGGCAGTGGTCGTAGCCACGTGCCTGCTTAATCTGCGGGTCGTCGGCCTCCATGCCGGGTGCAACGGGGCGCAGCTCACGGAAGTCAAACGGCGTGCCCTCGACCGGAGCGATCTCGCCGGTGGGGATGTTCTGGTCGTTGATGGGCAGATAGTGGGCAGCGTTGACAACAAAGAAGTGCTCGCAGTCCATGCCGGCGTTATGGCCGGCAAGGTTAAAGTACGTGTGGTTGGTCATGGACACGTACGTGGCGCGGTCGCTCTCGCAGCCATATTCGATGCGAAAGACGCCGGTGCGCGTCACGGTAAACATGGCCGTAAAGGTGCGGTTGCCGGGCAGGCCCAGCTCGCCATCCTCAAGCGAGGTGGTCATGCGAACGGCGTTGTGAGTCTCGTCGAGTTCAACGTCCCACACGCGCTTGTGCAGGCCGTGCTCAAGGTCGCTGTGCAGGTTGTTGGCGCCCTCGTTGGCGGGCATATGCCAGTCCGTGCCGGCGATGGTGATCGTTGCACCCGCAGTGCGGTTGGCCACAGGGCCGATGGTCGCGCCAAAGCAGGCGGGGTTGTCAAAGTAATCCTCGAGCTTATCGAAGCCCAGAACCACATCGCGCACGTTGCCGGGAATGTCGGGCACATCGATACCCAGCACGGTGGCGCCATAGTCCATAATTCGAACGCAGATCTCGGGCCCGTTGAGGGTGTAACGATGAACGGGGGTACCGCACGGCGCGGTGCCGAAAAGCTCGGAAGTGATCATTTGGTTCCTAACATCGAGGTATTTCCGACAAACTGTAGCGCGAACACGCGAGATTATCACTACACCCCACTAAAGCAGGGGATATTTTTCTCAAAAAAGTGATGATTGGAGCTGTGCGGGCGTTCATTTTTGACGCGCGCGAGTCTGATACAATTTGTTCGTTATTGTTTGAATTGACGTGAGCGTGGAACAGCGAGGACTCATCGTGATTAAAGCGGAGCGACAGGATAAGGTTCGGCAGCTGCTCGAGGAACAGGGAACGGTCTCGGTCAAGGAGATTTCGGATGCGTTAGGTGTCTCGGATATGACGATCCGCCGTGACCTTGAGGAGCTTGCGAGCCTGGGCGAGATTGAGCGCGTGCACGGCGGAGCCCGCAGTGCGCAGGGCCGTCCACACGCTATGCTGCGCCATGAGTATTCGCACAGCGAAAAGCGCACGAAGCATGCCGAGGAAAAGTTGCAGATTGCGCGCCGTTCTGTGGAGCTTATCGAGGAAGGCTCGACCATCTTTTTGGGCACGGGCACCACGGTTGAGCAGATGGCCTCGTTGCTGCCGGCGTTTCGCCTGCGCATTGTGACCAATTCGCTTTCGGTGTTTAACCTGCTCGAGGCGCGCGAAGACTGCGACCTGTGCCTGGTGGGCGGCATGTACCGTCGCCGCACCGCCGCTTTTGTGGGACCAACGGCCGAGGATACCCTGCGTGCGCTGGGCATCGACGCGGCGTTTATCGGTGCCAACGGCATTCTGGACGGCGACGTGTCTACATCCAATATGGAAGAGGGCCGCATCCAGCAGCTCGCCTTTAGCAAGGCCGACTCGCGCTATCTGATCGCCGACTCCAGCAAGATCGGCAAGCGCGACTTCTACACCTTCTGCCGCCTGGACAGTTTGGATGCCATGGTGTGCGAGCCGGGTATTACCGCCGAAGATCGTGCCGCCATCGAGGAGCACACGCAGGTTATTTGCTAGTTATCGCTACGGGATTGCCAACGGGTGATGCGGGAGGACTTTTACCTCCTGTCATTGTGGAAACCAGCGCGTCAGCGCTACGCGATATGACGCGCAAATAAGGACTCCACTATCAAATCGTCTCAACCTGTAACAGGTAGGGGTGAAACCACCAACCAGATGTTACAGATTGAGACAATTCGGCGGGGCCTACCTTGTTTGTCTCGATCTGTAACGGTTAGGACTTAAAAACTCGGCTACGTGTTACAGATCGAGACAAAAGAAAAAGAACATTAGGACTTGAAAATAAAGTTTTGATAAGGGATTCGCCCAGTTAAGACGGTGCGGCAGACAATTGAGATTAGTTTGCCTCCGGAGTCGTAAGCATAATGAGTCAGTTCGATGACCGGAAGTTTTGCAACACCATAATTACTGGCTTCGGAATCGCTAAGCTGACGTGCTCTATAGCTTTCCCTAACAGATTGGATAGACTTGGACAAGTCGTCCATGATTCTGCTAAATGCCTGAAAATCTAACTGGTTATTCGGAACGCGCGACTTTGAAATGAAGAACGTATCAGCGCCTATGAAGCTGCCTTCAAGTTCGTAGGTCAATTCAAGACGCTGAATTTTGTCGCGACTTTGACATCCAAATTGTTGGAGCATCATTACGGAAATTGGACGACCTGATGTGAGGCCGCCGAAATGTTTGGTAATGGCATCTGGATCAACGCCATCGCAATGGCTTGCAAAGTCAAAGTCTAAAAGTGAATTGAGCTCGCTAACGCGTTTCGGTGCAACAAACGACCCCTTACCTTGGATTCGATAGATACTTCCACGACGCTCCAGCTCACTCATGGCAAGTCGGACGGTTGTTCTGCTTACGGCGTATTCGTCGCAGAGTTCCATTTCTGTTGGAAGTTTATCGTCTGCTTGATATTCATCGACGATCTGCTTGAGCAGCGCGTCGGTGAGCTGTAAATAGAGTGGCCGTTTTTCGTGTGTATCGAGCATTAGAGCCTCAGTTTGCATGTTGGTTATACCTGATGGTTGCCTCAGTCGGGATGTAACGTGGGCAAGGTAACCTTAACGTATCACAGAGCGGCTCAGCATGACGATCTGATGCCTGTATCCACGAAGGGCTTGTCCGAGCGTGAAGATATTCTGGGGCAGGCAAATACCGTTCATGGAGTCCCCGATATGTTGGAGGTCAGCGCCGGCTGCTTTTGCTGCAAGGCCTATTTTCTTAATGGTCTCGCTGTCGCAGGAGTCTTGACTCGTCCCGTTCGCCGCCATGACGAGAACCTTCTCTTCAATTGACTTGCCTACGTTGTGGGATCGTACAAAGTCTACGATGGCGCGCAGGTCTGCTTCTTGGAAGCAAGGGACGGTGTAGGGGGCTGGCACGAGAAGGATATCGACGCCGAGGTCAACAAACTTGCGCGCAATTTCGAGCGTCATGACAGGTTCCGCAACGCCCGCTCCATGCATTTTTCCGGCTATGACCAGGCCATTGAAATGCTCTTTGGAGAGTTTAATCGAATGGGCGATTGCATCGTTGGAGACGCCGGTTCCAGGGTTGCCCGTCAGGCAGATAAAATCAAATCCGAGTTCGTTAGCCTTTTCTAAGGTCTTGGGAGAGACGCGACGACCCATGGGGATTTCCGTTCGGGATTCAGACATCTCTGCCTCGTTATCAACTGGCTCCAGATTGACGCCAATGGGCCTTCCGCATGCTCGCTTCACCCAAGTGACCGGGTTTTCATTGAGATCATCTGGAATACCGGCAATAACTGGATCGAACACATCGAGCGCGTTAAACAGAAGCAGGTCGGCACCTGCGGCACGTTCAATTTCTGCATTAGTAACGCCGCCGAGAAATTGGGAAGAGGGTACGTTTTCCGCCATGATGGTACGTCCCTCGGAAGCCAGAATTGCCTGTTTTAGATCCATGGGTGACGTGGCGGCAAAATCGGATGCGGACATGTTCAGTAATCGTTTGGGCATTGTTACTTCCTTTGACTAGAACGACAGGCTTGTGACATTGTCTCTAATATTGTTACAACAATATATTCAATATGTTATATCCAATCGGTGAACGGTTGCAAACTTATTGTACTGCTCGGAAAAAATAGCCTTTAGCTGGGAAAACCTTATATTAATCAACTAACGTTCACCGAATAAGTATTTGAATTCTTGACATATCGAAAAAGCGGAAAAAGAATTGGTTATGATAAATCGCGCAAATGATATTACATTTCGCACAAGAACGTATTCACTTACATAAGTGGATACAAACGGGGACGACGACGGTTGAGTCCGGATAAATCGTTGTGTGCCCGGGAATCATGAAAGGATGTGTTATGGACGCTATCGTCAAATTCCTTGAAAAACACCAGCCTCTATTCGACAAAATCTCGAGGAACATTTATCTGGTGGCGATTAAGGATGGCTTTCTCTCGAATATGCCAATTGTGCTGTTCTCGAGCCTGTTCCTTCTTCTTTCGACGCTCCCTGCCTATGTAGGCATCACGCTTCCGTCTGAGGTGCTGGATTTCTTCAATAAAATCTATGCATATACCATGGGACTTCTTGGCATTATGGTGGCCGGCACCACGGCGAGCTCACTTGCCATGTCGATGAACCGTCGCATGCCTTCGGGTAAATCTCTCAACCCCACCTCGTGCATGGTTTGTGCCATGTGCGGCATGCTCTTGCTATCGGTGACGAACGATGTTGTCTCGATTGGCGGAGCAGATACATCTGTTTTTGAAACCGGCTATATGGGAACTAAGGGTTTTCTCGCTGCGTTCGTAGCCGCATTCTTGACCGTTAATATCTATAAGGTGTGCATTAGCCATAATGTGACGATCAAGCTTCCCAAAGAGGTCCCTGGCTCTATTGCGCAGAGTTTTCGCGATATCTTTGCATTTGGGTTTTCGATCCTTGCGTGCGCTTTTATCGATCTTGCGAGCCGCAAGCTGCTTGCTGTGCCGTTCGCCAATTTGGTATCCGCTCTCATCTCGCCGCTGTTCTCCGCGGTCGACACCTATCCTGGCATGGCGCTTATCGAAGGCGCGGTCGCACTTTTCCAATTTATGGGTATCCACGGTGCTTCGGTTGTCATGAGTCCGATTAATGCTGCGCTCTACGGCAATACCGTTACCAATCTTGAGGTTTTCCAAGCAGGTGGACATCCGTCAATTGCTCTCACGCAGGACTTTACAAGCTTCATCGGCGGTCTGGGCGGTTCTGGCTGCACGTTCATCGTTCCTATTATCCTGATCATGCTTATGCGCTCCAAGCAGCTTAAAGCCATGGGCAAGGCATCGATTATCCCGGTGATTTTTGGAGTTAACGAGCCCGTTATCTTCGGTATGCCGATTGTTCTCAATCCCTATATGTTCGTGCCCTTCCTAGTGGCTCCTATGGTCAACGCCATTATCGGTAAATTTTTCATTGACGTCATTGGAATGAACGCCCCCATGTATACCATGCCGTGGGCGCTTCCCGGCCCAATTGGTGCGTTCCTCACCACGGGTCTCGATCTGCGTTCTCTCGTATTGATGGCAGTGCTGTTGGTCGTCGACTTTGTGATTTACTATCCGTTCTGCAAGGCGTATGACCATCAGCTTTGTTTGGAAGAGTCTGCAAAGGAGACTGCAGGAACCTCGGATGCAGATGCTATTGCCGCACAGGAAAATGTCGCAAAAGCTCTCGAGGCGGTAAAGGACAAGGCGGAGCAGATCCGCGTGCTTGTGCTTTGCCAGGGTGCCGGCACTTCGACTCTCTTGGCAAATGCTCTTCGCGAAGGTGCCGCTGCTAAGGGTATCGATCTGGTTTCTCAGTCCGGTGCGTACGGAAGCCACTATGAGACGATGGATCAGTACAACGTGATTGTTCTGGCGCCCCAGGCACGCATGTACTATGACGCTATGAAGGCCGATACCGATCGCCTTGGAATTAAACTGCTCACCACAAGGGGCAAGGAGTATATCGACCTTACCAACGATCCCGAAGGTGCAATTGACTGGATCGTTCAGGAGCTGGCCAAATAGTGGATGCACTTCGTCGTTGATTCGTCGGTGTATGGTACGGCCCCGCAGCTTATTGAGCTGCGGGGCCGTATTTCGTTGAGTATCTAATTGAGACAATGCGCGCAGCCGTCGTGAGATCGCATTGGCGCTCTCCGAGTCACCGACAAACTGTCTTCCATCTATGTGACCGATTCGCTTTCGGCCTTTAGCCTGCTCGAGGCGCGCGGGGATTGCGAGCTGTGCCCGGTGGGCGGCATGTACCGTTGCCGCACCGACGCCTTTGTGGGCCCCATGGCCGAGGATACCCTGCGCGCACTAGGGATTGACACGGCGTTTATCGGTGCCAACGGCATTCTGGACGGCGACGTGTCCACGTCCAACATGGACGAGGGCCGTATCCAGCAGCTCGCTTTTAGCAAAGCGGACTCGCGCTATCTGATCGCCGACTCCAGCAAGATCGGCAAGCGCGACTTCTACACCTTCTGCCGCTTGGACAATTTGGACGCCGTGGTGTGCGAGCCGGGTATTACCGCCGAGGATCGCGCCGCCATCGAGGAGCACACGCAGGTCATTTGCTAGCTAGCGCAGCAGGAGGACTTTTGCCCTTGCCAGCGCGGGGTTACCGCTTCACAATGACGTGCAAATAACTTTGGGCAACAAGGATGAGGCTATTCTGAGATATGACTAGACTCCGTATCTCGTCTTTATGTCCCTTGAGAATGAATCGTAGTCTTCATAGAGCCCTTCTCTGCTTTCATCCTCGGCGTGGTTTACACGTTCAAGGAGCTTATCCTTTGAAGCCTCTTTTGTTATTGCGGCCTCGCCATCGGGTATTGTGGCTTGCAAGAATAGTTCTAGAGCATGGACGTCTTTGAGTATGTAGCCCGTCGAACGACCCGCTCCTGTTTTTTCGATTGCGCTGCAACTAACAAGCTGGCCGAGGGTTCGTTTAACGGTTACCTCGCTGATATCGGGGCAGCTGGACCGGATGTCGGATTTCTTAATGACGCCGGGTCTCTGTTGAAATAGAACAGCGATGCGCGCTTGCTTCGACATGGGACGAGTGCTTGATTCAATTAAGGTACGCTGTTCGAGCTGTCGGTAGGCGGCCAGGGTTGTTCCGAGCATGAAACGGATAAAGGCTACTTCGGTGTTTTGATTTTCATTCCATCCAGTGGAGCTTGCAGCGAGGGCGTTGTAGTAAAGCGCTTTGTTGTCTTCAATAAGTCGTTCGATGCTGATGTAACGCGCAACATCGTATCCAGTCTTTTCGAGCAGCAGCGTTGTAAGGAGCCGGCTCATCCTGCCATTGCCATCGTTGAAGGGATGAATGCT
Source organism: uncultured Collinsella sp. (assembly GCA_900550355.1). Lineage (GTDB taxonomy): Bacteria > Actinomycetota > Coriobacteriia > Coriobacteriales > Coriobacteriaceae > Collinsella. The sequence goes on from URRT01000005.1 coordinate 7,520, forward strand.
AACAAAATCGAAGATAAAGCGGAGCGATATAAGGAGGGGATCGCAAACTTGACGAGATAAGGCGTCGTTGAGGGACCGACAGGCTTCTTCGATAAGTCCGGGGGTTGCTAGGGCCGAAGGCGGCCTAAAGCGCACAAATCGATTGCCTTGATCGTCGATGGAGATGATTTCGTTATCGCTATCTTTCCAATGGCCCCCATACGAGATTGCCGTGTGCGCCATGAGGTCACGATGCAACTGCAAAATGACCGATGGCGTTACGGGAATGAAATCGTGCTGCTCGTGAATAAGCGACAGCGCATCTCGGTATCCAGCGATTTCTTCCTCTGCGCGGGAGCTTGGCTTGGCGGAATACGCCATGATTGCTTTGAGTCTTTTTTGGGTGGTAACAATTCCTTCAAGTCCGTTGGAGGATTGGGTGCTTTGGATCTTAGCTTCCTCCATAAGGGACGATAGAAGCTCGGGTTTGACTTGACTCAGAACAAGCTGTCGGCCTTTATGCTCGCGTATCGAGAGGAGGAGGTTGGTGATTGGAGTTGCTTCGAGTTCCGCTGGGACTGTGGCGTAATTAAACCGGCGCATATGGCTCCTTTCAGTATCACGAACATACTTTCGGTATCATAATAACATGAAATGATACCGAAAGTATGTTCGTGATACTGAAAACAAGGAAAGAGGCGCGCTTCACAGCTGCTTGGAAAGCGCGGATTTGACTATCCAATTGTCTCAATCAGTAACGGTTGGGACCGAAAAACTCGGCCAAACGTTACAGATTGAGATTGTTTGGATTGGTTCGAACGTTTGTCTCGATCTGTAACAGTTAGACGGTCGAAAGTGGGCTACGTGTTACAGATTGAGATCTTTTAGCCCTGGTTGCTCGTTCGTCTAAATCTATAACAGTTAGGATTGAAAATCCCTGCTAGATGTTACAAATCGAGATAAACGGACCGCACGGGCTCACCAAAACAAAAAGGCCGCATGCGAATCCGTGGAGGGATTCGCATGCGGCCGACAGGGGTTATGCGGCGGAAACTAGGCCATGAGCAGGCCGGTCTCCGCAACGTTCTTGTACCAGTACGCGCTCGCCTTGGGATAGCGCTTCTGGGTCTCAAAGTCGATGTAGAACAGGCCATAGCGCTTGTTATAGCCGTTGGTCCAGGAGAACTGGTCCTGCAGCGACCACACAAAGTAACCGTCGACGTTCACGCCGCCGTCGATTGCCTTGAGGATCCATGCGAGATGCTGACGCATGTAGTCGATGCGAGGGGCGTCGTCGATAAAGCCGTCCTCAAAGTCGTCCTTATAGCCCATGCCGTTCTCGGTGATGTAGATCTTCTTGTAGTTGGGGTAATCGTTCTTAATGCGGAGCAGCAGGTCGTAGAGGCCCTCGGGATAGATAATCCAGTCCCAATCGGTGGTGGGTACGCCTTCGCGCACGCATGACTCGCCCACGCCCTTGAGGAACCAGCGCGAGGAGCCCTTGTCGCCGGTGCCATTGTGGTTGATGTCGTTTTCGCCCTCGGCGGCACGCAGGAACTGGCACTTGTAGGTGTTGACGCCCAGGCAATCGTTGTAGGGGAGCGCGGCGGTCAGCGCGGCGATGTCCTCGTCGCGGACGTCGAGCTCGCCGCCGGCGATATGGGCCAGCTTGGTCGCAGCCTCCATGGTGTCGGCTGCATAGTGGCCGCGGAAGGTGGCGTCGAGTACCCACCGGTTGTTGATGACATCGGCCATGCGGGCGGCCTCGCAGTCGGCGGCGTTGTTGGGGTCGAGGGGATACTTGGGCTCCAGGTTCTGGACAATGCCGATCTCGCCCTCAAAGCCGCCCTCATGGAAGGCGACGACAGCCTTGGCATGGGCCACCATCATGTTGTGCATGAGCTGGAAGGCCTTGTCCAGGCGATACTTCTCGCCGTGCGGCCAGTTGCCGACGATAAAGCTGCCCTCGGCGGTCGCGGGAATCTCGTTAAAGGTAAACCAGTGCTTGACCTCGGTGAACTCGGCAAAGCAGAACTTGGCGTACTCGGCAAAGGCGTCGATCGTCGTGCGCGTCAGGAAGCCCTCGCCGCCGTTCTGGTAAAAGGCCTCGGGCGTATCGAAGTGATCGAGCGTGACATAGGGGATAACGCCGGCTTTATTGCAGGTGGCGAAAAGCTCGTGATAGAAAGCGACACCCTCGGGGTTAATCTCGCCGGTGCCACTGGGGAAGATACGGCTCCAAGCGATGGAGACGCGAATGCCGTTGATGCCGAAGCGCTGGCACAGGTCGATATCGACCGGGTACTTGTTGTAGAAATCGCTTGCGGGATCGGGGGAGAAGCGACCCTGAGCAGCCAGGAAATCGTCCCAGGGCACTTTGCCCTTGCCGTGCGTACGGGTCTCGCCCTCAACCTGGTAAGCAGCGGTGGCGCCGCCAAACACAAAGCCGTCGGGGAACTGCATGGGGTTGGTCATGAGTCATCCTTTCTGTGGGATTCGAATAGGGAGGGTGCCCGAACTGGGGATCCGGGCACCAACAGAGGGAGGAACCTAGTCGAGGTTCTCGCGGAGCCACTTGATGGCGCCAGCGGGGTCGCGAGTAAGGTCGATATATTCCTTACCGCGCGGGGCGAGCAGCTTAATGCCCAGGCGATCGGTGTCGGCCTTCATGTCGTTGTAGTAGCTACGAACCTGCGGGGCGAGCACGATAACGTCGTACTGATCCATGATGGCAGTGTGCTGGCCATAGGCGCCTGCGGAGGAAGCGATGTTCTCTCCGGTCTGCGCAGCACCTTCCTTGATGGCGTTGGCGAGCATGGCAGAGGTGCCGGCGCCGGCGCACAGGACGAGGACCTTCAGACCGTCGACATCCTTCTTAGCGGATGCATCGGCAGCGGGCTCGGGCTGATCGGCGACAGGCTTGCTGTCAGCGGCAGCGGTGGCCTGCTCGACAGCGGGCGCAGAGGTGCTGGCGGCGATGGTGGCAGCACCATCGGACTCGAGACCCAGCTCGGCGGCGCGCTCGGCTTCCTGGTCGCAGAGCAGCTTATCGTATGCCTTCAAGAACGGCAGGTAGATGATGGCGTCCAGCAAGATGATGATCGCGACAAATACCAGGGCGATAAGCTGGAAGTTTGTAGTGATGAAGATGCCGATGGGGGCAGGGGTAGCCCAAGGCACCACGAAGGAGAAGCCGTTCATGCCCACGTTGTCGATAAAGAACTTGGCAACACTCACGTTGACGCAGCCGGCGGCAACAAAGGGGATGAGCATGTAGGGGTTAAGGATCATCGGCGCGCCAAAGAGCAGCGGTTCGTTGACGGCGAAGGCAACAGGAACAATCGAGGCCTTGCCGACGGCTTTGAGCTGTTTGGACTTCATAAAGAGAATCAGCAGAAGCGGCACGATGAACGTGGCGCCGGTGCCGCCGAACTCACCCACGAGCGACATGTTAAAGGTGAGGGAGTGGGCGGGGTGGCCACCGGCCAGCAGAACCTGCAGGTTCTCGGCCTGGTTGGCAAGACGGATGGGGTCGATGCCCGGCTGGACAATCGAAGGGCCGTGGACGCCGATGAACCAGAAGAACGCGGTGGCCGCCTGAATAAGGATGAGTCCGGGGTAGGTCTCTGCCGCAGTGAAGAGCGGGGAGAGCAGTTTGATAAGCAGCTCGGAGAACGGAACGCCCATGAGGTTGCGCACGACGACATCGATGATGCCGCAGATGATGACAGCGCCACCGAAGGGGATGATGTCGCGGAAGTTCTGAGCGATGGCGCCCGGAACCTCCTTGGGTAGCTTAATGGTCAGATCGCGCGAAACGCAGAACTTATAAACCCAAACGGTAATGAACGCTGCGATATAGGCCGAGAACAGACCGCGTGTACCCATGCTGGTGCAATCGAAGACCGAAAGCTCGGAGCCGTTGAACTTGGTGGTGAACTGCGTAACAGCGAGCAGCAGCATGCTGCACTGGGCGGCAACCATGGTGGAGCCGTCGTTGAGCACCTTGCCGGCGGGCATGCGACGGTTCATGGAAGCCGTGAAGTTCTTGGCGGTGGTGCCGGCAACCATGATGCCCATGACGCCCATGGTGAAGTTGTACAGCTTGTTGCACCAGTCGATGAGCGGCTGGGGCAGCGTGATGCCAACTACGCCGGGAAGGGTGGCGATCAGCAGAAAGATCGAAGAGGTAAGGACGATGGGCATGCACCCAAGGAATCCGTCTTTGATGGCCTGGAGGTAGATGTTTCTCGAGATCTTCTCGAAGAACGGTTGATGCTTTTCGAGCATCTTTACGATGGCGTCCATAGAGCTCCTTTGCTACTTGATGCGCGATGCATGTGGATGGAACTGGTCGTCGATGGATGGTCAGGACTGCCCGGAAACCTTCCTGCTTAAGGAAGGCATTGCGAAATGACAACGTTGTCATTTCGTTAATGACAACGTAAGACATTTTTGGAAGAGCAACAATGATATACGGGTGAGCGGTCGATATTGTCCGGTAAACGGTTGATTTGTCAGTCGGGCAGGTAGTGTATGCTAGAACGCAAAAAGCAAGCGATAGAGAACCGAGTGGAGAAGCAGTGGCAACGATGGACAAGAAAAATGTCTCAATGAATGATGTGGCAGTTGCCGCGGGCGTTTCTCTCAAGACGGTGTCGCGCGTGATCAACGAGCCCGATAGCGTGCGAGAGTCGACACGCGATAGGGTCCATGCTGCCATGGAAGCGCTTGAGTTCCGGGCGAACTTTGCCGCGCGTTCACTCAAGTTGGGCCGTTACGGGTGCATCGGCGTGGTGCTGTTCCACTTGTCGGGCGGCAACGTGGACATGATTGACGGTATCGCCGATGCCGCCGCAGAGCGAGGCTTTGCGCTCACGATGATTAAAAAGCGGGCGGGGGAGAAGATGACCCTTGCCGAAGCGGCACGTAGGATGTCGCAGCTTCCCGTCGACGGCATGATTTTCAACCTGCGCCAGATGGTCGATGACTTTGATACCTTTGAGGCGCCGAAAGACCTCAAGACGGTGATTATCACGTCGATGGAACATCCTACCTGCTCTACCGTCAGTGACGACCAAGAGGGCGGCGCGCGCATGGCATGCGAGTACTTCTTGAATCGCGGACACAAGAATGTGTACTTCGTCTCTGGTAAGAAAGAGTCGCTGTCGAGCCAGTGCCGTATGAAAGGTTGGCGTGCGGCACTCGAGACGCGTGGCATTGAGCCGCCCGCGCCCCTGCAAGGCGATTGGAATGCGGATAGTGGCTATGCTGCGGGCCTTGTGCTTGCCGATAAACCCGATTGCACGGCGGTCCTTGCGGCTAACGACTGCATGGCAAACGGCGTGATGATGGCTTTACGTGACAAAGGGCTCAGTGTGCCCGACGACGTGTCCGTGATCGGCTTCGACGATGAGCTCTACAAGACGATTCCCAACTCGATTCTGACGTCGGTGAAGTTCCGCCACCGCGAGCTGGGCGTCCGTGCGCTTAATGAGGTCGTCGCAGGTCTGGAAGCCCCGAGCTCCAGAAGCCGTACGCTCGTCTCGGGCGTGTTGGTCGAGCGTTCCAGCGTAAGGGATCTGCGGGCGTAGACGTGCTCGGCCTGCTCGTCTAAATCTGTAACAGGTGGGACCCGAAAACTCGACTAGGTGTTATAGATTGAGATTTTGTCTACCCAGCCATCATCTTTGTCTCGATCTGTAACAGTTAGGAGTGAAATGACCAGCCAGGTGTTACAGATCTAGATTGATTGGATTGACCCATCTGTTTGTCTCGATCTGTAACATCTAAGCGGTCAAAAGCGGTCTACATGTTACAGATTGAGATTTTTGGCTTGGCCTGTGCGTTCATCTCGATCTGTAACAGCTAGGACCGAAAAACTCGGCTAGATGTTACAGATTGAGATGAACAGGAGGACGGGTGCGGTCTAAACAAAATGGCCCGCGCATCACACATCGATGCACGGGCCATTTATTGTCTGCAAGCGGCAGGTGGTGTCAGCGTCTTATGCCTCGAGGTTTTCCTCGATCCAGGCGACGGCGCCCTTGGGATCCTTAGTGAGGTCGATGTACTGTTTGCCCTTGGGCGACAGCAGCGTGATGCCCAGGCGGTCGGTGTCGGCCTTCATCTCGTTGTAATAGGTGCGAACCTGCGGAGCCAGGACGATGACGTTGTACTGGTCCATGATGGCGTAGTGGCTGCCGTAGGCACCGGCGTTGGCGGTAATGTCGATGCCCAGCTCGTCGGCGCCTTCCTTAAGCGCGTTGGCGAGCAGTGCAGAGGTGCCGGCGCCAGCGCACAGAACCAGAACCCTCAGATCCTTGCCCTTAAGGGCGGACGGAGCTGCGGAGGCCTCGGTGGCAGAAGCGGTCTCGACAACAGGAGCCTCAACGGCGGGGGCGGCAGCGGTCTTGACGGCCTTGGTCTCCTCGGCCTCTTCTTCGGCCAGGGTCTCGGCCTCCTGCTTGCACAGGACGTTGTCGTAGGCCTTGCAGAATGGGTAGTAGATCAAGAAGTCAACGACCAGCAGGACGACAACCAGGACCAGAGAGATCGGCTGGAAGTTGGTGTCGATGAAGGTGCCGATCGGTCCGGGGAGTGCCCACGGCATGGCATAGATAAAGCCGTTCATGCCCAAAAAGTCGATGAAGAACTTACCAATGAGGACGTTGGCCACGGGGGCAAACAGGAACGGGATCAGGAAGTACGGGTTGAGGATGATGGGCGCGGCGAACAGCAGCGGCTCGTTGACGGCGAACATCACGGGTACGACAGAGGCTTTGCCGACGGCCTTGAGCTGCTTGGAGCGCATAAAGAGCAGGAAGATGATCGGGACAATGAACGTGGCGCCGGTGCCGCCGAGTTCGCCGATGTAGTTACCGAAGTTTTCGGTCAGGGCGAGGGCGGGGTGACCGCCGGCCTGCAGCGTGGCGAGGTTGGTGGTGATGTTGCCAAACAGCGCGGCGTTGAGGGCAGGCTTAACGACCGAGGGGCCGTGGATGCCCATGAACCAGAACAGCGGGATCATGAACCAGATGAGGGCGAGGCCGGCGTAGGAATCGGCAGCGGCGAACAGCGGGCTCACCAGCGTGGAGATGACGTTGGCAAACGGGACGGCCAAGCAGGTGCGGCAGATAACGTCGATGACGGCGACAAACAGGATGGAGAAGCTGAAGGCGAAGATGTCGCGGAAGTTCTGGGCGATGGCGCCGGGGACTTCTTTGGGCAGCTTGATGGTGATGTCTCGCTTAATGCAGAAGGCATAGATGTTGACCGTGGCAAATGCGGCGACAAAGGAGCTCAGCAGGCCCTTGGTGCCCATGTTGTCGGTAAAGAACACCGAGACATCGGCGCCGTCGATCTTGGCACTCGTCTGGGTAACGGCCAAGATGAGCATAGCGCACATGGCGGCGACCATGGTGCTCGTGGCGTTGATGGCCTTGCCGGCAGGCATGCGGCGGTTCTTGGAGCCGGTCAGCGCGCTTGCGGTGGTGCCGGCGACCATGATGCCCACGACGCCCATCGTGAAGTTGTAAACCTTGTTGCAGAAGTTCACGACGTCGACGTTCCACCAGTCGGGCAGCGTAAAGCCGCCGACCGTGGCGACAACGCCCGGCAGGGTCGAAATAAGCAGGAAGACAGAAGAAGACAGGATAATGGGCATTGCTGCCAAAAAGCCGTCTTTAATGGCCTGAAGGTAGATGTTCTTAGAGACCTTGTCGAAGTACGGCTGACCTTTCTCCAAGAACTTAACGATCGATTCCATAGTTCACGCTCCTCTTTGCATGAAATCTTAATGGCATGGACGTTGAAAACCTATATGGTCTCCCGCTTGCTAAAAGCCCGGGTGCAGGCGGGGTCGGTCCCAGGGGGAGAGAGGGGAGCGGCTGGGTTTGTATCGCATAGGGCCGCTCCCTTCTCGGGGGAAAGCGAGGCGATGCGCTACTGCGCGTCCGCCATAGTGTCGGCGAGCTCCTTGTACCAGAGTGCCGACTGCTTGATGTAGCGTTTTTGCGTGTCGAAGTCGATGTAGAACAGGCCGTAGCGCTTGTTATAGCCATTGGCCCACGAGAACTGGTCCTGCAGGCTCCAGATAAAGTAGCCCTGGACGTCGACGCCCTCGGCGCGCGCCTGGAGCACCTTCTCCATGTGCTGGTCGACAAAGTCGATGCGCTCGGGATCGGCGACGATGCCGTTTGCGTCGGGCTCGGGGTCCTTGTGGCCCAGGCCGTTTTCGGTGATATAGATGACGGGGAGGTTGGGATAGGTGGCGCTGATGTGCTTGAGCGTGTCGTAGAGGCCTTGCGGGTAGATGAGCCAATCCCAGTCGGTGGTGGGGATACCCGGCATATCGACCTGCTGCCCGACGCCCTTAAACTTAAAGCACGAGGTGCCCTTGTCTCCGGTGCCGTTAAAGCTGTTGGTTGACTCGCCATCGTAGGCGGCGATAAACGCCGACTGATAGTAGTTGAGGCCGAACATATCGTTGCGGGGCGCCGCCTTGGCGAGCTCCTCCATGTCGCTGTCCTCAACCGTAAGTGTGGCGTTGTTGGCACGCAGAATCTCGTTGATGAGTGAGAGGGTGCGCGCGGAGTAGTGACCCAGGAAGGCGCCGTCCATGATGAAGTCGGTGTAGAAGGCGTTGTACAGGTCGGCGGCGTGCTGGTCGGCGGGCGAGTCGGTGGCAGGATATGCCGGCGTCAGGACGTTGACCATGCCAATGCGTCCGCCCAGGTGCTCGGTCTCGTCAAGATCCTTATACAGGTTGACGGCGCGGGCGTGGGCAACGAGCTCGTTGTGCTGGCTCTGGATGCCGCTCGTCACATCAAAGTGATGGTTGGGCGGGAAGTTGCCTTGGATGTATTGGGAGTGCGAGAGGCTGATGAGCTCGTTGATGGTGAACCAATTCTTGACCTCGCGGAACTCGCGGAAGCAGAACTCGGCATAGCGCACATAGGCGTCGACGGTCTTGCGGTTGAGCCAGTCGCCCTGGTTGAACAGGGCGGCGGGGGAGTCAAAGTGATGCAGGGACACATAGGGCTCGACGCCATACTTTTTGCAGCAGGCGAACAGCTCGTGGTAGTGCTTAACGCCCTCGGCGAGGGGTTCGGCATCGTCGCCGTTGGGGAAGATGCGGGTCCAGGCGATGGACACACGAATGGCGTTGAGTCCATGCTCGGCAGAAAGGCGGATATCCTCCTCGTAGCGGTTGTAGAAATCACTGGCCGGGTCGGGCAAAAAGCGACCCTGGGCGACAAGGTAATCGTCCCACATGGTCTTACCCTTGCCTGCCACCTTCGTGGAACCTTCCGTTTGGTACGCGGCGGTTGCGGCGCCCCAAACAAAGCCCTTCGGCAGCTGCTGTACGCGGTTTAGCAAAGACATATGCATACACCCTCTCGTCTCGCTGTTCGATATTGTGCGTTTGCGCTCAGGAGGCTCCCTGGTTAGCGTTCAGCGGTGAAAAAGCCCGATAAACACTATCTTAAAATGATTAGAACCAAAATGAGCACGTGAACATTTGACAATGAGCACGTTAACATCCGGCTGGGATGTATAGAAACAAAACAACTTCAAACAGCCGCGAACGGTTGTATTTGTTCGGTAAGCGGTTTTGATTGACAGAAGTTTTCATGTTGTGGTATATGGCTCGGGTATCATGAGCACGTTATCAATGTATGTACGATGCGCCATGGGCGCGGGGAATAGTTGGGAAGCAGGTTAGCGTGGAAGGCATGGATCAGCAGACAAGGAATGGTCGTTCGGCGAGCGCGGCAGAGGTTGCGGCGCTCGCTGGCGTGAGCCGCCAGACTGTGTCTCGCGTGGTCAACGGTATGCCCAACGTGGCGGAAAAGACGCGCAAGCGTGTGCTGGCCGCCATGGAAGAGCTGGGCTTTCGTCCCAATTTTGCTGGAGCGGCGTTGCGCGGCGGGTCGTATCGTTCTATTGGCCTGTGCATGTACAACATCACACGTGTCGGTAACCTGGCGACGCTCGAGGGTATCATGCAAGCGGCGCGCGAGCACGATTTTGCCGTCACTATGATCGAGATGGGCGGCGACAAGCCCTATGCACTTGCCGATGCCTCGCGCCGCATGGTCGAGCGACCCGTCGACGGCATGATTCTCAACATGAACCGCATGGCTCCCGATTTTGAGGAGTTTGTTCCCCAGCCGGGAATGCGAACGGTCATCCTGTCCATGTATGCGCATCCGCGCTGCACGACGATCGACTCCGACCAGTATGGTTCGTGCGAGCTGTTGACCAATTATCTGCTGGAACATGGTCACTCGAATATGCGGTTTGTGGCGGGTCCGGAAAACTCGATTTCCTCGCGTTTTCGTGAGGCCGGTTGGCGCGATACGCTGGGTCGTGCTCATGTCGATGCCGCTCCGATGCTGCGTGGCGATTGGAGTGCGGACAGTGGGTACGCCATGGGCGAGCGGATTGCGGCCGAGGTGCTTGCCGGCGGGTCGCAGGCGCCGACTGCCGTGCTTGCGGCAAATGACCAGATGGCGCTGGGCGTTATCGCCGCGCTCGAGAACGCGGGCCTGTCCGTGCCCGACGACGTGAGCGTGGTTGGTATCGACGACGCACTCGAGGGACTTGTTCCTCACAATCGGCTGACGACGCTGCGATTTGATTTGCGCGGTGTCGGTAAGCTTGCGTTTGAGGCGGCGATTGGAGAGAGCTCGTCTATCGAGGCGATTCATGTGCCGAGCACGCTGGTCGAACGCTCGACTGTTAGGGACATACGGGGTTAGGTCCTACTCCGTTTGTCTCGATTTGTAACAGGTAGACGGTCAAAAGCGGGCTACGTGTTACAGATTTAGATTCTTCGGAAAGAGCAATCCTGTTCGTCTCAATCTGTAACAGCTAGGACCAAAAAACTCAGCTAGATGTTACAGATTGAGACGAACGGCTTCCGACCTGAACAAAAAGGTCGGGGGCGGCTCGCCGTGTGACGTGCCGCCCCCGGCTGAGAAATGGGGACAGGTTATGTGGGCGGTGCAACTCCGCCAACCGCTCGTCGCAAGCCGCTAGTCCAGACGACGGGTCTGCGCCACGTGCTTATACCAGTATGCGCTTGCCTTGGGCGTGCGCTTCTGGGTTTCAAAGTCAACGTAGAAGAAGCCGTAACGCTTGTTGTAGCCATTGGTCCAGGAGAACTGATCCTGCAGGCTCCACAGGAAGTAGCCGCCCACGTTGACACCCACCTCCATGGCCTTGAGCAACCAGCGCAGGTGCTGCTCGATGTAGTCGATGCGCGGCTGGTCGTCCACAAAACCGTCCTTGTAGGGGTCCTTGTAGCCCATGCCGTTCTCGGTGATGAAGATCTGCTTGTAGTTGGGGTAGCGCTGCTTAATGTAGACGAGCAGATCGAACAGGCCCTCGGGATAGATGATCCAGTCCCAGTCGGTGGTGGGGATACCAGGCTTGTTCACATGCTCGCCAATACCCTTAACGCGCCAGCGGCCGGTGCCCTTCTCGCCCGTACCGTTGTGGTGCAGGTCGTTCTCGCCATCGTAAGCCTTCAAAAAACGGCACTGGTAGTTGTTAACGCCCAGGTAGTCGTTGTAGAGCGCGGCCTCGCGCATGATTTCCAGATCCTCGTCCAGGATCTCGATGGTGCCGCCCGAGACGGCAGCCAGGCGGTTGGCGCACTCGAGGGTGTCGGGGGCATAGTCGCCGCGGAAGGTGGCGTCGAGCAAGAACTGGTTCTGCAGCACGTGCTCGTTGTTGGCGGCTTTGATGTCGGCGGGGTCGTTCTCGTTGAGCGGATACTTAAACTCCAGCGACTGGATGACGCCGATCTTGCCCTTAAAGCCGCCGTTGTGGAAGGCCAGCACGGCCTTGGCGTGGGCGAGCATCATGTTGTGCTCGCACTGGAAAGCCTCGGCCAGATGCGCCTTGACGCCACCGGGGAAGGTGCCCTCGATGTAGGTGTTGGAGGCGTCGGCCCAGATCTCGTTAAAGGTGAACCAGTAGGTCACCTGGTCGGCGTACTCCTTAAAGCAGAAGGTGGCAAAGTCCACAAAGGCGTCGATGGTCTCGCGGTTGAGGAAGTCGCCCTTCTCAAAGAGGGGCAGCGGCGTATCGAAGTGATGCAGCGTGACAAACGGCTCAACGTGGTGCTTGTGGCACTCGGCGAAGAGGTCGTGGTAGAACTGGACACCCTCGGGGTTGATTTCGCCGGTACCGTTGGGGAAGATGCGGCTCCAGGCGATGGAGAGGCGGATGCCGTTGATACCGAACTCCTCGCACAGCTCCAAGTCGACGGGGTACTGGTTGTAGAAGTCCGAAGCGGGATCGGGGGAAAAGCGCCCCTGGGCCTCCAAGAAGTCGTCCCAGGCGACTTTGCCCTTACCGTGGGTGCGGGTCTCGCCCTCTACCTGGTAAGCAGCAGTGGCGCCGCCAAAGACAAAGCCCTCGGGAAACTGCGCAGGCGGGTTGGTGACGCTAGCGGGGTTAACGGACATGATGATCCAATCGTTTAAATCGAAGGACCAGCCGGTCTTGGATGGTCGGCTGGCCCTGAGCGTTACTTACTTCGAAAGCTGCTCGGAGACGAAGGCGAGAGACTTATCGCCGTTCTGGGAGAGCTCGATGTACTGCTTGCCGCGGCAGGCGACGCACTTGTTGCCCACGCGCTCGCAGTCCTTCTGCAGGTCGGCCAGGTAGCTTGCGGCCTGCGGGGCCAGGACGACCAGGTCAAAGTCGGGAAGCATGTCAACGTGGTTGCCATAGGCCTCGGCAGCGGTCTCAAGATTGATGCCGCGCTCTTTGGCGGCCTTGGCCAGCGCGTTGGCGAGCAGGCCCGAGGTGCCGCCACCCTGGCAGAGCACGAGCACGCGCTTGCCGTTGAGGTCACTGGCGGCCGTTGTCTCAGTGGCGACAACGGCGGGAGCGTCGGCCTTCACGGCCTCGGCAGCAGCGCCGGCGGCAACGCTCTTGGCATCGGCCTTGCCCTGGAAGGCATCGTTGAGCTTGGCGGCCTTCTCGGCGTTCTTGGCGGCGAGCTCCTCCTGGGAAATCTCGGCCTCCTCGGCGCACTTCTGGGCGTCGTAGGCACGGAAGAACGGGTAGTACAGAACGAAGTCGACGACCAGGATAAGGGCGAGCATCACAAAGGCGAGCGGCTGGAAGCCCAGGCCCATGATGGTGCCGATGGGGCCGGGGACAGTCCAGGGCAGGGTGTACATAAAGCCGTTCATGCCCAAGAAGTCGATAAAGATCTTGAGGATCCAGATGTTGGCGATCGGGGCAAAGACAAACGGGACAAAGAAGACGGGGTTGAGCACGATGGGCGCGGCGAACAGCAGCGGCTCGTTGACGGCAAAGCAGACGGGGACGATGGCGGCCTTACCGACGGCGCGCATCTCCTGAGACTTGGCCAGGAAGCAGAACATAAAGACCAGGACGAGCGTGGCGCCGGTGCCGCCCATGCAGACGACGAAGTACTGGGCACCCTGGGTCAGGACAGCGGAAGCGTGCTGGCCAGCCTGGAACGCAGCCAGGTTGTCGGTCATGTTGGCAACGAGAGCGGCGGCGATGGCGGGCTCGACGATCGAGGGGCCGTGGACGCCCACGAACCAGAACAGGCTCATGGCGCCGTAGATCACAGCGAGGCCGATGTAGCCATCGGCAGCGGTGAACAGGGGCTGGAACACTTGGATGACGCCCTGGGCAAAGCAGAAGCCAAAAGCAGCGCGGAAGACGATGTCAAAAACCCAAAAGACGGTGATGCAGACGGAGAAGGGGATGATGTCCTTGAAGGTCTGCGAGATGTTGGGCGGAACCTGCTCGGGCATCTTGACGGTGATGTTGCGCTTAATGAAGAACTTGTAGATGATGCCGGTCACAAACGCAGCGATGAAGGCGGTCAGCAGGCCCTTGGAACCAAGGTAGGTGGTGTTGAAGCCGCTGGCGGCGTCCGTGGCGACCGTGTCGCTCGAAAGGAGCAAGAAGCCGATGATGGCCGCGCACATGCATGAGATAAAGTTAATCTGGTTATTCTTGGGCAGGTCGCGGTTCTGAGCGTCGGCGAAGTGCTTGGCTGTGGTGGCGGCGCAGGCGATGGCCAGGATGCCCATGGAGTAGTTGTAGCACTTCCACAGAGCGTTGTTGATGTCATCGGGCCAGTAGAAACCCCAGATGTTGGGGACCGAGGCTACCAGGCAGAAGATGGACGAGAAGATGATGATGGGGATGACGGAGATAAAGCCGTCGCGGATCGCCTTGAGGTACTTGTTGCGGGCGATCGCGTTGAAAAAGGGCTGGCCCTTTTCGATGATGGCGATGAGTTGCTCCATGCAATGCTCCTAAGAGTCGGTGGGTTAGCAACGATGGTAGCTTTTGACGTTCGGTTGCCAAAATGTTGACGTTGCCATTTTGTGACACAAAAAAAGACGCGAACCGGTGGTTCCTGTGCCTGCGAACCGTCGATTCCTTACGCGTAAACGTTTGAGCCGCCCGGTGGCTCTGTGTTTGCACAATGGCAACGTTAACATTTGGGCGACAAAAGCCGTTCGGGGAAGCAAAAATGTCGGTGAACGGTAGGTTTTGGGTGGTGAGCGTATGGTGGGGGAGGCGTTAGATATACTTGAAGACGTTTCATTTGACTGCGTAGGGTGCCACCAATGGCATCGTTGACATAGAAAGATCGACCTATGGCCGCTGTTAAAAAATCGGTATCCGTCAAAGACGTGGCGCGCCTCGCGGGCGTCTCGGAGCAGACGGTCTCGCGCACCGTGCACGATTCGCCCAGTGTGCGCCCCGAGACCAAGGAACGCGTGCGTGCCGCCATGCGCGAGCTGGGGTATCGCCCCAATTTCGCCGGTCGATCGCTGCGCCGTGGCAAGTTTAAGACCGTCGGCGTCGCCATGTTCAACATTACCGGTACCGGCAACCTCGACCGTATGGAGGGCTTTGCCGCCGCGGCCGACAAACATGGCTATGCCATCACCCTCACTAAAGTAGATGGACATCCCTATACCCTCGAGAGCGCATCGTCGCGCATGAGCGCGCTGCCGGTGGATGGCATGGTCGTGATCATGAATCGCATGCCGGCGGACTTTGGCACCTTCGAGCCGCTGCCCGGCATGCAGACGGTGCTCGTTACGATGCTGGAGCACCCGCTCTGTTCAACGGTCGATAACGACCAGTTCGATTGCTCGCGCCAGGTGGTCGAGTACTTGCTGGGGCGGGGGCACAAAACCGTGCACTTTATCTCGTGTCCCGAGCGCTCACTTTCGGGCATGCGGCGCGAGGAAGGCTGGCGCGAGACATTGCGCGCGCATGGAATTGAGCCGCCGCGACTCGTCCGTGGGGATTGGACGGCACAGAGCGGATATGCTGCCGGTCAGGCTCTGGCGGAAGATCCGACCTGTACGGCCATTTATGCTTCCAACGATGCCATGGCATACGGCTGCATTCGCGGGCTCGAGTCGTGCGGAAGGCGTGTGCCCGAGGAAGTGAGCGTGGTGGGTGTTGATGACAGCCTGGGCGATATCGTGCCCGACCGTCGCCTGACCACGGTGCGCTTTGACAACAAGCGCGTCGGCATGTGGGCGGTCGACAAGATTGCCGGCGCTGATGGGGGTGCGTCTGGCGTGGAGCACATGCTGATCCCCGGTGTGCTCGTAGAGGGCGATACGGTGCGCGATTTGCGTTAGGTGCGGCCCTGTTTGGGTTGCCGCTAATTGTGTTCGATATTGTTCAGATTGGTTTAAAAACCGTTCACGGGCGAAAAGTGACCGTTCATAGTTTGAAATTACGTTTTGAGCTGTTCTTTTTTGTTTGAATGTTATTGTTTCTGTCATACACAACGCAGCGCGTATGCCCGGACGCGATGCTCTCCATTGGTTCATATGTGAAAGGAACGCAATATGGCAACCAAAGAAGAAATCTCGATGGTTGGATTCGAGATCGTCGCATACGCAGGTGACGCCCAGACCGATCTGCTTGCAGCGCTCGATGCTGCTCGCGAGGGTGACTTTGAGAAGGCCGAACAGCTGCACAAGGATGCCAGCGATGCGCTCATCGGTGCCCACGACACGCAGACCAAACTGCTTTCGCAGGAGGCCGGCGGCGGCGAGATGGAGATGACCTTCATCATGGCTCACGCTCAGGACACTCTCATGACCACTATGATTCTGGAGAAGCAGACCCGCTTTACCATCGATGCCTACAAGCGCATCGCCGAGCTCGAGGCCAAGCTCGCCTAACGAGCCCTCACAACCAAGTCCCCTTCCAAAAGCTCTGCCGCTACCCGCGGCAGGGCTTTTTCTGTCCTCCTCCAAGTTGCGGTGAAATGGGGACTGAATAGGGGCCGGCGGGCGCAAAACAATCCCTATTCCACCGCAACTCATCCGGAGATAGTCATTGGGGACAGTCTTGGTGCGCTTCGTTCGTCCTCCCGTTCGATTTTTGCTCGGTGGGTATACTTTCTTTCGCATTAAGCCCCGGACTGAGGAGGTGTCCAAATGCCGGACAACGGATTGATTCAAAAGACAGATGCGCGCGAGATGGCTCATGGGCGTCCTGTCCAGATAACCGAGCATACGACGGTAACCGAGCTGCAGCCCAGCCTGTCCGATGTCGTGTGCGCAAACAAAAAGCTGCAGATTGGCTTTATCGTTGCGCTCGTGGTACTGGCGCTGTTGTCGGGCTTTGTAGCTCGTCCGCATTTTGCCGATACCAAGACTTGGGACTCCACCATCGAGGTCATCGATCAAAAGAAGGGCAATGTTTTGGCGCTCACAACCTCGTGCGTCGCCCTATCTGCGGGTATCACTGCGCTGCCGGGCGATACGGGAACGCCAGTTGCCGAGCAGCTCGCGCAGCTTTCGGGAAACTTGGGTATCGTGCTTGCCGTGCTCTACCTCGAAAAATATCTGCTGACCATTTTATGGTCGGTCGGGCTGGGCATCCTGATTCCGTTCTCGCTCGTACTCTTCGCGGTGTCGCTTGGCATTCACGGACGCTGGAGCACGAGCGCGGTCATTCGCCGCGTGGCAACGCGTGTGCTGGTGGTCGCCATAATTGGCATGGCGTTGGTGCCTGCAAGCGTTTGGGTGTCGCAGAAGGTCGACGAAACGTATCGCGTTAGCATCGAGGCGGCCGAGCAAAAGGCGGCCGACGCTGCGGGTGCGGCAAATAGCGATAGCTCCAAAACAAGCAAGAAAAAGACCGAGTCCGCAGAGTCCAAGAGCGTGCTCGAGCAGCTTGCCGACGGTGCCTCGGGCCTCGTCACGTCGGTGACCAGCGGCGCCAAGCAGATGACCGATGAAATTGTGCAGCAAGTGACCGATCTCATCGAAGGCGTCATTGTGATGATCGTGACCTCGTGCGTTATCCCGCTGCTGGTGCTCGCGGCGTTTCTGTGGCTGGGACACACGCTACTGGGGATTGATATTTCCGGCCCGGCGAACTATTTGACGGGCCGCTTTCTGAGTGCTCCGTCCAAGCACGCCAAGAAGGGCAGGCAGTCTGAGTAGGCGGCAAAGCGTTCTTTGGAAGATCAACTGTAAGAAGGGCGGCCGAGACACGTTCTCGGCCGCCCTTTTGTTTGTTGAATACGCGGTCGCTACGTCCGCGTCGGGTCCAGACGGTCGGCAATCATCCGTGAACGGTATTTGTTCAAAAAAGAACAAAGATAAACAAATAATTCTTGCAGTTGATGTTCGAATGTGTTCAAATAAACACGAACAGTGAAGAACCGCACATTCAGATGCCCGGACCTGAACGCGATTCAACACTTCCAAACAGAAACTACGCACCTGCGTATCTCTCAAGGAGGATGTCATGAGGGTTGTAATCGCTTCCGATGCCGACGGTATGTCGATGAAGGAGTCCATCAAGGAGATGCTCATCGCCGACGGTCACGAGGTCGTCGACTATTCCGAGACCCCTGCCGCGGACTTTGTCGATTCCGCGACCGCCGTTGCCAAGGACCTGCTGGAGCACAAGGATTCCCAGGGCTTCGCATTCGATAAGTACGGCGTCGGCTCCTATATGGCCGCCGTCAAGATCAAGGGCATGGTCGTCGCCAACATTTCCGACGAGCGTTCCGCCTACATGACCCGCGAGCACAACGGCTCGCGCATGGTCACCATGGGCCCGGGCGTTGTGGGCACCGAGGTTGCCAAGAAGATCGCCCGCGAGTTCCTGCGCGCCCAGTACGCCGGCGGCCGTCACCAGATCCGTGTCGACATGCTCAACAAGATGGCCTAACGAGAGCCACCGAGAACTCGAACTTCTACCTCAACTTGTGAATTCAGACGAAAGGACGTTCTGATGAAGAAGACCATCGCAATCGGTTGCGACCATATCGTTACGGACGAGAAGATCTATCTGGCCGACCGCCTGGAGCAGGCTGGCTACAAGGTGCTCGACTGCGGCACCTACAGCCACACCCGTACGCACTATCCCATCTACGGTAAGGCCGTGGGCGAGGCTGTTGCCAGCGGCAAGGCCGACTTTGGCGTGGCCCTGTGCGGCACCGGCATCGGCATCACCAACGCCGTCAACAAGGTTCCCGGCGCCCGCTGCGCCCTGGTTCGCGACATGACCTCTGCCCTGTATGCCCGTCGCGAGCTCAACGCCAACATCGTGGGCTTTGGCGGCAAGATCACCGGCGAGTTCCTGATGGCCGATATCATGCTTGCCTTCCTGGAGGAGCCCTACGAGAAGACTCCCGAGCACGATGCCCTGATCGCCAAGATCGATGCCTGCAATAAGGCCGACGCCGAGGCTCAGGCCGACCCGCACTTCTTTGACGAGTTCCTCGAGAAGTGGGACCGCGGCGAATACCACGATTAGCGGGTATCCGGCGTAATTAACTAGTCCGTTGACGGCTCGCGTTTCTGTGATGGGGCGCGGGCCGGTTTGCTATCAGCCCAATTGGCCCAGCGGGCTGGACGTGCATTGTTCTTTTGTTTGCGGCGCTGCCTCATTACCTTTCTGCTAAAGGCACGACGTTCACAATGGATCGTGCGAGATGATATGTGAAGGAGAAGATTCCCATGGAGTTTGTTCTTGATAACGGCTCTGTCCGCATTGCGTTGAGCACGGCTGGCGGATCGTTCACTTCTATTACGGCCAACGGCCGTGAGTACCTGTGGCAGGGTGACCCGGCGGTCTGGTCGGGCCAGGCACCCATTTGTTTCCCGATCTGCGGCGGCCTTCGTGACGGTCGCGCAATGACCATGGGCGGCCGCGAGGTTAAGCTCGCCCGTCACGGCTTTGCTCGCAAACAGGAGTGGAAGCTCGAGGAGCAGGGCGACAACATGGTCGCGCTGAGCCTAAGCTCTGCCGACCATGCCGAGTTGCTCGAGCAGTACCCGTATCCGTTTAAGATCGTTGCTCGTTACACGATCGATGCGGCTAAGGTGGCCGTGTCGTACGAGGTGACCAATGAGGGCACCGAGGACATGCCGTTCTTTGTGGGTGGCCACCCTGGCTTTAAGTGCCCGCTTGACGAGGGCGAGTCCTATGACGACTACGAGCTCCATTTTGATCAGCTCGAGGCCGCCGAGCTCTGTACTGCCGTTCCTTCGACGGGTCTGATTGATGTTGAGCATCGCAGCAAGAACCCCATGATCGACCAGAACCTGCCGCTGACCCACGAGCTCTTCGACTTCGCGGAGACCATCTTTGACGTGCTCGAGAGCCGCGTGGTTACGCTGACCAAGAAGACCGAGGACAAGGGCGTGCGCCTGACGTTCCCCGATATGCCGTACCTGATTGTGTGGAGCAAGCCCGAGGGCGACTTTGTGGCCGTGGAACCGTGGGGCGGCCTGTCCACCTGCTCCGACGAGGACGATATTCTGGAGCACAAGCGCGGCTGCCTGGTGGCCAAGCCGGGGGAGACCGTCACCCGCGGCTTTGAGATCGAGATCCTTTAACGAGCTATCGTATGTTTGGGGCCGCGCGTGTCGTGCCCCGGAAACAGGAGTTCAATATGATTCTGACCGTTACCATGAACCCGTCGATTGATACGCGCTATCAGCTCGATAAGCTGATCATCGACGATGTTAACCGTGTGACGCCCGAAAAGACCGCTGGCGGCAAGGGCCTCAACGTGAGCCGTGTGCTGCTGCAGTTGGGCGACGATGTGCTCGCGACCGGTCTGCTCGGCGGTCACATGGGTGCCTATATGGCCGAGCTCATGGATGCCGATGGCGTCAAGAACGACTTTGTGCCCATCGCTGGCGAGACACGCATCTGCCTGAATATCCTGCACGAGGGCAACCAGACCGAGCTGCTGGAGAGCGGCCCGCAGATCGCCCCGGCCGAGCTCGAGGCCTTTACGGCCAAGTTCGCCGAGCTTGCAGCGAAGGCGGACGTTGTGACGCTTTCGGGCTCGCTGCCGCGCGGCGTCGATGCCGGCTACTATGCCGAGCTCGTCAAGATCGCTGAGGAGGCGGGCGCCAAGGTGCTGCTCGATACCTCGGGTGCATCGCTGGAGGCCGCGCTTGAGTCCGACGCTAAGCCTGAGCTCGTAAAGCCCAACCTGACCGAGATTAACGGCCTGCTGGGTACGTCCTTTACGACTGATGATGTCGATGCCCTGCGCGAGGCGCTCGCCGCCGATGGCCGCTTTGCCGGTATTCCCTGGGTTGTCGTTTCGATGGGCGCTGCCGGTTCGGTGGGCTTCCATGAGGGTCGCGCGTTCCGCGCCAAGACGCCCGCGATTGCGGCTGTGAACGCTACGGGTTCCGGCGACTCGACCATCGCCGGCTTTGCGCATGCCATTGCTGCCGGCGCCGACGACGTCACGGTGCTCAAGACCGCCAATACCTGCGGCAAGCTCAACGCCATGGATCCCAAGACCGGCCACCTGGTCATGGACCGCTGGGACGAGGTCTACAACAGCGTTGTCGTGACTGAACTCTAGGGTTACGGCGTTTTACCAAACGCCGAAACGGCTCGACGCTACAAACGCCCCTAAGCGGCAATCTGACGTTCAATCGTCGGGCATGACCAGAAGGTCAATGCCCTCCTCTTTCACGTCACCTTGCTCGCTTAGGGGCGTTTTCGCT
>URRT01000006.1 GCA_900550355.1 uncultured Collinsella sp.
TGACACGGAAGAGGTCAGAAGTTCAAATCTTCTAACGCCCACCAAATGTTCGCAGTCCAGAGGCTTTGCTTCTGGACTGTTTTGCTATAAGTGCGTATGATATGCCATCAAATTATCGACAACGGTCGCTTTATCACAGTGCAATTGCTGTCCAGCATAATCTGCCATCATTTGCCTTTTGTTTCGTGGGGAGATGATTATTTTGATCATAACCGTGCATGTCGCCCGCGTTTCCATGGTTGACCCCTGTGCGATCGTCGATCTTGCGCGGATGGCGCCTCATTATGCCGCTCGCGCCCTAGACGATGACCTTCCGCTTTCTGCTCGTCGAGAAGCTGCCGGTGTGGGTGCGCTTCTTCGTGACGTTTTGGGTGTCTACGAGGACGTCCAGCTTGTGCGCTCTTCGTTTGGTAAACCTGAACTTGCAGATGCCAATGCCCCTTCTATTTCGATTTCGCATGCCGCCGGTACGGTCGTTCTTGCTGTTTCTGAGGCCGCTCAGTTATCTGGAGGGCCTATAGGCGTAGACATTGAGTTGATGGATGAGGTATCGCCTCTGGCGGTTAGTCGAATGGCAACCACCGAGGAACGTGCATGGATTGACGCCGCAGGCAATCAGCGGGAGCGTTGTCGTCGCATGTGCCAGGTATGGACACGCATCGAAGCCGTTCTCAAAGCGCAGGGGAGCGGTTTTTCGATTGATCCCAGCAAGGACGGACTGCCCGACGGCTGGAACGTTTCGTTCACCGAATACGATGGAAGCGTCATCTCGTGTGCCGCGCACTTCGTGCCCCAAATCGTCCTCAAAGAGCATATCTTTCATGTAGGATAGGGCTGATTGCCAACAGGGGAGACCGTTATGCCGCTAGATGCAAAGAACGATATCAGCGCCCGCATCGAGGATGCCGTCTTTGAGCTTATGGGGACGACACCGGTGCAGGCGATCAAGGTGACCGATGTACTGAGGCTCGCGCACACCTCGAAATCGACGTTTTACCGCTGCTATCGTTCTGTCGACGACGTTGTTAAGCGATTTGAGGACGATCTGCTCCACAATATGCAAGATATTAACGACGTTGCCCTTGAGGCGCGCTTTGGTGACGCTCAGCTCGATCCGACGCCGACGATGATCAGGCGTATGGAGATTCTACAGCGCAATCGTTCGAAGGTGCTCGCGCTCAACAGCGAAAACGGGGACCCCGTGTTCACGCATAAGGCTACGGTTTTCATGCATGAGTATTTTCGCGACCGTCTGCGCTCAACATTTTCTGACGAGACCGATCTTGACCTGTATCTGGCCTTTGCGCTCGCGGGACATCACAACCTTGTCCAGTATTGGCTCGAGGTCCGTCCCGATTTGGAAGCGCGCACCGTTGCTGCCGCGCTCAATCGCATGTTCTATGCGCCGCTGTTTGTCGACGATGCGTCACGCCACTGGCACCCACGCATCCCCGATTTTGAAAAGCCGCTCGGGTGAACGGCTGATTTTTAGATATGAACGGTTGCGTAGGTTGCGGATTCAGGGCAATTCAGCCCTATGAATCGATTTAAGTATGGCCATTTATCTGCTATTTGGAACTCCTAGCCCCGATGTGTCCCATATGATGGGACACATCGGGGCTTTTTGTCTCACACGTCTCGTTTAACCCCTCGTAAACTAAAGCTACGTTCAAAAGAACCACTGCAGTAGTTCAACGTGTGACGGCACAGAAAAGCCGCGAGCGCTCTCTCACCTTCGCTCGCGGCTGGACTGCGCCATCATTCCGTACACCTTCACATGATTAGGATGTGATATTCAGTGGTTACGCTCGGAAAGAACATGCGCAGCGTCTCGATTGTAGGCGTAGGCTGCACCCCGTTCAAGGATTTTGAGGAGCATCCCGAGACCCAGGGTATTGGCGAGGGCGAGGCGTTTGGCTATGCAGCCCTCGAGGCAATTGCCGATGCCGGTCTTGAGCCCCGCGATATCGACTTTTTCTATCACGGCAGCGCCAATCCGTATCTCGTTGGCGATTGCATTACCCCAAACATGCAGGTTGCCGATTGGTTTGGCGTTCGTGCCAAGGGCTCTGTCCATCATTCCGAGGCTTGCTGCACGGGCTATGTTGCCCTTGAGCAGGCCGTGATGGCAGTCGCCTCCGGTGCCTACGATGTTGTCCTTACGGGTGCCTGCGATTTGGCTTCGACTCTTCCCGTTGAGCATATGCCTTCCCATATTCGTCAGGACTTTACGCTCGACGTCATGATTCCCTCGCTTGATAAGATCTATGACCGCGCTTATGGTCGCCCGCTCGATGGCGCCTTTGGCGTGTCGTTCGACAACTGGATCAACGAGTATTCGATGCAGTACGACCTTACTGCCGATCAGATCGATGACGCCCTGAACGGCCTTACCAAGAGCCTTCGCCGCGGTGCCGTCCTGAATCCCCTTGCCTGGTACGAGACCACAGTCGAGGAGGACGCGAAGGCAGCTGGGTTCGATACCGCCGACGAGTATCTCAAGAGCATGTACAACCCGCGCGTTACGCAGTACCTGCGCGTCACCGGCTTTGAGAAGAAATGCGACGGTGCCGCAGCTGTTGTCGTGATGCCCACGGAGAAGGCCAAGGCCATGGGTGTCCCGTATGCACCTATCGAGGTTCTGGGCACGGGCGCCTCTGCCGTCGAGGCCGGCCTGCTTCACAACGAGCATTGGGCTACCGAGCTTGCCGCCAAGCAGGTCTACGACCTTACCGGCGTGAGCCCCGACGAGGTCGACCTATTTATGTGCAATGACTTCTTCCTGGCTTCCGAGATTGTCTCGGCTGAGGAGTGCGGCTATATTCCGCGCGGCGAGGCTTGGAAGTACGCAATCGATGGCCGCACCGCTTTTGACGGCGATAAGCCCATCAATCCGCACGGTGGCCGTTGCAACTTCGGTCACGCTCATGGCGCATCGGGCATCGCCGATATCGTCGAGGCCGTTAAACAAATGCGCGGCGTCGCCGGTGCCACCCAGATGAAGAAGGTTCCCGAGACGGCTTTCCTGCGCGGTTTTGGTGGTTCTCAGAACGTGCGCTGCCAGATCCTTCGTACCGTCGCCTAAGCGACCGCGGTTTTCGATTTCCCATAAGGAGTATTCTCATGCAACTCAAAGATATGGAGCCCGTGGTCAAGAAGTTCTACACGGGTCTTGAAGATGGCATCTATTGGGCGCGCCAGTGCCCCGAGTGCGGAGCCGTCGAGTTTCCGCCCCACCTTGCCTGCAATGCCTGCGGCTACCACAAGACCGATTGGGTCCAGGTTTCTGGTCACGGCCATCTGATCGATTTTACCTTGCCTGGTCCGCAGAACGACAAGCCCTACCTCAAGGAGTATGGCAAGTACGCCTACGGCGCCGTCGATATCGACGAGGGTTCTCAGTACACCTACGTCATCTACGGTATTACCAAGAAGAAGGCCCCCGAGATCCGTGCCAAGCTCATGGCGGGCGAGACCGTTGGCGTCCATGCCAAGGTTATCGACCGTCCGGGCTACAAAGAGCTTACGTTCGAGCTTGACGACTAGGTTTTCACCCCTGTAACAATTCGATTCCTCTCTTAGGCCACGGCGGGACCCATGTCTCCAGCCCGCCGTGGTCGCCCCTCTTTTTCGATTGAAAGGCACCATCATGAACGAAGAACTCACTCAGCAGATCTGCGATTTTGCCAAGTCCGCCTACAACTATGACGGCGATGTGACCCCCGAGACGACGTTTGAGACCCTGGGCAAGGGCTCGATGAAGATGATCGCGCTGACCTCCATGATCGAGAACGAGCTCGACGCCGAGGTTCCTGTGCGCGAGGTCATGGTCATGAAGACCATCGGCGAGCTTATCGAGCGCACTGCCGAAGAGATGGAGTAGCTGCCATGGACCTGATGCAGACCCTGCGCGAGCAGGCTGCCGCCAAGCCTATGCGCGTTGCTTTTCCCGAGGGCGAAAACGAGACCATGATGCAGGCGGTCGCAAAGATCGCTGCCGAGCATCTTGCCGAATGTGTGCTGGTCGGCGACGGAGGTAAGCTCAAGGAGCTTGCCGATGAGCGCGGCATCTCCCTTGACGGTATCGAGATTGTCGATGTGACCGACGAGGAGGCGAACGCCGCCTGCTGTGAGCGCTACCTTTCTCATCCGGATTGCAAGTTTAAGCCCAAGGGCGCTGCGCGCCGTATGACGCGTCCGCTTGAGCGCGCCCTGATTTTGCAGGTGCTCGGCGATGTCGACGTTATGTTCGCCGGTATCGATAACGCCACGGGCGATATTATCCTGGCGGGTCAGACCATCGTCGGCCTTGCCGACGGGGTGGACACCGTGAGCTCGTGCGGTATCGCCGACATTCCCAACTGGAACGGCGGCGAAGGTGGCCTTTTGGCTTTTGGCGATTCCGCCGTTTGCGTTGACCCCACGAGCGAGGAACTTGCCTCGATCGCGATTTCGTCGAGCGAAACGGTGCGCTCGCTGACCGGATGGGATATCCGTTGCGCGCTGCTTTCGCATTCGACCGACGGCTCGATGGATAACGAGCTCGTCGACAAAGTACGCCGTGCTCGCGAGATTGCCAACGATCGCCGTCCCGACCTTGCCATCGACGGTGAGTTCCAGTTTGATTCGGCGATTAACCCCAAGGTTGCGGCCAAGAAGGTACGTCGTGAGTCCGCTGTTGCGGGCCAAGCCAACGTGGTCATCTGGCCCGATATCAACGTGGGCAATATCGGCGTCAAGATCATCCAGAATCTGACCGGTGCCAATGCCTACGGCCCCATGCTTCAGGGCTTCAAGAAGATCGTGTGCGATTGCTCGCGCTCTGCGCCCGTCGACGAGATCGTCGGCAACGTGGTGATGAGCTGCGTGCGCGCCCAGGCGCTTAAGGAGGCTTAAGGTATGTCCGATAAAAAGACTCCCTGGCGCGTCCTGGTAATCAACCCAGGTTCCACTTCCACAAAGGTGGGTGTTTTTGAGGGTGATGAGTGCAAGCTCAGTAAGAACGTTGCGCATGATGCGAAGGACCTTGCCCAGTTCGACGGGGTTTCGGCTCAGATGCCGTATCGCTGCGATCTGATTCTTGGAGCACTGGGGGAGGCGGGCCTAAAGCTCGAGGACTTTGATGCATTTGTCGGTCGCGGCGGCGGCCTGCTTTCGCTGCCCGGTGGTACGTATGCCATCAATGAGGTCATGCTCGAGCATGCCCGCGTCGGTGCGAATGGCATTCAGCACCCGGCACAGCTGGGTCCCCAGATTGCCCATGAGTTCGCCTCAAAGACGGGCAAGCCCTCTTTTGTGGTGAATCCTCCCGATACCGATGAGCTGTGCGACCTCGCACGCATGACGGGCATTAAGGGCGTGTATCGAAACGTGCACCTGCACGCCCTTAATCTTAAAGAGACCGCCATTCGCCATGCGGCAAAGCTCGGTCGCTCCTATGATGAGTGCAACTTCATCGTTTGCCATATTGGCGGCGGCATCTCTATCTCGGCTCATCTTAAGGGCAAGATGGTGGACGGCAACGACATCGTCGGCGGCGAGGGTCCCATGGCGCCGACGCGCTGCGGATCGGTTCCCGCGATCGAGGCCGCAAAGTATACCGCGGAGCACGGTCTTGATGTCGCCCGCGCCCATTGCATGAAGACCGGCGGCTTTGTCGATCTTTTGGGTACCTCCGATGCCATCGAGGTGTGCGATCGTGCTGCAGCGGGCGATAAGGCCGCAGCTCGCGCCTGGGATGCAATGGTCTACCAAATCTGCAAGTGGATTGGCGAGATGGCTTGCGTGCTGAAGGGCGACGTCGACGGCATCTTGCTCGGAGGCGGCATGGTCCACAGCAAGGAGCTCGTTGCCTCGATTGAGGAGTGCTGCTCTTGGATTGCCCCCGTATCGGCTTATCCCGGCGAGTTTGAACTCGAGGCGATGGCGTCTGGCGCCTGCCGCGTGCTCGATGGCGTCGAGGAAGCGCTCGTGTACAGCGGAGAGCCCGTGTTCGCCGGATTCAACGACTGATAGTGCTGTGTTTGGGGCGGCCGATGGTGACGTCCGGACGCCCCGACCCTTTTTCTAAGTGTAAGGATGGATCATGGATAAAACCAAGATCAAGTACCTGGTGGGCATTTATGCTGCCGCCATGTGCATTATGGGCATGTTGGTGCCCGTCCCCATCGTGGCCTCTGTTGCGGCGGCGTTTCCCAACGAAAACATCGCTGCCGTCCAGATGATCATCGGCATCATCCCGTTGATGATGGCGCTGTCCGCCATGCTCGTCTCTTCACAGCTCGCCTCTCGCGTGTCCAAGAAGAAGACGACGCTTGTCGGTCACGTTATCGTGATGCTGGCAGGCGCCTCGGTGCTGGTGTTCCACGACTCACTCGGCCAGGTCTTAGCGGCTTCTGCTGTTATGGGTCTTGGTCTCGGCGCCGTGCAGAATTCAACAGACGCTCTTATCGCGGATTACTTTGGTGGCAAGCAGCGTTCGTTTGTCATGGGCATCTACTCCACCTTTGTCGCTCTTGGCGGCATTATCTGGACGATGGTTTCCGGCATCCTTGGCTCGGCCGAGTGGTTCCACAGCTATGCGGCCTATTTCATCATGATCGTGTTTATCATCATTGAGGCCGTCTGCCTGCCCGAGGGTCATCTGGAGCCCAAGCGCAAAGTCAACGTGTTTGCCAACATGCCCAAAGAGGTCGCAATTATCACGGTCATGAGTTTTGTGTTTGTGCTTACGTTCCAGCTCTTTAGCTCCAATGTCTCGCTGCTTGTCGTGGGCCGTGGCTTTGGCGGTACCGTGGAGGCCGGTCTTGCCTCTACCGTTATGACCGTTGCCGGTATTGCAGCTGGTCTTTTGGTCGGTCCGCTGTTTGCCAAGTTTAAGAACCTGGCTATGCCGATTGCGTGGGGCGTGACGCTCGTTGGCCTGGGCCTCACGCTGGTCGCGCCCGCCTTTATGGTGCTGTGCGTTGCGGGCTTTGTCGTTGCGTTGGGCAAGGAGACCTACGTGCCGCTGGAGGGCAATTTTGCCGCCGGCAACTCTGCCCCCGAGGGACGTGCGTTTAACCTTGCCATTGGCATGGCAGGCATCAACTTTGGTATGGCGCTGTCTCCCATTGTGTTCGAGGCCGTGACGTCGCCTTTCGGTGCGACGATTGACCAGAAGTTCATCGCCGGCATGATCGTCTGCGCGGCTTGTGTCGTCTTTGGCGCCATTAAGTATCGCAAACTCACCCCAGCCCAGCTTGCCGAGGCCGAGAAGATGGCGGCCAGCGGCGAGGCGGAGTAGCGCTCGAGTAGTTGCTTTGCCGCACATCATGTTTTATCGGGGCCGCCGACATATGCCGGCGGCCCTCTTTCTATCATTGACTTTGAAAGGTTTACGGCTATGAAGCTACCTGTCAACCGCGTTATCGGTATTCTCAACGGCTTCTTTAACCCGCTATTGCTCTGCGCGTTTCTCCCCATCATTGAAGGGGCGTCTGGTTTGGATCTGACGAGCCTCAAGGGCTTTTGGGGGCAACTTATCGTGGCCACGGTGATTGCCGAGGTTCTGAGCGCGCTTCCGCTGTTTGGAAAGACGGTTGGCATGTGCCTGGACTTTTTTGGTTTTGAGGAGGGGAGCGCATCACACAAGATCGCCGGTACGGTCATCGGTGCCACGCTCCTTTTTATGGTGATCGGTTTTGGCGAGATTACCTTCCAGGGAGGATTCGGAACGATTGAAGGCCGTACGTTCTTTGCGCGCTGGGCAGGCCTTGTCACAAAGGGGTGGGCCTTCGTGATTATCGCCGGTGTGCTGCTCGATCCCTTTACAGCGGCTCTCGGTCGCATGATAGCTCGCGAAGAGAAGAAATAGCTCCTCGCATATCGAATGCCGGTGGACGGGGCGCCGGGGCTGTAGTCTTCCGAGCGTTTGCAGTCCTGTCGCTCCGTCCGCCGGCATTCGACCGCAACATGTTGGTCAAGGACAATCTTTTGGATTCTTTTGGCGTGAGCGGCTTGGTTTTGGTGCTATTTGGCGATGGCACGGTTGAGGGGGTTTCAAAACTGCTGTGCAGGTAGTTGGGTTGATAATGTTTTAGCAGTCTGCCAAGAGGCCTTCATTTATAATGCGTCTGCAAATTGACCAATTGCTTTGACCTGCTGAAACACTATATGTTGTGTTTGACCTAAAAAAAGAATACAGGATATAGATGCCTCTTTGTCGTATGATAGATGACGGACAGAGAACGAGGACCTTATTCGCCCCATTTGGATGGATCTTTGAGCCCCTTGATTGGCTGCGAGGATTGTCCGCATGAGGGCCTATGGTTATCGAGAACACAGATTGCGCAACGGCGCCGCAAGACAGGGCCAAACCCTGCCGGGCATCGTTTGGCTCTGAAGCGCAATGAGGCTACGATGCGAAAGAGGCAAGAGGATGAAGATCATCAAGCGCAGCGGCACCGAGGTTACCTTTGACATCGATAAGATCGTCAATGCGATCCGCGCCGCAAACTTGGAGGTCGAGGAAGGCTCTCGCCTTACCGACCGCCAGGTGATCTATGCGGCACAAAACGTCGCCGAGGCATGTGAGAAGGCCGGCCACACCGTATCGGTCGAGGAGATCCAGGATCTGGTCGAGGATGAGATTATGCGTCTCGACTGCTACGAGGTTGCCCGCCACTACATCATCTATCGCTATGTTCAGAGCCTGAAGCGCCAAAAGAACACGACCGACGACAAAATCCTGTCGCTGATCGAATGCAACAACGAAGAGGTCAAGCAGGAGAACTCTAACAAGAACCCGACCGTCAACTCCGTTCAGCGCGACTACATGGCCGGCGAGATTTCCAAGGACCTGACGCAGCGCGTGCTGCTGCCCCAGGAGATCGTGGATGCCCACAACGAGGGTCTGATTCACTTCCACGATTCGGACTACTTCGCCCAGCACATGCATAACTGTGACCTGGTGAACCTGGAGGATATGCTCCAGAACGGCACCGTTATCTCGGGCACGCTGATCGAGAAGCCGCACAGCTTCTCGACTGCTTGCAATATCGCGACGCAGATTATCGCCCAGGTTGCTTCCTCGCAGTACGGCGGCCAGTCAATTTCGCTGACCCATCTCGCCCCGTTCGTTGAGGTTAGCCGTCAAAAGATTCGCGGCGAGGTCGCTCGCGAGCTTGAGGAGCTCGGTGTTTCGGCATCTGCCGAGAAGGTTCGCGAGGTCGTTGAGGATCGCCTGCGCGATGAGATTCGTCGCGGCGTCCAGACGATTCAGTATCAGGTCGTGACCCTTATGACCACGAATGGCCAGGCGCCGTTCGTGACGGTCTTTATGTATCTTAACGAGGCTCGTACGCCTCAGGAGAAGCACGACCTTGCCATGATCGTGGAGGAGACGCTTCGCCAGCGCTACGAGGGCGTTAAGAACGAGGCTGGCGTGTGGATTACCCCGGCATTCCCCAAGCTTATCTATGTGCTCGAGGACGATAACGTTCACGAGAATTCCCCGTACTTCTACCTGACCCAGCTGGCTGCCAAGTGCACCGCCAAGCGCATGGTGCCCGACTACATCTCTGAGAAGAAGATGCGTGAGCTCAAGCTGTCTAAGGGTGAGACCGCCGGCAACGGTGATTGCTACACCTGCATGGGTTGCCGCAGTTTCCTGACGCCCGATCGCTCGGGCAACGGCTTTAACAACGTTGCCAACGCGCTCAACTATGACCCGAGCAAGCCTAAGTACTACGGTCGCTTTAACCAGGGCGTTGTGACCATTAACCTGCCTGATGTCGCGCTGAGCTCGCACCAGGACATGGACAAGTTCTGGAAGATCTTCGACGAGCGCCTTGAGTTGTGCCACCGCGCTCTGCTGTGCCGCCATGAGCGTCTGATGGGTACGCTTTCGGATGCCGCACCGATTCTTTGGCAGTACGGTGCCCTGGCGCGCCTTAAGAAGGGCGAGACGATCGACAAACTGCTCGTGGGCGGCTATTCCACCATCAGCTTGGGGTATGCCGGTCTGTATGAGTGCGTCAAGTACATGACGGGCCACAGCCACACCGAGAAGGAAGGCACGCCGTTTGCCATGGCCGTCATGCAGCACATGAACGACAAATGCGCCGAGTGGAAGGCCGAAAGCGATATCGACTTCTCGCTGTACGGCACCCCGCTTGAGTCGACGACCTACAAGTTCGCCAAGTGCCTGCAGCGTCGTTTTGGCATTATTCCGGGTGTGACGGACAAGGGCTACATTACCAACAGCTACCACGTCCATGTGTCCGAGGAGATTGATGCTTTTGATAAGCTCAAGTTTGAGGGCATGTTCCAGCAGCTTTCGCCGGGCGGTGCCATCTCCTACGTCGAGGTTCCCAACATGCAGGACAACCTTAAGGCTGTCATTCGCGTGATGCAGTACATCTACGACAACATCATGTATGCCGAGCTCAACACCAAGAGCGATTACTGCCAGGTGTGCGGCTATGACGGCGAGATCAAGATTGTCGAGGATGACGGCAAGCTGGTGTGGGAGTGCCCCAAGTGCGGCAACCGCGATCAGGAGAAGATGAATGTCGCCCGTCGTACGTGCGGCTACATCGGTACTCAATTCTGGAACCAGGGTCGAACCGAGGAGATCCGCGACCGCGTGCTGCATCTCTAATAACCATCCCAAGCTGCCCCGTAGCGAGGCCCCGGACCTTTACTCGCTATTTCGGACAGTCCTGGCTCACGACGGAGGCGCCACTGGCGCCTCCTGTTCGTGCGGAACTCATATCGAGCAAAGGTCCGGTGCCTCGCTACGGGGCAGCCAAGTTGACGTAGTTGAGATGCAGCATGCGGTCTGCTCACTTCTCGAAGTTCTTAGCGGAAATAATTCGAGCTGCAGCTGCGATTTACTTGCGATGACGGTTGAGCTGCAACAAAGTTTTTATTAGACCTCGAACCCTATACTCGATGTTCGCTTCGTTCATTGAGTTGCCCTTTGCATGAGGCCGGGACATATCGTCCCGCCCGCAGTTTCGCAGGCCGTAGGCCGAGAATGTTTGAGGACGGGATGATATGTCCCGGCCTCCCGGGAGAGTTACTTATGAACTACGCGAACATTAAGTATTTCGACATTGCTGATGGGGAAGGTGTTCGTACTTCTCTGTTTGTGAGTGGGTGCCGTCGTGGGTGCAAGAATTGCTTTAACTCCGTCGCGTGGGACTTTGCCGCGGGTGAACCGTTCGACCGTGCCGTCGAGGACAAGATTATCGACAGTCTTGACCATCCCTTTATTGATGGCCTGACGATTCTGGGTGGCGAGCCCATGGAACCCGAGAATCAGGCGGGTCTCGTTGACTTTATCGAACGCGTGCGTGCGGCCTATCCTGTGGAGTCGGGGAAGACCATTTGGTGCTTTACCGGCGACGTGCTCGAGGAACTTATGCCGGGCGGCCGTCATCATACCGAAGTGACGGACCGTATCCTTGCCTGCCTCGATATGTTGGTGGACGGCCCGTTCGTTCAAGACCTGTACGATATCTCCTTGCGTTTTAGGGGTTCGAGTAATCAGCGGGTGATCGACATGAACGCCACGCGCGCTCGTGCCGCGCGCGAGGGCGTTTCGCTTTGCGATGCTGTGGAGCTTTGGCGAGACGATCCGGTCTATTCGACCCATACTATGTAGCTTGTGGCCGATGCCGGAGGGCGTGGTACCATAGCGCGAACGCAAAATCGGAAGAGTGAGGCCTAGATGGTCGATCAGGAAAAAGTTGAGACCGCCATAAAGCTGTTGCTTGAGGGCATAGGCGAGGACCCAACTCGTGAGGGCCTGCTGGAGACGCCGGCACGCGTCGCCCGTATGTATGGCGAGGTTGCCGGCGGCATGGACCAGAGCGCAGAGGAGCACCTGTCCAAAACTTTTGCCGTCGCTTCGAACGATTTAGTTATCGAGCGCGACATTACGTTTTACTCGCTGTGCGAGCACCATCTACTGCCGTTTTATGGTAAGGCTGCGATCGGCTATATCCCTAACGGTCGCGTGGCGGGTCTGTCTAAGCTTGCTCGCACGGTTGAGGTCTACGCCCGTCGACTGCAGCTGCAGGAGCAGCTGTGTGCACAGGTTGCCGATGCCCTCATGGATTATCTTGCTCCCCAAGGAGCGATCGTGCTGATGGAAGCCGAGCATATGTGCATGACCATGCGCGGCGTGCAAAAGCCTGGTACCAAGACTGTGACGCTTGCTCGTCGCGGCGTCTTTGAGACCGATCCGTTGCTCGAGGAGCGATTCTTTAGGATGATGGGCCGCTAACCATGAGGGTCGTCAACGACTTTGCATCGAAGACCGATGAGGGGACGCCGCGTCGCGGCTTTATGGCTTCGGGCCTGACTCCCTTTGGTGCCATGCCTCGCATTGATTTCATCTGTGCCAACGGGCTGTTCCGGCGGCACCTGGGCAACATTGCACAGTTGGAATCGGGGCGCATCTTTTGCCGCCACGGTATCGACCATCTGCTGGATGTCGCCCGTATTATGTGGATCAAGAATCTCGAGGAAGAGCTCGGATTTGACCGCGAGGTCATCTACGCCACGGCACTTCTTCACGATATCGGCAAAGATGAACAGTATGAATCGGGTATATCCCATGATGTTGCAAGCGAACGCGTCGCTGATGCGATTCTTGGCGGCATGCCCGAAGACGTGGCGTTTGAGCCGGCGGATGCCGCAGCCATTAAGACAGCCATTCTGGGCCATCGAAAGCTGCGCGTGAACAGCCAGCCGCTCGAGCGTCTGCTTTATGCAGCCGACAAAGCGTCGCGCGCCTGTTTTGCATGCCCTGCGCGCAATGCTTGCAACTGGAGCGATGATAAAAAGAACCTGTCGATTCGCGTGTAGTCGGCATGCGAGGTCGGGGTTCTGAACGAAGGAGACGATCGCGATGACTAACAAAAAGCTACCCGAGAATGCAACCAAGACCGAGGGTGCCGAGCTCGCCCGCCGTGGAAGGGGCGAAATATCCACCGCAACGGCGGTGCCCCACGTGAGCTATGACGACCTGCGCCATGCCGACCGCATTACTATCGACGGTCTCGAGGTTTTTGCCAACCACGGCGTGTATCCCGAGGAGAACGCCCTGGGGCAGAAGTTTGTCGTGTCCTTGGTACTCTATGCCGACCTGCGCGCGGCAGGGGAGCACGACAACCTGGATGCCTCGATTGATTATGGCTCGGTGTGCCACGATGTCGACGGCTATCTGCGCGAGCATACATTTAAGCTTATCGAGGCTGCAGCCGAGGGTGTGGCCCAGATGCTGCTGCGTCGTTACCCCTTGCTGCTTGGCGTGCGTGTTAAGCTCGATAAGCCTTGGGCGCCCGTCGGTCTTCCCCTGGCAAGTTGCGGCGTCGAGATCGAGCGCGTGCGCTAGCCGACTCTAGAGCTCGTTGGCGGGTGGTTTTTTGAGCCGCTGCGATAGGGCTCTATTGTTGGGGCGGTACGTGTCGAGCAGGGCGTGGAACCGTCGATTGTGGCTTGGCTCGAGCAAGTGGACGAGCTCGTGGGCGACAACCATGTCGAGGCATTCGACGGGGTAGGCAGCAAGTTCTCGTGCGATGCGAATGGCGCCGGTTTTGGGCGTGCACGAGCCCCAGCGCGTTTTCATGCTGCGTACGGAAACGCGGGAAACGGCGACACCCATTGCGATTTCGTATGCGTGCACAATATCGCGTAGCGCCGATGTGACCTCGGACGTATAGAGCTGGTCGATATGGGCTTGGAGCTCATCGGACGTTAGGCCGTCGAGGGTTGCGTGCCGCTTGGCCTGTGGGCCTTCGTCCGATTCATCGGTACCCATAAAGCTTGCGAAGGTTGCCTGCTTGGGTCGCGGTGCGGGTGATGCAAAGTTGTGATCGAGTGCGTCCTGTACCGTGATGGGCTTGCCCCAAAGTGCAATGATCGAGTGGGGACTGAGCGGTTCTCGCGCCGTCGCCTGACGTTGCTCGCGCTGGGCAAGTCGGCTGATAATCCAGCCGTTGTTGCGCTTTACAAACGCTTCGACACGCTCGCGGCTGGCGTCGAGCGGTGCGCTGGCGTGGACCTCACCGCTCGATGTGACGCGCAGGTTGAAGTTCTTGACGCGCTTTTTGGTAACGACGACGGGGATGGGCATCCCATCCGGTCGGGGTAGGAAAATCGTAAATTGCTGCGTCAAAAGTTATCCTTCAGATTGGGGACGGGCCGGCATGTCGACCGCTCGGCATGCCGGCCCGCTCAAGGGATGTGAAATTAATAACGCTCAAAGAAGGCAAGCGCGTTGTCGCTGCAGAGCTTCTGCATCACGGTCTTGCCAAAGTGCTTGGAGAGCATGTTCTGGAACTCGGGCATCATGCTGGCATCGGAGAGGAAAGCGGGCACAGTGGCGCCGTCCCAGTCGCCGCCGAGCGCGATGACGTCCTCGCCGCCCAGGTCGAGCCAGTGCTCGATATGTGCCGCCAGCTGGTCGAAGGTGACGTCTGCGGCGGTCTTGTCGGTTGCGTCGTTGGAAAGGAACTCGC
This sequence comes from uncultured Collinsella sp., assembly GCA_900550355.1. Classification (GTDB taxonomy): domain Bacteria; phylum Actinomycetota; class Coriobacteriia; order Coriobacteriales; family Coriobacteriaceae; genus Collinsella. The sequence goes on from URRT01000006.1 coordinate 14,514, forward strand.
TGCAGTAGTTGAGGCCGACGATACCGCCCATGTCGCGAATGGTACGGAACTGGTCGTCGGTGAGGTTGCGCTTGACGCCGCAAACCGCACGGGAGTTGGAGTGGCTGGCGACGAAGGGGCGCGTGGCGTGGGCGACAACCTCGTCAAAGCACTCATCGTTGAGGTGGGAGACGTCGAGTATCATGCCGGCGTGCTCCATCTGCGTAAGTGCCTCGATGCCGGTGGCGGTGAGGCCGGCGTGGGTGTCGTGGCCGCTCGCGAGCGGTCCCTGCGCGTTCCAGCTGAGCGATGACATGAGTACGCCCAGGCTCTTGAGCACCTCGATCAGCGCGGGGTCCTCGGCAAAGAACGTGGCGTTTTCGATGGTGTGGATGCAGGCGACCTTGCCGTCTTTGAGCGCAGGGCGAATGTCAGTGGCGCTGCGTACGTTGACCATGCGGTCGTGGTTGAGCATTGCCTGGCCGCTCATGTGCGCCATGATCTGTGCTTGGAAGCGCGCGGCGTGGGCGGTGGGAATCTCGTCGGGGACAAACGTGGCGAAGCACTGCGCCCACGGCGTGTTGTCGATCTTTGCGAGCGAGATGGCGCAGGCGTTGCTCTCGATGAGGTCGAAATCTTGCGGATGCGTTTCGTCGCCGGGGAAATAACCGTCGGTGCCGGCGGTAAAGCGCAGGTCGAGATCGAGTGTGGCCCAGCCGATGCGGTCGGCGGTGTCGCAGTGCAAGTCAAATACGGGATATGCCATGGTTCCTCCGGTTGCAGCGTTTCTTTGCAAACTGTCTTTGAATTGTATGACTAGGGTATAGTTAGCGCCATATGTTCATGGCGGCCCGCGTTGTGCGCCGCCCTTATTACGGAGGTTACCATGTCCAACCAGGGCAAGAAGGTCAAGACCCATTATCGCGGCACGCTCGACGACGGCACGCAGTTCGATAGCTCCTACGATCGCGGCGAGCCGTTGGAGTTCACCTGCGGCGCCGGCCAGATGATCAAGGGCTTCGACGCCGCTGTTGTCGACATGCAGGTGGGCGAGAAGAAGACCGTGCACATTCCTGCTACCGATGCCTACGGCGAGCACAACCCCGAGATGGTCCTGACCTTCCCGGCCGAGCAGGTTCCCAATATCGAACAGATCGAGAAGGGCATGAAGCTCTTCCTGTCCACGCCCAGCGGCATGCCCGTCCCCGCCGTGGTCATCGATGTGACGCCCGAGGCTGTGACGCTCGACGCCAACCACGAGCTCGCCGGCAAGGACCTCAACTTTGATATCGAGCTCGTCGAGGTCGAGGACTAGTTGATGTCCGTGGACCTGGTAGCTACGGAGCGCTTGGGAAATCTCAACGACCCGTCCTATGAACTCCTGCTTCGCCGGGAGCTGGGCGGTGTCTTTGAGGTTGACGAGCTGCTGCTCGATTGGGACCAGGCTGATGCGCGCCTGTTTGTGGGCGTGACGGAGCTGGGGCGCACGGTGAATGTCCGGCTGGATGCCACTGATGGCGAGCGTCTTGCCGACGGTGACGTGCTCGCTGTCGACCGCACGGGCACGGTGCCCGTAGTGGTTGTCGTACGCCTGCGCAGCGCCGAGGTCTATTTGGTCGAAGTCGACCGCATGGATCCGATTGTGCTCGCACATGCGTGCTGGGAGATCGGCAACATGCATGCGCCGCTCTTCCGGGGTGACTCGGATGATTATACCGTGCGCATGTATACGCCGGTGCAACCGGTTTTGGGTCGCATGCTCCGGGGTATTGGGGGCGTTCGACTCTCGGTGGTCACACGCGAGCTCGATGCCAGTCGACGCTTTGCATCGAGCGCGGCGGATGTTGTTGTGAGTATGGCTCCAGACTTTACGATCGTAAAGAAGGCGCGCGGCTAACGTGCGTATGCGTAAGACGGACTTTGAGAGGCAACTATTCAAAGTCCGTCTTACTTTTGATGAGATGCTTTGGGGGAAGCATATGGGTCTTGAGGGAATCAAACTGATCGCCTGCGATTTGGATGGCACGTTGCTGCATCCGGGGGAGCGCGAGCCGCGTTCCGAGGCCTTTGAGCTCATCGATGAGCTGCATCGTCGCGGTATCGTGTTTATGCCGGCGAGCGGCCGTCAATATGCGAGCTTGCGCTACCTGTTTGCCCCGGTGGCAGACGAGCTTGCCTATGTGTGCGAAAACGGCGCCCTCGTCATGAGCGAGGGGCGTGCCGTCGTCAAGCGCTCTATGGAGCGTGATTTGGCGATGGATATCGCGAATGCCGTGGTCGCCTATCCCCATGCCGACGTGACACTTTCGTGCGAGGGGCACCTCTACACCATAAGCGGCAACGATGCGTTTGTTGACCACCTGCGCTATGAGGTCCACTGCGATGTGGCGGTGGTCGACCGTCCCGAGGACATTGACGAGGGTGTCATTAAGATTGCGTTTCAAACGCCCGAGACAGAGCAGCCGGCGGCGCTGGAGTATTTCGAGCGCCTCTTTAGCGACCGTGTCGACGTGATGACGTCGGGAACCGAATGGACCGATTTTATCGGCTTTGATTCGGGCAAAGGGTCCGCGCTTGCCGATTATGGTTGCGCGCTGGGGATCTCACCTAACGAAATGATGGCGTTTGGCGATAACGAAAACGATCGCGACATGCTCAACGTGGTGGGCCATCCCTATCTGATGGAGAGCTGCAATCCCAGCATGCGCGGTGTCAATGACCGTGTCCGCTACGTGCGCACGGTCGAAGAAGAGCTGCGTCGTCTACTTGCTGAGTAGGCATGTCCCAAAATCTACCTACAGTTGGGGCAGAGGCCCTCGAAGATGGTGTAGTGCGAGGTGACGTTCCAGCCGATTTGCTCGGACGCCTTGGCGTCGAGCTGGGCATCGAAGGGGAGCGGTACGTCGATGACGCGGCTGCACGAGGTGCAGATGATATGCGCATGCGGCTCGATCGTGCGATCGAAGCGGCTGCCGCCCGGCGTCTTGATGGAGAGGATCTCGCCGGCGTCGGCTAAGAGATTGAGATTGCGGTAGACCGTACCGCGGCTGATTTTGTCATCCTGCGCGCGCACGGCGTTGTAGATCTCATCGGCGGTGGGGTGGTTATAGCTTTGGCGCACGGCGTCAAGAACCAGTTTCCGCTGCTTGGTGTTTCTTCTTTGCACCGCCATGCGCCTCGCCTCTTTTCTATCAACGGTCGTAGGTAAATGATACCGTATTTAGCACACAATACTAATAACGAGGACTGAAACCATCTTCGCTGGTAAGCGCGGCGCGGATTTGTGCGTCCTCGAGGCGAAAACGTATGCCCATTCGCTCATAGGAGGCATGGAGCGCCTCGAGGTGAGACAGGATATTCGCAGGCGCGCCTTGTACCTCCATTTCGACCGAACCGTCTTCCATATTGCGTACCCAGCCGGTGAGTGTGTGCGTCTGTGCGAGATTGGTGTTGGTAAAGCGAAAGCCGACGCCCTGGACTTGGCCCTCCCACCGCAGAAAATAGCGCTGCGGAGCGTTTTGAGTGGCTGCGTCGCTTGCTAGCACGGTAAGCCTGCGTCGCAGCTCGAGCTCAACGCCAGACGGTTTTTGAGGCTCTCGATTGATGCCGGAGAAGAACTTGTCAAAAAAGCCCATCGCTAGGCCTGCTTGACTGAATCGGCGGGGAAGGTAATGCCGGCCTGCTGACGCACGGCATCCATGATGCGCAGCGAGACGAGCGTGACATCGCGGTAGTGGCCGAGCTCATGGCGTCCCGCCGGGGTCTCCCAGATCTCTTCCTTAACGTTATCGATGCCTCCGATGGCGGTGATAAAGTCTGCGAGTTCGTATTCCATAGTGTTGCTTGACTTGGGAAGGTCGAGCGCGCGGCCGTTGTCGTCCTGTTCGCGCGGTGCCTCGGTCGCCGAGCCGCGTACGACGTCGCCGCGATAGTCGATGCGGACGTTGCGGGGCGTGGACAGATGGTCGATCTGGATAGTGCCACGCTCGCCTTCGATCTGCGAGGGCAGCAGGTCATTCGTAATTTTGGAGTGCGCGAGCTCGACGGAGATACGGCCACCGCCGTAGCTGGCGAGAATGGAACCGCAGCCGTCAATGGGGCCATGGGTGAGCTCTTGCGTTGAGGGGTCGAGCAGTGTGGCCATGCTGGTGAGACCGGAGGGCATGCCGAAGATCTCGACCATGGGCTCAACGGTATAGACGCCGATGTCCATGAGGGAACCCGATGCCATATTGCAATCGAAGATATTGGTGGTGCGTCCCGCGAGAATCTCGTTGTAGCGCGAGGAATATTTGCCAAAGCGCAGTGAGGCGCGGCGGATGGGGGCAATCTCGCCCAGGGCGTCCTCGACGGCGTGGAAGGCGGGATCGTGGAGGGGACGCATCGCCTCGAGGGCCACGACACCTGCTGCCTCGGCAGCGCGGAAGACTTCCAGCGCCTGCGCTTCGGTGGCGCAGAAGGGCTTCTCGACGATGACGTGCTTGCCGCCGGCGATGCAGGCGAGCGCCTGCTCGTGATGGAGCGCGTTGGGGCTGCCGATGTAGACGGCATCGACGTCGTCGGCGGACGCGAGCTCGTCGAGTGCGGTGAAGTTGCGTTCGCCGCCGTGCTCGGCGGTAAAGGCGGCACCGCGATTGGCATCGCGTGAAAGCGTGCCCACAAACGCGGCTTGATCGTTGGCATTGACGACCTGGATAAAGTCGTCGGTGATCATGGATGTGCCGATAGTCGCTATACGCAGCATGCGTCCCCCTTGCGTTGTTTGGTCTACAGGATGAGTGTAGCGCGTGGGGATATAAAGCTGCGCGAAAACGCTATTACAGGTCGCTCTCGTTAAAGCCGGCGTCGATATCGAGGTTGGCTCCGTCGGCCGCGGTGGTGGCGAGCTCGTCGCAGCGCTCATTGAGCTCGTGGCCGGCATGCCCCTTAACCCAGATGAACTCCACCTTATGCTTGCTCTTTGCGGCAAGCAGGCGCTCCCACAGGTCGCGGTTCTTGACGGGCTGCTTGTTGGCAGTTTTCCACCCGCGCTTTTTCCAGCCGTCGATCCAGTGCTTGTTGAAGGCGTTGACGACGTATTGCGAATCGGAATGGACCTCGACCTCGCAGGGGCGGTTAAGTGCCTCGAGCGCCACGATGACCGCCATGAGCTCCATGCGGTTGTTAGTGGTCTTGGCGTAGCCACGCGAAAGCTCGGAGGTGAAGGTCTTGCCGGCGGGGGTGGTGTACTTGAGCACGGCGCCGTAGCCGCCGCGTCCCGGATTTGATCGGGCCGAGCCGTCGGTATAGATGATGACCTTCACATGGTTCCTTTCGTTGGGTACGCTTCGTGTGAGTGACCATTGTAGCGCCATGCCCGCCGCGGGCTAGCAATCTACGATTTCTACCCCGTCTTCCGACAGCTGGTCGGCATGGATGATGCGGTTGAGCTCGTCGAGGTATTGCCGCAAGAGAGGAGAGGGCTTGCGCTCGTCGTGCATGATATATCCTACGTGCATCGTTGGGGCGTCTGCTAACGGGATCGATGCCATACCCCACTGCATTTCATTGGAAAGGACACCGGTCGACAGGGTGTAACCGTTCGACGTGATAAGTAAGTTAGTAAGTGTTCCGCGGTCCGAGATTCGTATGTTGCGGTCGCAAGGGATATAGCTAAAAGGTTCCTCGGCGTAATAGAAGGAGTTTGAGGTTCCCTGCTCAAAGCTGTAGCGCGTATAGGGCGTGAGGTCGGCAAGGGACAGCTGAGGGCGGCGTGCGAGCGGGTGGCGTTCGCTAACGAAGACGTGGACCGTCGCGTCGAAGAGGGGATGGAAGCTTGCGCGGGCATCGGCGAAGGCCTTCTGCAGAACGCGGGCGTTAAAGTCATCCAGGTACAGAATGCCGATATCGCTGCGAAATGCGCGGACGTCGTCGATGATCTGCGAGGTGGTGGTCTCGCGCATGATGAACTCGAACTTACTGTCGCGGCAGCGCTCAACGACGTTGACAAAGGCCTCAACCGAAAACGCGTAGTGCTGGGCCGAGACGGCAAGGCGCGCCTGGGGTGTGCCGCCGTCCTCGTAGCGTGCCTCGAGCATGTCGGCCTGCTCTACGACCTGGCGCGCATAGCCCAATAGCTCGGTGCCGTCGTTGGTGAGCGTGACGCCGCGGCTGGAGCGCGTAAAGATCTCCAGATGGAGCTCCTGTTCCAGGCTTTTGACAGCGTTTGAGATGTTGGACTGTGCCGTATAAAGGCGCTGGGCTGCGGCGTTGATCGATCCGGACTCTGCCACGGCGATCAAAAAACGAAGTTGCTGGAGGGTCATCGGCGCCATCCTTTCGATAGCTATCTAAAAAACCGATAACAAGTTAGCGCTTTTAAGTGATTGACCGAGCAAAACAATGCTCGTACTATTCAAAACACACAAAGGCGGTAGGTAATTAAGCCAACCACGAGAACGGGATGCGAAAGGAGGCCCGCATATGAATTGCTTGCCAAGACGAATGCCGGGCTCCTGTTTGCGCCCGTCGGCGTGATCAGGAGACAGCGACTTACTTCTCTCTTTTTATTTACTTTTGTTCGATCAAGGAGATCATCATGAGCCAGTTTATCAACAACCCCGAGCATACCTTTGGTTTCGATACCCTGCAGCTGCACGTTGGCCAGGAGAGCGCCGATCCTGCATCCGACTCCCGTGCCGTGCCTATCTACCAGACCACGAGCTATGTGTTCCGCAACTCCCAGCATGCTGCTGACCGCTTTGGTCTTGCCGACGCCGGTAACATCTACGGTCGTCTGACCAACTCCACCCAAGGCGTCTTCGAGGACCGCATTGCCGCGCTCGAGGGCGGCGTTGCTGGCCTCGCCGTTGCCTCTGGCGCCGCCGCCATCACCTATACCCTGCAGGCTCTTGCCCAGGCCGGTGACCACGTGGTCGCCCAGAAGACCATCTACGGCGGTTCCTACAACCTGCTGGAGCACACGCTCTCCCAGTTTGGCGTCGAGACCACCTTCGTCGATGCCCATAACCTGGACGAGGTCGAGGACGCCATCAAGGACAACACCACGGTCATCTATCTCGAGACGCTCGGCAACCCCAACTCCGACATCCCCAACATCGACGCCATCTCCGAGATCGCCAAGAAGCACGGTCTGCCGGTTGTCGTCGACAACACCTTCGGCACCCCGTATCTGTTCCGTCCGCTGGAGCACGGCGCCAACATTGTCGTTCACTCTGCAACTAAGTTCATCGGCGGCCACGGCACCTCGCTGGGCGGCGTGATTGTCGATGGCGGCAACTTTGACTGGAAGGCGAGCGGCAAGTATGCGCAGATCGCTGAGCCCAACCCCTCCTACCACGGTGTTTCGTTTGCCGAGGCTGCCGGTCCCGCCGCCTTCGCAACCTATGTCCGCGCTATCCTGCTGCGTGACGAGGGCGCCTGCATCAGCCCGTTCAACGCCTGGGTGCTGCTCCAGGGCACCGAGACTCTGTCGCTGCGCGTTGACCGTCATGTCGAGAACACCAAGAAGGTCGTTGAGTTCCTGGCTGGTGACAGCCACGTTGCCAAGGTGAACCACCCGAGCCTGCCTGAGCACCCCGATCACGAGCTCTATCAGAAGTACTTCCCCAACGGCGGTGCCTCGATCTTTACCTTTGAGATTAAGGGTGGCCAGGAGGCAGCTTGGAAGTTCATCGATCATCTGCAGGTGTTCTCGCTGCTCGCCAACGTGGCCGACGTCAAGTCGCTCGTCGTGCACCCGGCTACCACCACGCACTCCCAGCTCTCTGCCGAGGAGCTCGCCGAGCAGAACATCACGCCCTCCACGATCCGTCTTTCCATCGGTACCGAGAACGCCGAGGACATCATTTGGGATCTGAAGCAGGCCTTCGCCGCGCTGGACGAGTAAGGCGACTTGTGCAAGGACCCCTTGCGACTCGATGGTATAACTGCATTAAATGCCTGCTCAAGGCGCCTGTGCGAACAATGGTCGCACCGGCGCCTTTTTTGCATAGAGAGGGTGCAAAAACAGGGTTTTTGGCACGCTTTATGCATTCGAGTTGTGGAAAACTCCTGTTGAGAGGATGTGAGTTTTACGCAATTGACGTGCGCCTTTTGAGTAAAACCGCAGGTCGCGATTTGCTCGGGGTACTATGCAGCGCGATCGAATCACACACAGCTCAAACGCAGCAAAAACGCACTACGGAGGTTTCCAGCTACATGAGGATCGATTCACGAAAACCGAAGGCCGCCGCCCTTTCTGCCACGCTTGCCGTGGCGCTTTTGGTGGGTGCCGGCGTAACCGAGGCCCACGCGGCGACGCTGTCCGACGCGGTTGGTTCCGCGCCCTCCGAGGCCACGTTGATGCAGCCCGTCGACTATCGCGGCGACGGCTTTGGCTCCATGCAGGAGTGGAACGCCTCTATGGGGGCCAAGCGCGATTCCCTGGAGGTCCGCGCCCAGATCATCGTGAACATGTACGGTGACTATGCAACCGATGACGAGCGCGCTGTACTGCAAGGTTGTATCGATGGTGCGGGCAGTCTTTTGACGATGGAGGAGGTCGACGCGAAGTCGGCCGAGCTCGACGAGCTTCGCTCCGCACTCGAGGATGCTAAGCGCGAGGCGCTCGAGGCTGCGGCCGCCGAAGCCGAGGCCGCTGAGGCCGTTCAGGCTTCGTATTACAACGCCGGCTCCGGCTCGTCTTACGCGTCTGCTGCGTATTACGCGAACGGCTCGGGCCTGACGCGCTCGAGCGGCGTAAATAACTATAACGGTCGTCGTGAGACCTATTACAGCAGCAACGTGCTCTACCATCACCGCACGGGCGAGTGGACTCAGGATTCCGAGGGCTTTTGGCGCGATTCCGATGGTTACTACGTCGTTGCCGCGGGCGATAAGGCTCAAGGCTCCACGTTTACCGGTTCCAAGGGCGAGTGCAAGGTCTATGACTCCGGCTGCGCAGCCGGAACCACCGACTACTATACCGGTTGGTAATCTGCCGACATCGATTGCGCATGATGGACGGGCGCCTTTACCGAGCTTTCGGGCAACGTAAGGGCGTCCGTTTTTATTTGCATTTGGGTTAACAGAGCGCTTACCGTGGCAGTACGCCGCGCATATGGGCGCTGGGCACACTAGGTCCCGAGAAACAAAGTCTTTCTCGTGTAGGAAGTGGTTCCATGAACGCTCGAGATGTCGCTATTGCCGTCGTTGCCCTTTTGATCGGATGTCTTGGTCCGACGGCGGCGTTAGCTGTCGGCTTGCAATCCGCGATTCGCGAA
>URRT01000007.1 GCA_900550355.1 uncultured Collinsella sp.
CAAAGGAAAGCACTTAATGTGCTTTCCGTCTTGCGCAGGACTGTAGAGCAGGAAACTTAATTACGCGCCGCTCCCCGCCCACGCCGGGCAACCCCTCCCTTGTACTTTATCTAGGTAGAGTGTATGATTCTGAACGTTACATGACTCACTTTACTTAACTAAAGTGCCACCAAGGGGGAATACCATGAATATCGATATGTCTCGTCGTCAGTTTGTTGGTCTAGCCGGCTCGCTCGCCACGGTGCTTGGCCTTGGTCTTGTCGGCTGCGGCGGTGGTGCCGGCAAAGGCTCCGCTGCTGGCTCTGCCGCGGCCAAGGATGTGAAGGGCGCTGCGGAGTCCAAGAAGCTCGTGGTGGGCTTTGACAAGTCCTATCCTCCGTACGGCTTTGTGGGCGATGACGGCGAGTACACGGGCTTTGACCTTGACCTGGCCAAGGCCGTTGCCGATAAGCAGGGCTGGGAGGTCAAATACGAGGCCATCGACTGGGACGCTAAGGATACGCTGCTCAACTCGGGCGCCATCAACTGCATCTGGAACGGCTTTACCATGGAGGGCCGCGAGGACGACTACACGTTCTCCGAGCCGTACATGCTCAACGAGCAGGTGCTGGTGGTCAAGAAGGATGCGGGCATCAAGAGCTGGGACGATCTTGCCGGCAAGACCGTGATTACCCAGACTGATTCCGCTGCACAGGATGTGCTCGAGGGCGACCAGGAGGATTTGGCCGCGACGTTTGCCACGCTCGACACCATCGGCGAGTACAACACGGCTTTTATGCAGCTCGAGAGTGGTGCAGTCGATGCCGTCGCCTGTGACCTCTCGATTGCCCAGTATCAGCTTGCCGCCAAGCCCGATGCCTATACACAGCTTGATGAGCCGCTGTCCAGCGAGCACTACGCCGTCGGCTTTAAGAAGGGCGACACCAAGTCGGCCGACGCCGTGACCGAGTCGCTCAAAGCGCTCTATGAGGACGGTACGGTCAAGGACCTCTGCGACAAGTATTCAAGCTACGGTCTATCCTTCGACAACTGGGTTTTGAAATAGCCACAGCACCCAACCTTGCGGCTCCAACCCTCCTCGCGTACCAAAGTACGCTTCGTCGGGCTTGTCGCTCGCAATCTTGGGCACTGTGCCTATTTCAATTAACACCTGCTGTTCTGTTACTGTGAAAGAGAGCTTGGGTTGTCTATTCAGATCATGATGCAGATGCTTGGCCAGGGGTTCTTGGTCAGTTTGCAGCTGTTTGTGCTGACGCTGCTCGGGTCGATTCCGCTGGGAATCCCCGTGGCGTTTATGCGCATGAGCAAGGTCGCGCCGCTGCGCTGGATTGCGCGCATCTACATTTCGGTCATGCGCGGTACGCCGCTCATGCTGCAGATGTTTGCCATCTACTTTGCCCCGTACTACGTGTTCGGCATTTCGCTTACGCCCGATTCCAAGTGGACGGCGTGCGTTGTGGCGTTCATCATCAACTACGCCGGCTACTTTGCCGAAATCTATCGCTCGGGCCTGCAGTCCATTCCGCGCGGTCAATACGAGGCAGCCGAGGTGCTGGGCTATTCGCGTCTGCAGACATTTTTGTACATTGTGATGCCGCAAGTCGCCAAGCGTATTCTGCCGGCGATGGGCAACGAGATCATCACGCTGGTCAAGGACACGTCGCTGGCGTTTGCCATCGGCGTGGGGGAGATGTTCTCGACGGCTAAGGCGCTGGTTGCCTCGCAGGTGAGCATGGTGCCGTTTGCGATCGCGGCGCTGATTTACTGGGTCTTTAACTTCGTCGTCGAGATGCTGCTGGGCGCCGCCGAGACAAAATTGGATTACTACCATGATTAATTCGGTAATGAAAATATCGAACGCGCGTAAGGCGTTTGGTGGCAATGAGGTGCTCAAGGATATCTCGCTCGAGGTAAAGCGTGGCGAGGTCGTAGCGATTATCGGGCCTTCAGGCGGCGGTAAGTCCACACTTCTGCTCTGTGCCACACTGCTCGAGACACTTGACGGAGGCTCGCTCTCGTTTGGCGACCTTGCCGTTGCGACGGACGCGGGGTCGGGTGCGGTATATGCGAAAGGCGACGTGCCCAAGCGGGCGCGTTCGCGATTTGGCCTGGTGTTTCAGAACTACAATCTGTTTCCGCACTATACGGTGATGAAAAACATCACCGATGCTCCGATTCGCGTACTCAAGCGTCCGCGCGAGCAGGCCGAAGCACGTGCGCGTGAGCTGATCGCGCAGATGGGGCTTACGGGCAACGAGAACAAGGTGCCATGTGAGCTTTCGGGCGGTCAGCAACAGCGCGTGAGCATCGCCCGCGCCTTGGCGCTCGACCCGGAGATCTTGTTCTTTGACGAGCCGACCTCGGCGCTCGATCCCGAGCTAACGGCCGAGGTGCTGCGTGTCATTAAAGACCTCGCCGCGCAGAATATGACGATGGTGATCGTGACCCATGCGATGCAGTTTGCGCGCGATGTTGCCGACCGCGTGGTCTTTATGGACGGAGGCCGCATTGTCGAGGAGGGTCCGGCCGAGCAGGTTATCGACCATCCGCGTGAGCAACGTACCCGTGAGTTCTTGAGCCGTATCGAGGGGTAGACTCAACTCAGAATTGAGAAGAAGCCGCCGCCGGTCTTATGGTCCGTGGCGGCTTTTGTTTGTATCGATGGGGTTTAATAATTGCCTCATGTGTTCGTCCCTTCCTCTCGCCGCCTGTATTCATACGTGCGCCGAAAGGTGTGCATGGACGGTCGCCCGTGAGGGTAGGGTGGTGGCATAGGACATTTGGAGGGTGAGTCGGCTCGGCTGCCGACCATGCTGCTCCCGGGACGGCACCGACCGCGAACTCTCCCCGTTGGCGTCGCGCATTGCGCGCGGCCCTGCAAGGAGGTCATCATGGGTGCTCCCAAGACCGGTAATGTAAGGAACGTGGTGCTCGTAGGCCAAGGCGGGGTGGGCAAGACCTCACTCGCCGAGGCCATGCTCCACCTTTCCGGCAAGACCGCCCGCCTGGGCGGCCACGACGGCACCAAGCCCACGCTCGACTATGACCCCGAAGAGGTCAAGCGTGCATTTTCCATCTCGACGACCATTGCGCCGATCGACTGGAAGGGCGCGCGCATCAATGTCCTCGATGCCCCGTGCTACCCCGATTTTATCGGCGACGCCTTTGCCGCGATGAGCGTCTGCGAGACGGCTCTGTTTGTGGTCGACGCCGAGGCCGGCCCACAGCCTACGACCGTCAAGCTTTGGTATGCGGCGGAGGACCTGCGCCTGGCGCGTGCGGTGTTCGTGAACCGCCTGTCGCGCTCCGAGGCCAGCTTTGCGACCACGATGGACCTGCTGCAGGAGCGCTTTGGCACGCGCCTGGGCGCCGTGACCCTTCCCTGGGGCGAGGGCGAGGACTTTGACGGCATCATCGATCTGGTGCGCATGAAGGCGCGCCATTGCAACGGCACCGAAGCCGTTGAGTCGGAGATCCCCGAGGAGTATCGTGCCCAGGCCGAGGAAGCCCATGACCATCTGTGCGAGCTGGTGGCCGAGGCTGACGACGATCTGATGATGAAGTACTTGGAAGGCGAGGAGACGCTGACGCAGGAGGAGCTTGAAGGCCTGCTGTCGAAGGCGATCGCCGAGCGCATCTTTGTGCCGGTCTTTGCGGGCGATTGCATTAAGGAGCAGGGCGTCAACTCGCTGATGGACGATATCGCCACGTACTTCCCGGCGCCGACGGACTACGGCGAGATGCCGCTCATCGACGGCGATTCGCTTAAGATCTCGAGTGACGATGACCGCCCGGTGGCGTTTGTGTTTAAGACCCTGGCCGATCCGCAGCAGGGTCGCATCAGCTTTATCAAGGTGCTGACGGGTACGCTTGAGCCGGGCCTTGAGCTGATTAATGCGCGCACGCGCAAGGGTGAGCGTCTGGCCCACCTGTATGTGATGTGCGGCCGTGACATGACCGAGGTCGGCCACGCTTATGCCGGCGATATCATCGTGGCGCCCAAGCTGGCGGCCGAGACGGGCGATACGCTCTCGATTACCGGCAAGGTCGAGGCTGCGGCGTTTAAGTTCCCCAACTCGCAGTACCGCATCGCCATTGAGGCCGAGAATCGCGGCGACGAAGAGAAGCTCTACACGTTTATCGAGAAGGCCTGCAAGGCCGATCCGACCATGAGCATCGACCGCGACGAGGAGACCGGCCAGACCATCATTTCGGCGGTGGGCGAGGCACAGGTTTCGGTCCTGCTCAATCGCCTTGAGGACCGTACCAAGGTCGTGGCCAAGAGTGTGCCGATCCGCATTCCGTATCGTGAGACCATTCGCCGCACGGCAAGTGCCCAGGGCCGCCACAAGAAGCAGACCGGCGGCGCCGGCCAGTATGGTGACTGCTGGCTGCGCGTTGAGCCGCTCATTGGGCCCGACGGCACGAGCGATGGCTATGAGTTTGTAGACGAGGTCGTGGGCGGTCGCATTCCGCGTTCGCTCATTCCCGCCGTGGACAAGGGCGTTCAGGAGACCATGAAGGACGGCATCATTGCCGGCTACCCGCTTACGGGCATTCGCGTGGCTGTGTACGACGGTTCGTATCACAGCGTCGACTCCAACGAGATGGCGTTCCGCGCGGCGGCTCGCATCGGCCTGCGCAAGGCATGCGCCGATGCCGACCCGGTGGTGCTGGAGCCCATCGAGGAAATCACGGTGACTATCCCCGAGAGCTACGCCGGCGCCGTGATGGGCGACATCTCGGCCTCGCGTGGTCGCGTGACGGGCATGGAGACCGATGAGCGCGGCGATACCGTGGTCATTGCCCAGGCGCCGCTGGCCGAGCTGACGGACTATTCGACGCGTCTGCGTTCTATCACGCGCGGCACGGGCGACTTTACCATGAAGCCGGCGGGCTATGAGCAGGTACCCTATGACGTTCAGGCCAAACTGGTCGAGCGCTATGAGGAGGGCCGCGCCAAGTAGCGCGTGTCGTTGCCTGTAACATACATGCCGATGAAAGGGCCGCTCTGGGCAATCCAGGGCGGCCCTTTTTGATCCCCGGGGGACGGAGGAAAACGAATCATTTTAGGTTTTGGGGCAGCTTTTGTCGGCCCTAGTCTCCCGAGGCCTGATTGCGACCGGTGGCGTAGTCGATCTGCACATGCGGCTGCAGGTTGTAGCAATATACGTGGAAACAGAGGGTCTTGCCGTGGTCCTCGACCGATTGCGCCTCAAGGCGTACGCCACGGCAGACAAGGTCCTCTTCGTTATACATGGGCGTGACGCGATAGAGCACATGGTTACCCGTATCGCGAATATAGTTGAGAATCTGCTCTTCAAACGGTAGCATGCCCGTCTCGTTGAGATAGCGCGTGCCGGTGAGGAGATTCTTGCGGTTGGCGTTTTCGCCGCAGAGCGACCAAGCGATAAGGTGGCAGCGGTTGTAGAGACTCTGGCCCGGAATAAAGTCGTAGCGCTGTTGGTGCCATCCGGCGGGGTGGATACGCGAGATATCGCCGCGCTTGCCCTGACCGAGCGATTCGGGGCCCACGCAGGCGAGCGCTTTGCGAGTGCGGCCCAAGCTGTCGAGCTTGGAGAACTTCTTAAAGCAGCCCTCTTCGGTGGCGCGCTCGTATTCATCGAGCGTGAATGACGGCGTGCCGAGCGCGTGCGTGCTGTCGGCGCGAAGGGCAACATAGGGATTGCCGGCGTAGTCGGGAATGCTGCTGAGATATACGCCGCGGGCGCGGTCGAGATCGGGGTTTTCGACCTCATCGATGGGGGTAGCGGTACTGTCGGCGGAGCCGTCGTCACCGGTGTCGGTTGCGGCGGAATCGGAGCCATCGCCAGAGACTTGGCTATTTTGAGAGTCCGAGGAGCTCGCTGTTCCCGATTCGAGTCGGGCAACCAGGTCTGCCTCGTCGTCGGTGCGGCTGGGACTCTCGTTTTGTTTCTCGGCCAGAGCTACCGCCTGCTCATCGCTTTGCGGCGACAGCAGCTTGGGCGCTCCGTCGAGCGACCCTGTGAACAGTGCAAACCCCAGCACCACGGCGGTGCCGATGGAAAGCACTTGCTTGTAGGCGGACTTGCGCGACATTGAGGCTCCTGGATGGACGGTTGGGAGTCTACCAGTCTAGCAGGAGCCGGCAGAGGCCGTCCCGCCGAACAAATACTCAAGATTTGGGATAGACGTTACTGATTCATTTGCCTCATATGGAGCTGCGGCGGTTGTATACATGGAATCAGTCGGCGTTTCCCCAGATAAAACCTGCCAAAATAAACCTGTCCCTTTTTGGCGGGTTAATCGGGGACTATTTCACCGCAACTTAGGGCACGGTTAGGAAGTGTGCGCCTTAAAGAGTGGAGCCCATGATTAGAGAGGTCGCGCTCGTCTCTCTAAATGTCTCTCTAAAGAGAAAGCCAGTTAAAGAAATAACATTAGGCAATCTAGCGGTGAATTCGATACATCTTTCTAAATTTCTCTCTAAAATAAGGTGCTTATCTCTCTAAAGTTAGAGAGATATACTATACTTTAGAGAGATAAATCTATCGTTTTAGAGAGACGGAATGCCAATGCTGCTGGATGAACCTCTTGGCCTTATCGTTGAGCGCCTTCGCAGGCGGGGGACTGATGACGCATCGGTAGAAGTTAAAGCCTGCACGAATAAATTGAGCGCAGACGTATGGGAGACAGTGAGCGCTTTTGCGAACACTGCGGGTGGGCTCATTATTTTGGGCCTAAACGAAGCCGAAGGGTTTGTTCCTTCGGCTAACTTTGCTATCGATAGGGTGCGCGATCAGTTTGTTTCGGGTATCGGAGACGGAGGCTCAGCAGCAGTGGTGACCCATGCGCCGCGGTACGAGCTTGATCAAGGCGAGGTCGACAGGCTCCAGGTGCTTCTGGTGCGCATCTTTGAACTTGAGCTTAAAGCGAAGCCTTGCTATATCGGCGCGCGCGGCGTACAGAACGGTAGCTACAAGCGCGTGGATGATAAAGATATCAAGATGTCACCCGCTGAGCTATATGAGCTGCAGAGTGCGTTGCTTCCGAGCGATGCAGACGGCACGGTGGTTTCGGAAGCAACAGTCGAGGATTTGGATCCAGATGTCGTGCGGTCTATTATCGCAAATCGCCGGCTGCAGACCCCCCGCGGTTTGCGCGGGGCCGATACGCTGGAAAAGCAGCTGGTCAGACTCAATATCACTACAAAGGATGGTGCGGTGAAGCTCGCAGGGCTTCTGTCGGCGGGAATTTACCCCCAGCAGTTCTATCCCAAACTCATGATCGATGTCGCCGTTCATTCCGATGTGGAAAAATCTGCACCCGGGCAACCCCGGTTTATTGACCGCCAGTTGTGCGATGGCCCGATTCCGGCTTGCATCGAAGATGCCCTTGCCGCGATTGGACGGAACTTGCGCAAAGCGGCGATAGTGCAAGGCGCTGGTAGAAGGGAGGATTGGGAAGTTCCCCAGGAGGTTTTGCGCGAGGCCTTGGCAAATGCCTGCATCCATCGAGAATATTCGCCCATGTTTGTGGGGCAGGCCGTGAGTGTCGATATCTATCCAGACAGAATAGAGATCAAAAACCCCGGTGGGCTTTGGGGCGGAAAGACGGTGGACAATCTTGCAGACGGGGAATCGCGCTGCCGAAACCCAAAGCTCATGAGCCTAATGGGGGCGACGCCGTTGGAGCATGCCGAGGGGGCCGTTGCAGAAAGCCAGGGATCTGGTATCCCGGCTATGATTCGCGAGATGGAGTCTCGTTCGCTTGGAAGGCCGAAATTTATCGTTAAGGCCGATTCGTTTACGGTGCTGCTTTCCCGGCACGGGGCGGAGCTTGCTGAAAACCGCACGTGGATTCAGAGCCATGTGGGCACCGAGCTGACGGATCGCGAGGAAACATTGCTCATGTATATGCGGGAGCATGGGTGCGTATGCGATATTCAAAAAATACGAGAGGCTCTGAAGTGGGATTCGGATGACATTCGCCTGATCTGCGGGGATCTTGTCGATAAACATGTCCTGTCAAAATGTGGCAAAGACACGTTTGAGATTATCGATATGAGCAGAGAATCGTCAGCTTCGACAGCGGATAGGATCCTGGAGGCTCTCAGTGCCGAAGTGGATATGACGGCGCGAGAAATAGCGGTTGCATCGGGGGTCAAAATTTCGTCCGTCCGCTACCATCTGCCAAAAATGGCGGATAAAGGGCTCATCGAAGTAATGGGTTCATCGACGAGCCGCAACCGCCGCTATCGGAAGAAGTAGATGCAGCCGAGTCGCCCCTCTTGTGTCTCTCGAAGTTATATGGGTGCTAGGGGGGCGACTGCCTCGCGATATTTCCCCAGATAAAACCTGCCAAAACAAACCTGTCCCTTTTTGGCAGGTCAGTTAACGCAGTCCAGGTTGAGCATATGCGAGCGAGCGGGCTTCGGGTGCGGTAAGGTGACGTGAAACAAGCGGGCGCTGACCTTTTGGTCGCGCCCGTGAAGTTGAACGTCAGATTGCCGTGCCCGGAGCCCGCGCAGCGCCGAGCAGTTACGCCGTTTGTAAAACGGCGTAACCTAAAGGTTCATGTTGCCGTGGATGTAGGGGCTGACCTCGGGG
The DNA here is from genome assembly GCA_900550355.1 of uncultured Collinsella sp. Taxonomy (GTDB): domain Bacteria; phylum Actinomycetota; class Coriobacteriia; order Coriobacteriales; family Coriobacteriaceae; genus Collinsella. Next base: position 8,592 of record URRT01000007.1, read on the forward strand.
GAGATATGGCCGCAGCCCAGCTCGCGCAACGCAGACTCGATTGCAGCGGGCAGCGGGGTCTTGCCCTCGTCGTCGACGGCGGTGCCGGGGGCGGCAATCTTAGTGACATCTGCGGGAGCGGCTTCGATATGCATGCAGCCGCCGACCAAGCGCGCGCGAACCTGCGCCAGACCAAGACCGTGTAGGTAATCCTCGCAGGCGCGGATCAAATCGACCTTCTCGCGCGTAAGCTCCTCGCCCGTGGGGACGCGCGTGGCAAGACAGGCTCCCGCCGGCAGGCTCCAAACGGGATAGCCCCATGCACGCAACAGCTCGCGCTCTTCGTTCTTGGTAAAGCCGACCTCCATGAGAGGGGAGCGTACGCCGAGCTCTTCTGCCGCGCGCATGCCGGGGCGGTAGTCACCGCGATCGCTTGCATTGCTGCCATCGATGACGGTGGAAAAGCCCAGCGACTTGGCGTGGTTGACGATGGCGGTAAAGCCGGCCTGCTTGCAGTGGTAGCAGCGATTGGCGTCGTTGCAGGCTACTTGGGGGAGCTGCAGCTGATCGACCGAAAGATTGAGCACGGGGAGCTTAAAATGCGGCCCCTCATTGGTTTGTCCGTCAACGGATCGCTCAAACGAGGTTTGTTCGGGCGTGCCGATGAGCGGCGTGGTGAGGTGAACGAGAAGCGTGCTGGCAGGCATAATGCGGGCGCAGACCGCGGCCAAAAAGCTGCTATCGACGCCACCGGAAAAGCCGATGGCGACGCGTCCGTATGCCAAAAGCAACTGCTCGAGCGTCGCGAGTTTGTCCTGAAGCTCCTCTGCAGGTGCAGTAGTGTCTGAAAGCATGAAACGATCCTTACCATTGAGTACTCGGTCGAAAACTATAATCCTACCGAGCTGCCTGTCATAAGACTTCCGCTTATGTAACGAAAGTGCAATATGCTATATACGTTATATACAAGTTTGTAAAGTGCGGTAGAGTGGCGGTAATGCAATCCGGTGAGGGGGCCGATATGATCAAGGCTGTTATTTTTGACATGGACGGAACGCTGGTCGATACCGAGCGTTTGGGCATCAAGGCATGGAAGGCGGGCGCTGCCGAGCTGGGGGTCGCGATTGATGAAGCGCTGATCCATCAGTTTATCGGTCGCACGCTGCCCGATGTCATGGACATCCTTGATAACCATTACGGTAGCCACGAAACCACCGAGGCGATCTATGTCCGCCACAAGGAGATTCGCGACGAGATGGTCAAGACCGATTTGGAGCTTAAGGCCGGTGCCGCCGAGTGCATAGACGAGCTGCTGGCTGCGGGCTATCACGTGGGTCTAGCGACGTCGTCGCGCCTCGCTACGGCCGAGCGCAACCTCAAGATGGTCGGTCTTTTTGACAAGTTTGAGACGGTGACCTGCGGCGAGGACGTCGTGCACGGCAAGCCCGACCCCGAGATGTATCTGCTTGCCTGCGAGCGCGCGGGCTTTGCTCCTGAGGAATGTGCTGTGGTCGAGGATTCGCGCAACGGCTGCGTCTCGGGTATCACGGCCGGCTGCCACGTCTTTGCCGTTCCCGATATCGTGCCGCTGCCGCAGGACGTGGTGGACGGCTGTGAGGTCGTGCTCGACACGTTGTTCGATCTGGTGTCGGCAGTCAAGGCCGTGCGTTAGACAATTGCGGTGTTGAAACGAGCAATTGCCCACGTTTGCGCTTAAGCAAAAGGGGCCCGGCAATGGTCGGGCCCCTTTTGCTTAAGCGGTGACTTAGCATACGTGCGGGCGTGCTATAGATACGCGCCCAGGTTGATGGCCGTGGCGTCGGTCTGGGTGCTCGCCTGGGTGCTGGCACGCTCCAGTAGGAACGGACGTACCAGTTCTTGGCGGTTGATGTCCTCGGCAGCGGTGACTGCGGTGACGGTGCGCGCTGCAGAGCCGATGCGGATATGCCTGGTCTTTGCCGGGGCCTTGTTCTCGATTTGCTCTATGAGCAGTTGGACACCCTTGCGGCCAATCTCGTAGCCCGGGGGCGCTACCGTTGTGAGCGGGACCGATCCGCTCCAAGCGAGCGGGTTGCCATCGCAGCCTGCTACGCGTACTTGCCCGGGGACAGAGATGCCCTTGTCGACCAGTGCCGAAACGACACCCGAGGCCAGCACGTCGGTTAGACCGACGACAAAATCGGCGCGGTCGTCCGCGGCGGGACGCTCGGCGATTTGGTTGCCGATGCCATAGCCGTCGGCCGCCGTGTTCCACTCGCCGGCGTCAATGACTTCGATCTTGATGTCGGGATGTAGGGCGAGCGCCTTATGAATGCCAAGGACGCGTAGGGTGAGTTGCATAAATGCTGCTCTACCCACAACGGTGATATGGCGTGCACCGCGGGCGATGGCGAGTTCGGCAATGATGCGACCCTGGGCCTCGTTGTCGGCCGCTACGTAGTAGCCGGGCTCGGAGCAATGGATGTCCAGGTGGACGATCGGCACGGGCATTTTAGTCATGGCGGGGTGCCAGTCGGGGGATGCCATGGGCTGAACCATGACGCCGGACATCTGCGTGCCCATAAAGTAGCGCAGGTAATGATCCTCGAGGATGTCGTCGTTGTCGGCGTTGGCGATGAGCAGGTCATAGCCGTGCTTGCGGGCCTCGTTGTGGGCGCCGCTGGCGATTTGGAGCGAAAAGCCGTGATCGAGACGGGGGAGCACCAGGCCAAAGGACTTGGTGGCGCCGCCCGCGAGCTGACGAGCGCTTTGGTTGGGCAGGTAGCCCAGTCGACTGATGGTTTCGTTAATGAGCTTGAGGGTCTCGGGACGCAACTTTTCGGGATGGTTGAGCGCGTTGGAAACCGTGCCCAACGAAACCCCGGCTTCGCGCGCGACGTCGCTGATTTTAACCTTTGCCATAGCGGCCCCTTTGATGCGTTTCAAGTACAAGCCAGATTGTAGCATCGCCCGCCCCTGAGGTGTCAAAACCTGCCTATTAGGGACAGGTTTATTTTGGCAGGTTTTATCTGGGCAAACGATGCTGCCAGTGCGACCACCACGAAGGTGCCTGTCCCCTTCGTGGTGGTGGGGTGTGTGTATCGAGTGGTATCCAAGTTGAGATACCACTTCTGGTATATCAGCTTGCGCCTGCGTGAGTACAATACTCGAACGTTATACGTCTCAGCGCCCCATGTGCGTGGACGTTTTGCAGTCACGCGGACGAAGGGATTTATCCTATGTGCGGAATTGTCGGCTACACCGGCTCTGATATTGCAAAGAACATCCTGGTCACGGGTCTTAAGCGTATGGAGTATCGCGGCTATGACTCCTCGGGTGTCGCGCTCGAGGTAGGCGAGGGCGCCGCGGCGCACCTCGATGTTATTCGCCGCGTGGGCAAGGTCGCGGGCCTGGAGAGCGAGCTTTCCAATATCGACAGCGACGCCACCTGCGGCATCGGCCACACCCGCTGGGCCACTCACGGCAAGCCTTCGGTCGTTAACGCCCATCCCCATACCAGCTGCGACGGTCGTATCGCCATCGTCCACAACGGCATCGTCGAGAACTTCGCCGAACTGCGCGAGGAGCTGGAGGGCCGCGGCCATCACTTTAAGAGCGAGACTGACACCGAGGTCTTTGCACATCTGATCGAAGAGGCCTATGGCGAGACACATGACCTGATGGCCTCTGTGCGCGAGGCCTGCACCCACGTGGTGGGCGCTTATGGTTTGGCCGCCGTTTCCGCCGATGAGCCTGGCGTGATTGCCGTGGCCCGCAAGGATTCCCCGATCGTAGTCGGTGTGGGCGAAACCGGCTCCTATGTTGCTTCCGATGTCATCGCGCTCATCGACGCAACCCGCGACGTCGTGGTGCTTGAGGACGGCCAGTTTGCCAAGCTCACGCCCGCAGGCGTCGAGTATACCGACGAGGCCGGCAATGTGATTGAGCCCAAGGTTACCCATATCGACTGGGATTTGGACATGGCCGAAAAGGGCGGCTACCCCGACTTTATGCTCAAGGAGATCCATGAGCAGCCTCGTGTCGTACGCGATACCCTGGTGGGCCGCATGACCCCCGCCGGTGAGCTCGATATCGATGAGCTGGGCCTTTCGCTTGAGGAGCTCAACGACATCGACCGCGTCTACGTGATCGCTTGCGGCACCAGCTATCACGCTGGCCTCATTGCCAAGAACCTTATCGAGGGCTGGGCTCGCATCCCCACTGAGGTTGAGGCGGCTAGCGAGTTCCGCTACCGCAACCCCATTATCACGCCGACGACGCTTGTCGTTGCCGTGTCCCAGTCGGGCGAGACGGCCGATACCCTTGCCGCCATTCGCGACGCGCGCATCAAGGGTGCCAAGGTCTTCGGCATCACCAACGTGGTGGGCAGCCCCGTGGCGCGCGAGAGCGACGGTGTCATCTACACCAAGGCCAACAAGGAGATTGCAGTCGCCTCGACCAAGAGCTTCATCGGTCAGGTCGTGAGCCTCACGCTTTTGGCCCTGCTGCTGGCGCAGGTCAAGTACCGCTTGACCACCAAGCAGGCGCGCATGCTGTTCCGCGAGCTTTCCGATACAGCCGAGCAGATCCAGTGGATTTTGGATACCCAGACCGAGTCCGTGCATGAGGCCGCCCTGCTGTGCAAGGACGCGCAGTCCGCACTGTTCGTGGGCCGTGGCATGGGTGCCGCTATTTCCTATGAGGGCGCGCTCAAGCTCAAGGAGGTCAGCTACCTGCATGCCGAGGCCTACGCCGCCGGCGAGATGAAGCACGGCCCCATTGCCCTGATCGACCCGGGCTTCCCCGTCATCGCCGTGGCCACCAAGAGCGCCACCTACGACAAGACCGTGTCGAACCTCATGGAGTGCAAGGCGCGCGGCGCCAAGGTCATCGTCGTTGCTACCGAGGGCGACGAGGAAATCAACAAGATCGCCGACTGCATCATTCGCGTGCCGGCCGTCCGCGACGTGTTCAGCCCCATTACAGCGAGCGTCCCGCTGCAGTTGCTTGCTCGTGAGGTAGCCATCCTGCGCGGTTGCGATGTTGACCAACCTCGTAACCTCGCCAAAAGTGTCACCGTCGAGTAATCGAGTTCCGTCATCCTAACAACTAAGGCCCGACTCCGCGTCATCAGGCGGAGCCGGGCCTTGTTGCATTTGCCCAGATAAAACCTGCCAAAATAAACCTGTCCCTATTTGGCAGGTTAGCGGAGCTTGCTGGTCTCGAAGTACTCGGGGAACTGGTCCAGGACCTCGGTCTGGTTGCGAAACATCATATGCAGGTGCTTGCTGACCAAAAAGCTCGCCTCGATAGGATCGCGACCGGCGATGGCGCGGCGGATTTGCTTGTGCTCGTTAACAGTCTCCTGATTGTCGAGCGTCTGCGTGGCGGCACGCAGCCAGCGGAATCGCTCCAGGTCGGCATTGGTCTCCTCGAGCCATGACCACACGGTGCTGCGGCACGCGATGCTAAAGATCATGCGGTGCATGAGGTTGTCGCTTAAAAAGAATCCGATGCGATCCTCTTCGGCCATGGCCTTTTCCTGCAGCGCGATGGCTCGGTCGAGCTGCTCGATGCCTGCCGAGGTAGCGCGGGCGCAGCACTCCACAATCACCTGCTTTTCAAGGTGTTCGCGAATATAGCAGGCGCTTTCGGCAAGGGTGAGGTTGATGGGCGAAACATAGGTGCCGCTTTGGGGCACGGTGCGCACCAGGCCCTCTTGCGCCAGACGCACCAGTGCCTCGCGCACAGGGGTGCGCCCCATATCCAAGTCGTCGCAAAGCTGCTTGACGCCCAGTTTTTCGCCCGGCTTGTAGTCCAGGTAAACGATTTTGCGTCGAATGGTGTGGTAGGACTGGTCCTGTAGGCTCATTTCCTGCTCGCCAACGTGCATCGATTCTTCCATAGCGCCTCGCAACTGTTCTATCACACTCATATGTCAGTTGTTAATTATGCCGCGAATCAGCTTTCCGCGGTGGGTAATTCGGCTGTTGCCTGAGAACCATTGCGGCATCTTAGTTTGTGTTTGCGCAAGGCTGTGCTCAATGTTGCCGTATCATAAGCCGTCGCACACGTGAAATAGAAAGAAGGAATCCCATATGCAACTGGCGAATATCGTACGCGAGCGCTGGAAGGGCGTCTTGTTCTGCCTGATCATCGCTATCCCCGCGACGTTGCTCGGCAAACAAATTGAGGTGGTCGGCGGACCGGTATTTGCCATCCTTTTTGGCATGGTCCTGGCGCTCGTCTTTCCCAGGAATCGTCGCGAACAGCTCGCCGCCGGCGTCACCTATACGTCCAAAAAAGTCTTGCAGTACGCGGTTATCCTGCTTGGCTTTGGCATGAACCTCTCCCAGATTTTGTCCAAGGGCGCCCAGTCGCTGCCGATTATTGTGGCGACGATCTCGACCTCGCTTGTCATCGCCTTTGTGCTCTGCCACGTCATGAACGTGCCGGGCAAGATCGCGACACTTATAGGTGTGGGTTCGTCGATTTGCGGCGGCTCTGCCATCGCCGCGACCGCGCCCGTCATCGATGCCGACGATCGTGAGATTGCCCAGGCCATTTCGGTCATCTTCCTGTTTAACGTTATCGCGGCGCTCGTGTTTCCGACGCTCGGCGGCATGCTCGGGCTGACCAACGAGGGCTTTGGCCTGTTTGCCGGCACCGCCATCAACGACACCTCGTCCGTAACGGCTGCGGCGAGCGCTTGGGACAGCATGCATCCCGGCGCCAATGTGCTCGAGAGCGCCACGGTGGTCAAGCTCACCAGGACGCTGGCCATTATTCCCATCACGTTGGCCCTCGCATGCTGGCAGATGCATCTGGCACGCAAGGCCGGAGGCGACGCCAAAAGCACGTTCTCGCTTAAACGCGCGTTTCCCATGTTTGTGCTGTTCTTTGTGCTGGCGAGCGTAATCACCACGGTGCTTCAGCTTCCCGCGTCCTTTACGGCGCCCATCAAGGAGCTGTCGAAGTTCTTTATTGTGATGGCCATGGCGGCTATTGGTTTTAATACCGATATCGTCGAGCTGGTCAAAAAAGGCGGCAAGCCCATCGCATTGGGCTTTTGCTGCTGGATTGGCATTGCGTGCATGAGTTTAGGAATGCAGCACGTGCTGGGAATCTGGTAGAGAAGTAGCTTATTTGCGTACTGGTTGCTGGTGAGCGCATTCTCACGGTGGAGCGATAGGAGCTCTTGCGGGTATGGCTTGTCCGCAGGTTGATAGGTCCCGAAGAGCTCTTATCGCCCCGCCAGGATGGCGATGCGGGGCAATTCATATATTCGCAAGAAGGCGCCACAGGCCCTATAGTGTTTGGTGAACATTATCGTTCAATTTTGAAACACTTGAGATGCCAAGTCACAGATAAGGGCTGCGGCTGGAGACGGGGCGAGCCATGGACAGCGATGTCAAGCTGCAGATTCTGATCGAGGCATTGTCCGCGGCCGGAACATCGGCGCTGGCAATCGACGAGCGCGGTGGCGTTGTAATCTCGACTATGAGTGACGCTGCGCTCGAGCAGGATGTCGCCGCCTTTGTTTCCAAGCGTCTCGCTCGCGTGGGCGATGGAGCGCGCCTGGTGATGGGATACGAGGGCATGCGGTTGAGCTTGACGGTGCGCCCGACGGCCAAGGAGTACGGGGCGCTTTGGGTGGTCGTGGCGCATGAGGTGCGCGCCGCCGCGGCGCATGCGGGCATCGAGTGGCTCAATGCCGACGAAGTCGAGGCTCGCTACGAGTCGAGTACGTACGGCATCATCGAAGACGCAGCGGCAGTCGCTGCCCCCGTACGGGAGAGCTACGCGCGCGGGGTGCCCCTTATGCTCGAGGGCGAGCTGGGCGCGGGGCAGGATCAGATTGCAAAACGTTTGTACCTGGATGGACCCTATGCCGATCAGCCCTTTGTGTCCGTTGCGCTCGATGAGCTTACGGATCGCGGTTGGCGCCATCTGCTCAAAAGTTCCGAATCGCCGCTGTTCCAAACGGGGCTGACGCTTTGCATGGGCGGCTGGCATGCAGTTGGGCCCCAGCGCCTGCGCGAGCTCGTGTCCGCAATGATCGACACAGCGCTCGCAACGCGTTGCCATGTGGTGTTGACGGCAAACGATATGCCGGGCGGCGGCGAAAGCGACCAGGCTGCCTTTGTGACCGAGCGTCTGGCCTGTGCAGTGAGTGTGGCGCCGGCGATTGCCGAGCAGGGCGGCGCGTCGGAAAAGGTTGCGCGCTATCTGGAGTATCTGGCAGATATGTTTGAGACGGCAACACCTGCCTTGTCGTCCGCGGCGACAAAGACACTCGATGCCTATCGATGGCCCCGTAACTATCTACAGCTGCGCGAGGTTTCGGAACGACTTTATATATTAGTGGGGACGGGCACGGCCGAGCGGGCGGTGGCGGAGGAGGTACTCGCCCAGGAGGACGTTATCAAGACCGCGACCTTTGGTGCCCCGACGCTCGAAAGCGATCTGTATATCTTGCGCCCGCTGGCCGATATCGAGCGCGATATCGCGCGGCTGGTCGTAGGCCACCTCCACGGCAACAGGACCCGCGCTGCCGAAGTGCTAGGCATAAGCCGTACGACCCTGTGGCGCCTGCTGAAGGACGACGACCGTTAAGCGAGGTGCCCGTGACCGCGTGCGGCACGTGTGCTACAGTCCAAAGCAGCATTGTTTCGATTCTGTTACGGCGTGCGGGGGCGTATGGCGGAGACTTCAAAAACAAATCGGGCTCGAAAGCCCGCGGCGCCGGTCAACCGTCGCACGGCTTCGCGGACGTGGGGCAAAAGCGCCTCGGGGTTCGACGGCTCGTTCAGGCGCACAAAATATGGCTATCCTTCGACAAGCGCCCGCTTGGCCATGCAGGCCGAATCGTCGCTGTGGGGCCGTAAGCGCGTGGTGGGGTCAAAGCTCAAGCACGATGGAACGCTCGGCTACATTAGCCGTGGCGCTGCTCGCCGCAGCGGCCTCAATCCCGCAGGCTGGCATCGCTATGTTCCGATCGCGGTCGTTGTTGCGGTGATTGTTATCGCGCTCGCGGCGCTTGGTTACGCCGGCGGCGGGGCCAATCTGGACGCAATGTTTAAGCCGCCCGAGCTCGCGCATGCAGGCACTGAAGTTGTCGAGGGCGTTCAGACCCAGACGGGCGTCGCGCCCCAGCGCGGTATCGTTGCGGCGGCCTCCACCATTGCCGATGCGCAAAAGGACGAGGACGAACAAGACGACGGCGCCGAAACGACTCACACGAACGAAACGACGACAACTCCATCGGCAAGATAAGTTGCGAGTGGGGTAGCAAATTTGGGATAGGGCCTTTTTGCTGCTCAAGTGTCGAATGCCGACAGCAACTTATTCGATGTCAGCCGCCAGCAGCGAGCGGCCGCCGTTCGGTAGAACGGCGGAACTAATTACCTAACATACACCACGTTGTCGCGGCGCGGCTTTGCCTCGGGAAGCGTGCCCTCGGCATAGCCCAGGATGCAGTTGCCGACGCCGCGCAGGCTTCCGTCGGCGGGCAGACCCCACTTGGCTAGCAGCTCAAGACCCTCGGGCGAGTCGAAGACCTCGTGGGCGCGATGGATCCAGCATGAATCAACGCCCAGCGCATAGGCCGCGTTGAGCAGGTTGCCCATGGCAAGCGAGCCGTCTTCCAGATGCGTGGGCACGCTGCGGTCGACCAGTACCACCACAACGGTTTTGGCGCCGTAGAAGGGGTCGCCATCGCTGCCCATGACTTGCGCATTGAGCTGCGAGAGACGCTCGACGGTCGCGGGGTCGGTAACGGCGACAAACGTCACCGGCTGGCGTCCCATGCCGCTGGGCGCGTACTGGCCTGCCTCGATAATGCGTGCGAGCTTCTCGGCCTCGACAGGGCGGTCGCTGTATTTGCGGCAGCTGCGGCGGTGGATGAGCGCTTCGATGGTCTCCATGGGTTCTCCTAGCGATGACGTTGCAGATGCTCCGTTCTTACCCGTCGTGCCGTAGCCGTAATCGCGCAGAGGGCCTCAAACAGCAATAGCCGCCAATCGGAAAAGTCGGCTTGCATAAAACAGCAGCCAGAATGTGATAAACCAGTGGGATGGTTAAACGTTTTATCCCGTCTACCCTGCGGTTTTTTACCACTTGCCTAAATGATGCCCGCATAACTTCTGATAAAGGTTTTACTAAAGGAGTACTAACGTTTATCAACGCGCCGTGGTGGCGCCGGGCCAGGAGGTAACTATCATGTTCCAGGCTGGAGATGTCGTCGAGACCGATTTCGAAGGATTTCTGAAGCTGCTGCGTTCCAAGACGCGCGCTTTCGTGTCGATCAACGATCACGAGTACTACATCACGCACACCGATGGCTATTGGCGTGTTCAGGATTGCGAGGCCCTCAACGATAAGGGCCACTTTACTGACTGCTCCGAGCTGGTCAACACGGTCTGCGAGGTCGTCGAGCTGCCTTGGATCTGCGGCAAGAGTCTGCACGATAGCTTCTCGGGCGCTACGGTCTACGAGGCCGTCGCCGCCTAGAAGCAAATAATCGATTTCCTCTCATGACCGCCGGCGCTGCCCCCGCGCGGCGGTCTTTTTTGTCGATATGTTGTATAGCTTGCGTGCTGCGAACGAAGCCCTTGACGATAGTCAAAACTCGGACTAATCTGAAATCTCAATTAGTCAAAATTCGGACTATCGAATGGTGGGAGAGATGGATTGCGCGGTTACGTCGGTCGATTTTGACCGGATGCTCAACGGGCTCGTCCGTATTTATTCAGAGTTCGCGCGTGCCTGCGGCCTTTCGGATTGCGCCTATTGGATGCTCGTCGATATCAGCACGGCGGACGAAGGCGTTGCTGTGAGCCGGCTTACGAGCGAATGGTTCTATAGCAAGCAGACCATTAACTCGGCAATTAAAACCCTGACGGCGCGAGGGCTTGCAACGCTGGAATTTGCCGAAGGCAGTCGTAAGAATAAGGTCGTTTGTTTGACCGATGAGGGCCGGCGGTTCGCCGAGCACTATGCGTTGCCGGCGGTTAAAGCCGAGCAGCGTGCCTTTGGCGCGCTCGAGCCCTGGGAACAGCGTGAGATTATGCGTCTGGTCGGCAAGTTTTCCCACGTGCTCAACGAGGAGTGCGAAGCGTTTAAACAGCAGATGGCCGCCGAGAGCCAAGTGGAAAATCAAGAAGAGGGGGAGACGTGCGACTCTTAATGAGGTTTATGAGGCCGTATCGCGGGCTGATTGCGGTGACACTGTTTGTGCTGCTGATAGATAACGTCGGCACGCTGCTGGTGCCTACGATGTTGGCGAATATGGTCAATACCGGCATCACGACGGGTGATGTCGACTACATCCTGCGCAACGGCCTGTACATGCTTATCGCGACCGGCATGGCAAGCGGTGGCGCGGTGCTGGGCTGTTATCTTTCGGCTCGCCCGGCGGCCAACCTGGGCTGGGGCCTTTCCAGTACAATGGCCTGTGACATTCGCAACGCCGTCTACGACAAGTCACTCGAGCTGTCTGCCAGCGACTTTGAGCGCTTTGGCACCGGCTCGATGATCACACGCTCGCTCAACGACATCAACGTGATTCAGCAGGCGATTCTGCAGACGATTCAGCTGGTGCTGCCGGTGCCGTTTTTGGCTGTGGCGGGCATCATCTTCGCTTGGCATATCGATCCCGCCATGGGCACGCTGCTGGGTGCAGTCGTGGCGATTGTACTGGTGGCGGCGGTCTTTACGGTCGCCAATGCGGCGCCGATTTTTATGCGCCTGCAGAGTTTTATCGACCGTATGAACGTGGTGTTGCGCGAGAACATCGTGGGCGTGCGCGTCATTCGCGCGTTTAACAAGGAGCGCCATGAGGAGCAGCGCCTAGACGAGGTGTTTAGTGATTACGCGGCCAACGCCATCAAGGTCAACCACCTGTTTGTGGGTCTCGATAGCTCCTGCTTCTTCCTGATGAATATCGCCGAGGTGGCGGTGCTGTGGGTGGGAGGCAATCGCGTAGGCGTCCACGCCATGCAAATCGGCAGCATCTCGGCCGTGTTGGAATACGCGCTGCTGATTCTGTTCTTTGTGATGATGGCGCAGATGGTGATCCTGACGTTGCCGCGCGCCGCGGCGTGCCTCAACCGTGCACAACAGGTGCTGGAGATTGAGCCGAGCATCGTCGACGGCGAGCGAACGCTCGACGCGGGCGCGTTCGACTCAAAGGACGGAGCAGACGCGGTTGCCGTGTTCGACCATATGTCGTTCCGTTTTGACGACGCCGACGAGGACACGCTGTGCGACCTGAGCTTTGCCTGTCGCCGTGGCCAGACCACGGCGATTGTGGGCTCGACGGGATCGGGCAAATCGACGGTGGCCAAGCTCTTGTTGCGCTTCCACGATGCCTCGAAGGGCGTCATTCGCCTGGACGGTGTTGATCTGCGCGACCTTTCGCAAGACGAGATTCGCGGGCATATCGCCTACGTGCCGCAGAAGGCGTGGCTGTTCTCGGGCACGGTGGCGAGCAACCTGCGCTATGGCAACGAGGATGCGACCGAGGCCGACATGCTTCACGCGCTGCGGGTTGCCCAGAGCACCTTTGTGCTCGATCAGCCGCAGGGACTCGATACCCCGGTGGCGCAGGGCGGTACGAACTTCTCGGGCGGTCAGCGCCAGCGCCTGGCCATCGCCCGTGCGCTCATGAAGCACGCTGATCTGTATATCTTCGACGATAGCTTTTCGGCCCTGGACTTTAAGACCGATGCCGCCCTGCGCCATGCACTGCAGGACGAGACGCGCGATGCCGCGGTGCTCATCATCGCCCAGCGCATCTCGACTATTTTGCATGCCGATCAGATCGTGGTGCTCAAAGACGGCGAGATCGTGGGCCTAGGCACGCACGACGAGCTCATGGAAACCTGCGAGGTGTACCGCGCTATCGCGGAATCGCAGATGAAGGGAGGTGAGTAGCATGACCGAGGAGCTCAAGAATCAGGGCGTCGTTGATGACGTCGTGGCAGCAGGGACGGCTGAGGAGGCGGCGGTCGCGCCCGGTCTGGACGATGCCGCCAAGGCTGCAGCCAAACGCGAGGCTCGCCGCCAAGCGCTCTACGAGGAAAACGAACGCGCCGAGGACGAGCGCGCCCGCGCTGAGGCAGAACGCATGCGCGATGTGGACGACGAGGACGAGGACGAGAAACCCCGTGACACCCGGGCGACGGTGCGCCGTCTGTGGAGCGAGGCTGCCGGCGACCATTGGCGCTTCTATATCGTGTTCGCGAGCATTGTGTTCTATGTCATCTTTAACACCGCGGCGCCGGCGTACAGCGCCCGCGTCATCGATGAGCTGTGGGGACACGTAAAGCTGGCGTTTGCCAACGACGCTACCTTCAGCATCACCTGGGAGAACTGCGGCAGGACCATCTTCATCTACTTTATGATCTGGACGGCCGCCGCCTCGTTCTACGCGCTCCAGAGCTTTTTGATGTCGAGCGTGGCCGAACGCCTCAACCTGCGTCTGCGTAACCGTATCGCTCAAAAGCTCAACCGTCTGCCGCTTGCCTACTTTGACGCGCATCGCCCCGGCGAGGTCGTCAGCCGCGCGACCAACGACTTGGACAAGATGTCCGAAAGCATGCAGCGTGGACTGCTGCAGTTACTGGTGTCGATCGGCACCGTGGTGGGCGCCGTGGGCGTGATGTTCGTGTTTAGCGTGCCGCTCACGCTGGTCTTTTTGTTCTTTACGGCGTTGTCGCTGCTAGTAACCAAAGTGGTCTCGCGCCGCACACATGACGTGACCGGCGAGCGCCAGGAGTGGGTGTCCAAGATTACGAGTGCGGTCGAGGAAGGCTATTCGGGCCGTCTGGTGATTCGCGCGTTTAACCGCGAGCGTCAGAGTTCTGCCGAAGTGCATGAGGCCTCGAAGGAGCTAGCGCGCGTGAGCACCAAGGCCGACTTTATGATCAATGCCGTCGGCCCCGCGGTGCGCTTTATCGGCCGTTTGGCGCAGATCGTGATCGCGCTGGTGGGCTGCAGCATGCTGGTCGCCGGTCACATGACCGTTGGCGTGTTCCAGGCGTTCTTCCAGTTTATCTACGAGGCGTCCGAACCCATGACGCAGCTGTCGTTTACCTTTAACTCGCTGCAGAGCGCGCTGGCGAGTGCGGAGCGTGTGTTCGACCTGCTCGATGAGCCCGAGATGGAGGCCGATCCGCTGCCGGACGAGGCTGCCAAGCTGTCGGGTCGCGTTGAGGGCCGCGTCGCTTTTGAGCACGTGCGCTTTGGTTATTCGCCCGACAAGCCGCTTATGCGCGACGTGTCGTTTACCGCCGAGCCGGGTCAGAAGATTGCGGTGGTGGGAACCACGGGTGCGGGCAAGACCACGCTCATCAACCTGCTCATGCGCTTTTACGAGATTGACGGCGGGCGCATTACCATCGACGGGGGGGGGACACGCCAGCACGCGC
>URRT01000008.1 GCA_900550355.1 uncultured Collinsella sp.
GCGTTTCCTCAGCTCCGCACCCTGTCGGGTTCGAATCCCGGCACATGGATAGCAAAAAGCCCGCTACCGAATTGGCAACGGGCTTCTCAGATTCTTGGTGCCCCCAGCGGGATTCGAACCCGCGATATCCACCTTGAAAGGGTGGCGTCCTTGGCCGCTAGACGATGGGGACAGCGGGAAAGAGTATAGCAGACTTTTTTAGTCGTTCACATATCGTTGGCAAACTGAAAAACCACCACAAAGGTGCCTGTCTCCTTTGTGGTGGTGGGGCGCTAGGGGAGGAGCTTCATGGCGGCGTCGTGGGCGGCGTGCTCGTAGGTGTCGTCGAGGGGCTTGAGCGGCAGCAGGGCGGCGGCCTGTGCATCGCCACGGCGCTCGAGGGCATGGGCGATGAGCCAGTCGGCGAGCTCGGGGTTCTTGGGCAGTGCCGGTCCGTGTAGGTACGTGCCGATGACGCCCTTGTAGACGAGACCCTCAAAGCCATCGTCGCCGTTGTTGCCGGTGCCCGTGACGACGGACGTTCCGAGCGGCGTGGCATCGGCGTCCAAAAGCGTGCGGCCGCCGTGGTTCTCGAATCCCACAAAGGGCTCGGGTGCCAGGTCGGTTTTGACGGCGACGTTGCCGATCAGGCGATCGGAGCCACGTACGGTTTCGGCGGCAATGACGCCCAGGCCCTCAATGCGATCCTCGCCCATATAGTACGAACGGCCGAGCAGCTGATAGCTGCCACAGATGGCAAGCAGCGTGCCGCCGTCCTCAACATAGGCCGCAACCTTGTCTTTTTGAGCGAACAGCTCGTGTGCCACGGCCAGTTGGTCGCGGTCGGAGCCACCGCCCATCATGACGATATCGGCATCGGTCAAATCAAGCGTTTCGCCCATACGGACCTCGTCTACACGCGTGGGAATGCCACGCCAGGCGCAACGGCGCTCGAGCGCGATAACATTGCCGCCGTCGCCGTAGAGGTTAAGGGCATCGGGATACAGGTAGACGATGCGCAGCGGGCGCGAAAGCTCGACTGGCGCGATGCCGACAGGAAGAGCGCTGCCGTCGGCACGGGCTACGGCGCGCCCAGCAACAGCGTCGGCGGTGCCCTTCAGTCCGTCGAGCTCCTTGACCAGCGGCGGGAAGGCCGTGTAGTTGGCGACGGCGTAGAAGGTGTCATCGGTGGCCTCGTCTGCCACGGCGCCAATTGCCTGCGCGACGTCCGAGATAATCGCGGCATCGATGCCGGCGTACTTGAGGCGCACCTGCATGTCGTGTGCGCGTGTGCCGCCGGCAAAGGCGACAAGACCCGGCGTGTCGGCGATGCGCTCAAAGTCGACGTCGTAGATCCACGAAACATCGTGGCCGTCGGCGTCGGTGTCGTTAAGGAAGAAAGCGCAGAGTCTGCCGCCCGCCGTCTTAATGGATTGGATCTGTCGATCGAAGCCCACGGGATTCTTGGCCAGGTTTGCCTCGACGGTGCGGCCGGCGATATCCCAGCGCCCCATACGACCACCGGCGGGCACATAGGCATCGAGCGTAGGCTGTAGAAGCGCCGTGTCCACGCCCAACTCGTGCGCGGCAAAGAAGGCGGCGGCAACGTTATAGACCATGTACAGGCCATTGTAGCGTGTGGCGATGTGTGCGGCAGCCGCGTCGGGCGCAGATCCAAAGATCAGGTCAAAGCTGTAGCCGTCGCAGCCGAGCTCCACGCCCGTCACGCGACGGACAAGCGCGGGGCGGGCCCAGCCGCACGAGGGGCAATGGTAGGCGCCGAGCTGGCCGTATTGCACGTAGTCATACTCCAGCGGTGCGTTGCACTGCGAGCAAAAGCGCGAGTCGCTAATACGGTCGGACTCGGTGTTGGTGGCGCCGTCGATGCCAAAGGCAATACTCGCGTTGGGAACGCGCGCGGCAATCGAGGCGCACAGCGGGTCGTCGGCGTTGTAGATAAGCGTTGTTGTCGGCGAGAGCTCCAACGCATGGGCGATGACCTCCTGGGTGTGATCGATCTCGCCATAGCGATCCAGCTGGTCGCGGAACAGGTTGAGCAGCACAAAGTACGTCGGCTTGAGCTTGGGCAGAACGCGTACGGTGTAAAGCTCGTCGCACTCAAAAACGCCCACGCGCTTGCCGCTGCTGGTGTGCTTAAGGCCGCCGCGGGCCTCGAGCAGGGCACCCACCACACCAGGCTCCATGTTGTTGCCAGCGCGGTTGCATACCACGGTGGCGCCGCTGGCGGCAACGGCGTCGGCGATGAGGTTGGAGGTGGTGGTCTTGCCATTAGTACCGGTGATCACCACGCTGCGGTCGACAAGGCCGGCGAGGTCGCTCAGCAGCTCGGGGTCGATCTTCATGGCGATGCGGCCGGGGAGTACGCCGCCCTGGCGCTTAAGGACGGAGCGCAGCCCCCAGCGGGCGATATCGCTCGAGGTACAGGCAAGAGATGAGCGGAGGTTCATGAAACCGTTCCTAACGTAAACGACATGGTCGGGTCGAGTGCGTCACTAAAAACCGTAGCGGCGCGCAAATTCCTGGGCAAGCTGCGACACGTCTTCGCAGGCATTGGCCCAGGGGGCAAAGTCGGGAGTGTCCGAGATAATGCCGTCCGCTTCCCAAACGGCCTGGTGCGAAAGATCCCAGGGATCGCGTGGCTCGGGCCGGCAGGGAAGGTACGGCGTCTGGTACATGGGGTTCAGCAAGAAGAACGCACCGCCCTCGCAACGGTTGGCAAACTCACGCAGCGCGCGTGTCGCCGGGCGCATCTTGTTTGTTTTGAACAGCAGAATCGTGCGGGCGAGCAGATACCAAGGAGAGTTCTCGAGCGCGTCAGCCCCGATCTCTTCCTCGAGCTGGTGGGCCAGGGCAAAAAAGCCGTCCTGGTCTTCCAGGCGAGCGAGGGCGAGCAACACGGTGCCTGCGGCTCGGGTGGGGTAGCCTTCCGCCTTAAGGACGCGGCGGGCGTAGTTGGCGGCAGCACGGTAGCGGGCGCTCGCCATGCACAGCTGCGAGATGGCCTCGAGCGTGTGGAGCCACCCGATAAGAGCCGGCTCGCTCACGGTAAGGTCTGCTGCGGTGATACCATCGGCCAAAACATTATTGGCCCAGTAGTGCGGGGCTTCCATGTCGAACCCGGGCACGCTTTGCTGCAGGTAATCGGCTGTGGTCGCCTCGAGCTTCATCAGATCGCCCAGGCAGGCGTCGACGGGCGTGTCCGCCAGGATGATGGCGAGCAGCTGCGCGTCGAGGACATGCGCATCGATGCGGACGATCTTGAGCAGCTCATCGCGCATGTCGTCGAACAGGCGATTGCGCGTCTGCTCGAACTCCTCGTCGCTGCCCATGTCCTCGATGCGATGGAGCTCGTCGAGCAGGTGGCGATGAACACCGGCATAGGACAGCAGCGCCTGGGCATGCTCGGACTGCGCATACTTTTGGGGATTCGCGCTAATGTCGTTATGGACAAGCTCGCGTGCTGCATCGGTGAGCTCGGGGTGCGACGCCAGATAGGTGCGCTCCAAGTAGGCGGGGATGTAGACGCTCGGATCCATTAGAGGTCCCCTCCCTTAAATGGAAGCCCCTGCTCGGCTGCGCGCAGGATGCGCTCGTCGATCTGGGAACGCACGATATCGTTGGTGGCGACCCAGGCGGCAAAGCTGGCGTTGTCGGGGGCGCCCAGGCCCTCTTGCAGTACCGGCGTCGCCTCGGACAGCGCAAGGACAAGCTCGTCGGTGGAGCCCACACCCACGTTGACGCGGGCATAGACGCCATCGGGAAACTCGGTTTGGAAATAGAGCGCCTCGGCTGCGTGTGTGCACGAGCGTGCAAGGATGCGCAAGTAGTGCTCGGCGCCCTCGTAGTCCAGCTCGCGCCAGGCAGCGCTCATCAGCGCGATGAGCGTCCATGGGTCCAAGTCGCGCTCCGCGTCCTTGGGACGACGGCGTAGCGGCGTGTTGGCAAGATAGGGGACGGAGTGGGCAGAGCGAAAGCGCTTGAGCTCCTCGGCGGGGTATTCGAGCTTAGCCATGGCGAGCATTGCGGTGTGGCGGACACCGGCCGGATCGTTGGGGGCAAAGTCGAGGCTGCAGTTTGCGGCTTCGAGCGACATGCGATAGCGGCCGCTAATGAGGGCGCGTGACGCAAGGGCGGCAAGCCAGCGCAGATAGGGACGGCGCATAAGGTCGCCTGCGGCCTCACGCTCGTAGGGGTCCTGCGCCGAGGCGATCTTGAGTGTCAGGTCGTGCTCGACTTCATCGCGCTTGGATACCAAGTACTGTACGTACTCCTCGTTGGAGTTGGCGGTGAGGGCGGTCAGCATGCGCTGGGCATCCCAGTTGGTGGGGTCGAGCGCGGCTGCCTCGCGAAGCATGTTCTCGGCAGCGGCCTCTTCTTGCTCTGCCTGGGTATCGTCAGGGATAAAGGGAATGCGGTAGTCGACAGCCTCGACCACCTTGGCAATGAGGTGCCCGGCGCGGTCGCGGTCGTGCACGATGAGCGGCGCGGGGTTGCGGGTGAATTGTTCCATCAGACGCTCTACGGCGGCACCGTCGGTGAGCGGGATATTGTCGCGGCGCAAGGCCTCAAGAACGAGGCGATGGCAATCCTCTTGAATGGGATCGAATGCCATGGGGCCTCCTTTGCTGCGGTTAGGGTTCAAATGTCTCTATATAAGGTTCTAGTTTACCCGCATGTGGCACACGGGGGGGTGCCGCACTTGGACATGCACCTTTGCACCACGAAGACGGATGTCGCACAAATGTCGGCGCCTTGGACGACCGAGTGGTATCACGGTGCCGCAAACGGTCGATTTTTGGCGGCGAACGGTGCATATTTTGGAGGGGCACAGTCCTGCCCGGGATATGTAGTCAACCTTGATAAAACGTTTGCCCAGCTTGGGAGTATGAATGCCGCACAAGGGTCTTCAGGGATAGAAAAAACGTTTCATCATTGGCGGCTTTAGGTGAATAACTGACCAACCAGAACGGTAAAATAGTGTTTGCCTGAGCGTTGAGACGTTTAGACATCGCGCATTGTCATCGCCGGCAACGCGCAAACCGGTCCTAACGGAGCCAATTGGGTGCTCCGTTATATACGCAAGTCTAAGAGGGGCTTGTTTAGGAGGCACAGTATGGGACGTTTTACCAATCCTCGCGATCTGTACTTTGGTGAGGGCGCTCGCCACGAGGTGAAGAACCTCAAGGGCAAGAAGGCCATCATCGTTTCTGGCGGCAGCTCTATGCGCCGCGGCGGGTTCCTGCAGGACGTCGAGAACGACCTTAAGGAAGGCGGTTTCGAGGTCAAGCTGTTCGAGGGCGTCGAGTCCGACCCGTCCATCGAGACGGTCATGAAGGGCGCCGAGGCCATGCGCGAGTTCGAGCCCGACTGGATTATCGCCATCGGCGGCGGCTCGCCCATCGATGCCGCTAAGGCCATGTGGGTCTTCTACGAGTATCCCGAGGAGTCCTTCGATAACATCATCCAGCCGTTCAGCTTCCCCGAGCTGCGTCAGAAGGCTCATTTCTGCGCCATCTCCTCTACCTCCGGTACCGCTACCGAGGTTACTGCCTTCTCCGTCATCACCGACTACGCCAAGGGCATCAAGTACCCGCTGGCCGACTTCAACATCACCCCTGATGTCGCCATCGTCGACCCCGAGCTCACCTACACCATGCCCGCCAAGCTGTGCGCTCACACCGGCATGGATGCTCTGACCCACTGCATGGAGGCCTACGTTTCCACCTGCGCCTCCATGTTCACCGACGCCAACGCTCTGCACGGCATCCGCGAGATCGTCGAGTGGCTGCCCAAGTCCTATGCTGGCGACCATGAGGCCCGTCAGCACATGCACGAGGCTCAGTGCATCGCCGGTATCGCCTTCTCCTCGGGTCTGCTCGGCATCGTTCACTCCATGGCTCACAAGACCGGTGCTGCCTTCGAGAACGGCCACATCATCCACGGTGCCGCTAACGCCATGTACCTGGGCAAGGTCATCCAGTGGAACTCCAAGGATCCCCGTGCTGCCGAGCGTTACGCTTACGTGGCCAAGGAGATCCTGCACCTTCCCGGCGAGACCATCGAGGAGCTCATCGCTGCGCTCGTCCAGAAGATTCGCGACCTCAACGACCAGCTCAACATTCCGCAGTCCATCAAGGATTACGCGAATGGTGGCGTGAAGGTCGACGCCGAGAACCCGCAGATGGTTTCCGAGGAGGAGTTCCTCGCCAAGCTGCCCGAGATCGCCGCGAACGCCGAGCAGGACGCCTGCACGCCCGAGAACCCGCGTGAGACCAAGGCTGCCGACTTCGAGAAGATTCTCAAGGCCTGCTACTACGACACCGACATCGATTTCTAATCGACTCTTGTTATCGTAACGAGGGGCTCCGCACGTATCCGTACGGAGCCCCTTTCTTTTTTCTTTTAGAGAATGGGATAGTTATGGCTGCAATTTTCAATAGCCCCAGCAAGTACATCCAGGGCCCGGACGAGCTGGCCAAGCTCGGCTCCTATGTCGAGCCGCTCGGCGCTAAGGCCCTCGTCATCGTGACGCCTTCGGGCAAGAAGCGCGTCGGTGCCAAGATCGAGGGCGGTTTTGCCGAGGCCAAGGCCGAGCTGCTGTTTGAGGACTTTAACGGCGAGTGCTCCAAGGGCGAGGTCGATCGCCTGGTTGCGCTCGCTCGCGACAACGGCTGCGACATCATCGTCGGTGTCGGTGGCGGCAAGATCCTCGATACCGCCAAGGCCGTCGCCTACTACCTGGAGTCCCCGGTTATCATCTGCCCCACCATTGCCTCGACCGATGCACCGTGCTCGGCACTTTCGGTGCTTTACACCGACGACGGCCAGTTCGATAAATATCTCTTCCTTAAGGCAAACCCCAATATTGTCCTTATGGATACGACGGTTATCGCGGCGAGCCCGGTGCGCCTGACGGTTTCCGGTATGGGCGATGCGCTCGCAACCTATTTCGAGGCTCAGGCGACGCACGATGCCGACGGCGGCACCTGCGCTGGCGGTAAGGGCGGAATGGCCGGTCTGGCGCTCGCCAAGCTCTGCTACGAGACGCTTATGGCCGATGGCGTCAAGGCCAAGGTCGCGCTGGAGAAGGGCGCGCTGACGCCTGCTGTGGAGCATATCATCGAGGCAAACACGCTGCTCTCCGGCATCGGCTTTGAGAGCTCGGGCCTTGCTGCTGCTCATGCCATCCACAATGGCCTGACGATGCTGCCCGAGTGCCACGGCATGTATCACGGCGAGAAGGTCGCCTTTGGTACTATCGTTCAGCTGGTACTCGAGGATGCCCCGACCGAGAAGCTCGAGGAAGTCTTGGGCTTCTGCATTGAGCTGGGCCTGCCGGTCACGATGAAGGAACTTGGCGTTGCCGAGGTTACGCGCGAGCAGGCCATGATTGTTGCCGAGGCCGCGTGCGCGCCCGAGGACACCATGTGTAATATGCCGTTTGAGGTGACGCCCGAGATGGTCGCAAACGCCATCCTGGGTGCCGACGCACTGGGCCACTACTATCTCATGGATGAGTAAATCAAGCTAAGGAAGGGGCAAAGCCAGCAGATGGCTTTGCCCCTTTTTGCTATGGTGCAAAGGGGTCAGGTTAGTTGAACCAAAGAAGGCGGGGTAGGCCTGCGATGAGGTTTTTGCCCCGCTCTCGTTTGACTACAGCTCGCAAACGTTTTGCGCGCGACCCTCGACGTAGGCGACGACGTTGTCGAACTCAATCTTGGCGCGGCGCTGCATGCCCTCGTGCGTAAGGAAGCCTACATGTGGCGTGAAGGTGCAGTTCTTGGCGTTGATGAGCGCGTAGTCGGCGGGGATGGGCGGCTCCATATCAAAGACGTCGATGCCGGCACCGGCGAGCTTATCGTCGTTGAGTGCCTGGGCAAGGGCATCGTTATCCACGATGGCACCGCGGGCGCAGTTGATAAAGACGGCACCGTCCTTCATCTGGGCGAACTGCTCGGTGCCAAAGCTCTTGCGCGTGGTGTCATTGTTAGGCAGGTGCAGGCTTACGATATCGGACTCGGCGAGCAACTGCTCGAGCGAAACCTGCTCAATGCCGGCCTCGGCTGCCTCGGGATGCTCGTGGCGGGCATAGCCCAGCACGTGGGCGCCAAAGGCCTTAAAGAGACGACCCGTGGCGCAGCCGATCTTACCGCAGCCCACGATACCCACGGTCTTGTTGCGGATCTCGGCGCCCATTAGGCCGGCGCTCGTCTTGCCGCTGCGGACGGCGGCATCGGCGGCGACCACCTTGCGCAACACGTCGATGGTCAGGCCAAGGGTGAGCTCGGCGACCGAAACGTCGGAGTAGCCGGCGCAGTTGCGAACCTCAACACCGCGCTCACGGCAGGCGGAAAGCCCCACGTGGTCGATGCCCGTAAAGGCAACGGCGATCATCTTGAGCGTATCGGCGCCGGCGACGACCTCGGCAGGGTAGGGGTTGTTGGCGATCATGACGACCTCGGCGCCCTCGCTGCGCTGTGCAAGCTCGGCCGGATCGGTGGTCTTGGTGTCGAAGTAGACAAACTCATGGCCGGCGTCCTTAAGGGGTGCGGAGAGCCTGTCGATGGTCTGCTCGGGTACTCCCAACGGTTCGATCAGGGCAATCTTCATCTTGTGACTCCTCAATAAACCTAGGCGATTAGGTTGGCAATAGATTGTAGGTCTATTTGTCACAAAGATGCTCCACGTGTAATTTGCCCGAGGCGTGGGCCGATGGCGTATCATTATCTCTTGCTTGTTTGCACTGCTCAGGGAGGGGCCGCGCATGGCGCAGGAACACGATCTGTTTGATGACATTATCGAGATCAGCAAGGGTTTCGACTTTCTTAAAAACCCGCTTGGCGGTGTGACCGATGCACTCGATCCGTCGGCACCGCAGTGGAATCCTGCTGACTACAAGGAGCGCCCGCGCGGCAACACCATTCCGTGCCTGACCTGCAAAAACGAAAAGAGCGGCTGCACCGCGTGCATGGACGTGTGCCCGGTCAACGCTATCGAGGTCGAGGAAGACGCCATCGAGATCCTCGACTCCTGTCGCAAGTGCGGCCTGTGCGCCGCTGTCTGTCCGACCGAGGCGATCATCTCGCCGCGCCTAGCGCCCAAAAACGTCTACGACGACATGGTCTCGGGGGCTACGAGCCACGAGACCGCCTACGTCACCTGCACGCGTGCCCTTAAGCGCATGCCGCGCGAGAACGAAGTCGTCGTTGCCTGCGTGGGCGATATTACGGCAGAGACTTGGTTTTCGGTGCTGGCCGACTATCCCAACGTGAGTGTGTACCTGCCGCTGGGTGTGTGCGATAAATGCCGCAACACCGGCGGTGAGGATATTCTGGGCGAGGCGATTGCGAAGGCCGAGGAGTGGTCCGGCACGGGTATGGGCCTGGAGGTCGACCCCAAGAGCCTCAAGTGCCATAAGCGCCGCGAGTACGAGCGCAAGGAGTACATGGAAAAGATCGCCCGCACCACGGGCCTGACGGTGACCAAGCTCAATCCGGCGACGGCGGCGCTGGCCTCGGTGACGCAAAAGCTCAAGGCCCATCGCCATCAGATTACCCAGCTGGAGCGCACGCTCAACACCATGTGCGGCACCACGACGACCAAGCGTCGCCGTTCGCTCACGCACGGGCGCCAACTGGTGCTCTCGACGTTGCAAAACCACCCCGAGCTTGCCCAGAACATGCAGGTGAGCACGCCGGAGTGCGATTTTGACAAGTGTACGTCGTGCGGCGAGTGCGTCAACGTGTGCCCCACGTTTGCCTGCGATCTGGTGGGAAGCGGCCGCTTTGCGTTGGAGTCCACGTATTGTTTAGGCTGCGGCGCCTGTGTCAAGGTTTGTCCCGAGCATGCGCTCAAGTTGGTTGAGCATGATGCATCCAACCTGGTGGTCGTCGATCCCGAGGCCGAGGAAAAGGCCGCCCAGAACGCGAAGGCTCATGAAGAAGCTGAGAAGGTCAAGGCCGAAGCAAAGGCCAAGCTCGACAAGATGCTCGATCAGGTGGAGAAGCTCGCGGACTAGCTAAAAGAGCGTAAATGATGGCCGGTGGGACAGGTACTGCCCCGCCGGCCAAAAAAGTTGCGGTGGAATAGTTCCTGTTTTGCCCTTAAGCTGGCAATTCTAGGAACTATCCCACCGCAACTAATAGATGGTTAGTTCATACTGCTTTGGTGGCCGGTTCGACCGGTACCGTTGCGCGTCACGGTTTCATGGAGCAAAAAGAACCCGGGGACCTGTTTGGTCTCGGTGTATTCCATAAGGATGCCGTCGGCGTTGTAGGTCTGCCCGCGTATAACGGCGAGTGCGTTAAAGTCGTCGAGATCGAGCACGCGCGTATCCTCGGGCGTAGGATGCTCGATCGTTACATCGCGTTTGCCCGTGGCAATCTTAATGCCAAGGTCTTCTTCGAGGTAACGATAGATCGAGTCGTTGACAATCTCGGGTGTCAGCCCCGGTACTTGTGAACTTAGGTAATAGGAGTCGTCGGAGCACACGGCTTGTCCGTCTGCATAACGGATGCGTTTGGCGCGTGTGAGCTCACAGCCTTCGGGAAACCCGGTAATCTTGGAGAGCGCCTTGCTGCAGATGAGGAGCTCAAAGACGGTGGTGACAGTCTTGAGCTCAAAGCCTCGGTTGACCGCGATTTCCTTAAAGGTCTCGAGTCCGCCGCCGCCACGACTCGTCTCGTCACTGATGTTGCGAATGACGCGCATGCCTTTGCCTTGCTGGGGGAGCACGTAACCATCTGCCGCAAGCATCGAGATGGCGCGACGGACCGTCATGCGCGAACAGTCAAACAGCTGCGTGAGCTCAGTCTCCGAAGGCAGATAACTCTGATAGGCGTATGTGCCGTCGTCAATCGACTGCTTCACGTTGTCATAAATAGTTTGGAAGATGGCTCGCGCCATGACGGTCTCCTAGAGCTGGGCGCGTGAACGACGGATGAGGGCCGCCCGCGCAGGTGTCAATCGATTTACTTGCTGGGGTCGATTATATATTTGCCCATGGCACGCAGGGCCGGGTCTGACAGGATAGCGCCGAGTTCGTCGAGGGAGGCTACCTTTGCGACCATCGAGGATACGTCGAGCCTGCCTGAGTCGATGAGTTCGAGCGCGCGACGCTGCGTATAAGGGTTGATGTAGGACGAGGTGAGCACAAGCTCCTTCTGGAAGACCTCGAAGGGCTTGACGGTGATCGTCTCATCGGGCTTGGTAAGTCCGAACATCATAACCGTGGCCTTGTGGCCGGCGATCTGGATGGCCTGCTCGATGGTGACGGGCTTGCCAACACACTCGATAACGACATCGACGTTGCCGACGCCCTCCTGCTTCAGGCGGGCCGGGACGTCCTCGTGGATGGAATCAATTGCCAGGTCGGCGCCGAGTTTGAGCGCAACCTCGCGCTTGCCCTCGACGGGCTCGAGCAAGACAACCTTGGTGGCGCCGGCGTTTTTAGCAAGCTGCATCATGAGCAGACCGATCATGCCACCGCCGATAACGACAACTGTGCTGCCGGGCTTGATGTTGCACATATCGATGCCGTGCAGGCAGCAGGCGACGGGCTCGGTCATGGCGCCCTGCTCGAAGCTGGTGTGATCGCCCAACTTGTAGACTTGCTGCATATCGACGGAGCAGTACTCGGCAAAGCCGCCGTTAACGGTGGTGCCGTAACCGGTCATATGCTCGCAGTAGTGGTTGATTCCGTCGCGGCAGGGTTCGCAGCAGCCGCAGGGATGGTTTGGGTCGATGCACACGCGATCGCCCGGTTTAAAGCCAGCGACGTCGCTGCCCACGGCCTCGACAACGCCCGCAAACTCATGACCAAGGATCGTGGGCGGGGTAACGTCGGCTGCACCCTTGTCGCCTTCATAGATATGAACGTCGGTACCGCAGACGCCGCAAGCTTTGACGTTGATCAGAACGTCGCGCCTGCCCACGGCCGGCTTTGCCGATTCCTCGACTCTGAGGTCGTGCTTTCCATAGAAGACCGCGCTTTTCATGGTGACTCCTTAACGTGGCGGTGAATGTTGTAATAAAGTATAGGTATGCAAACATCCTTATACAAGCCTATCTAGACAAGTTGATAAATATTTTGTTTTAGAAGTTTTAGACAAACAGGCAATAACAGGCAAAACCTTTGAAATAAACCGTTCACCGTCAATTATCGACCGCTGACCGAACATGGAAACCGTATTAACTTGTCTAGATAAGTGATATGATAAAAATAGAAGCGCAAGAAGTCAGGGAAGCGGGCCCACCCGTCCTATTGCACGAGGTACACGCAAACGGCGCGTCTGCGGTCTCGAGTGAAGCCAAAACCGCAGCGCTCCGAATGAAGAGAGGGGGATTCCCCGTCATGATGCAAAAGATACAACGTTTCGGCGGTGCAATGTACACGCCTGCAATTCTTTTCGCATTTTCCGGAATCGTCGTCGGCCTGGGTACGTTGTTTACCACCGAGGCGATCTTTGGCGAGATGGCCACTGCGGGCCATCTTTGGTTTGATTGCTGGAATGTGCTGCTCCAGGGTGGTTGGACGCTCTTTAACCAGATGCCGTTGCTGTTTTGCGTAGCGTTGCCAATCTCGCTCGCGAACAAGCAGAACGCTCGCTGCTGCATGGAGGCTTTGGCCATCTACCTTACCTTCAACTACTTTGTAAGCACAATCTTGGGGCAGTGGGGCCCTGTCTTTGGGGTCGACTACTCTGTCGAGGCGGGCAGCGGTACTGGTCTTGCCACTATCGCAAGCATCAAAACGCTTGATATGGGCATCATGGGCGCGCTCATTATCTCTGGTATCGCCACGATGCTGCATAACAAGTTCTTCGATACCGAGCTCCCCGAGTGGTTGGGCGTGTTCTCGGGCTCCGTGTTCATCTATATGATCGGTTTCTTCGTTATGGTTCCGGTCGCTCTTATCGCCTGCCTGGTGTGGCCGCATGTTCAGGCTGCTATCTCTGCCTTCCAGGGATTCATCCTTTCCGCCGGTACGTTTGGCGTGGGTGTCTTTGCTTTCTTCGAGCGCGTGCTGATCCCTACAGGCCTGCACCACTTTATCTATACGCCGTTCTATTACGACAACGCGGCGGTCAACGGCGGCATCTTTGCTGCTTGGGCCAACATCCTGCCCCAACTGGCTGCCGATCCGAGCATTGCTCTTAAGGATGCCGCACCCTGGGCTGCCTATACCTGCCCTGGTTGGACTAAGGTCTTCGGCTCGCTTGGCGTCGCCATTGCGTTTTATATGACCGCCAAACCCGAGCGCAAGCAGCGCGTCAAGGCTCTGCTGATCCCGGTCACCCTTACCGCTATGCTTTGCGGTATCACCGAGCCGCTTGACTTCACCTTCCTGTTCATTGCGCCCGGCCTGTTCGTCGTCCACTGCGTGCTCGGAGCGCTCGGCTGCATGGCTCAAAACCTCCTTGGCGTCGTGGGCATCTTCGACGGCGGCATCATCTCGATGCTCTCGTGGGACTGGCTGCCCCTTTGGGCCGCACACGGTCTGCAGTACGCCATCTCCATCCTTGTCGGTCTGTGCTTTACCGCCCTTTGGGTCTTGGTCTTCCGTTTCCTGATCGTCAAGTTCGACTTTAAGACCCCCGGTCGCGAGGATGACGACGTCGAGGTCGAGCTCAAGTCCAAGGCCGACTACAAGCAAAAGCAGAGCGGTGCTGCTGCTGGCAAATCGGTCGCCCAGAGTAAAGATGATGAGCGCTTGGTGCTTGCCGAGAACATCCTCGATCTGCTCGGTGGCACGGATAACATCATCGATGTAACTAACTGCGCTACCCGTCTGCGCGTTAACGTCAAGGACAAGAGCGTCGTTGCACCCGAGGCTTCCTTCAAGGCGATCGGTACGCATGGCTTGGTGGTCCAAGGTCAGTCAATCCAGGTCATCATCGGCCTTACCGTCCCGCAGGTTCGCGAGAAGTTCGAGAGTCTTCTGAAGTTCGAGAGTCTTCTGTAAACCATCGTCCATCGAAACAATCGGCCTTGCAGAGCCGGTATGCACCGCAAGGCCGATTCTGGAGATAAAAAACTCCACTTCTAGGTAACAGTTCCAAACCGTACAGGCCGCGTGCGGGGATGGATTGAGCAAGCGGCCAGAATGAGGAGGACATCATGTCCAAGAAAAACTATGCCGTGACCATTGCCGGCGGTGGCTCTACCTTCACTCCGGGCATCGCTCTGATGCTGCTTGAGGAGCGCGACCGCTTCCCGGTCAACAAGGTGACCTTCTACGACAACAACGCCGAGCGCCAGGAGATCGTGGCAAAGGCCTGCGAGATCTACTTCCACGAGAACGCCCCCGAGGTTGAGTTCAACTACACCACCGACCCCGAGACCGCTTTTACCGGTACTGACTTTGTCCTCGCTCACATCCGCGTTGGCCTGTACGCTATGCGTGAGCTCGACGAGAAGATTCCTCTCAAGTACGGCTGCGTTGGTCAAGAGACCTGCGGTGCCGGCGGTATCGCCTACGGCATGCGCTCCATCGGCGGCGTCATCGAGATCCTGGACTACATGGAGAAGTACAGCCCCAACGCCTGGATGCTCAACTACTCCAACCCCGCGGCTATTGTCGCAGAGGCTTGCCGCGTGCTGCGCCCCAACAGCCGCATCATCAACATCTGCGACATGCCGATCGACCTCATGGATAAGATGAGCCGTATGTGCGGCATCAAGGATCGTCGCGAGCTGCAGTACAGCTACTACGGCCTCAACCACTTTGGTTGGTGGAGCAAGATCTACGACAAGGAGGGTAACGACCTCATGCCGCAGATCAAGGAGCACATGGCAAAGAACGGCTACTTGGACGGCATTGAGCACGAGGCCGGTAAGGAGCAGCACGTCGAGGAGAGCTGGATTCACACCTTCGGCAAGGCCAAGGATGTCTATGCTGTCGATCCCGAGACGATTCCCAACACCTACCTCAAGTACTACCTGTACCCGGACTATGTTGTCGAGACGTCTGACCCCAACTACACTCGCGCCAATGAGGTTATGGACGGCCGCGAGAAGAAGGTCTTTGGCGCTTGCCGCGACATCATCGCCAAGGGTACTGCCAAGGACGGCGGCTTTGAGCCCGACGTACACGCCAACTACATCGTCGACCTTGCCTGCGCGCTGGCCGAGAACACGCTCGAGCGCTTCCTGCTGATCGTCCCCAACGATGGTGCTGTGCCCAACTTCGACCCGACGGCCATGGTCGAGGTGCCTTGCATCGTTGGCTCCAACGGCTTTGAGAAGATCTGCCAGGGCCCGATCCCGCAGTTCCAGAAGGGCCTGATGGAGCAGCAGGTTTCCGTTGAGAAGCTCGTTGTCCAGGCTTGGGTCGAGGGCAGCTATCAGAAGCTCTGGCAGGCGCTCACGCTCTCCAAGACCATTCCTTCGGCAAGCGTTGCCAAGCAGATCCTGGACGAGCTCATCGAGGCCAACAAGGATTTCTGGCCCGAGCTTAAGTAAGGACTGCTGTCTCGAACTCTCACGCATCTCTGCTTCATTTGCGCCGCCGCGGTGTCCGGATTCGCCCGGATGCTGCGGCGGCGCTATACTTATGAAGTTTGAAGTACCTGTACCAAAAGGAGCTGTCGTGTCCCTTTCCATCGGTATCGTGGGCCTGCCCAACGTGGGCAAGTCGACGTTGTTCACCGCGCTTACCAAAAAGACCGGCCTTGCCGCCAACTACCCGTTCGCCACGATTGACCCCAACGTGGGTATCGTCGATGTGCCTGATAGCCGCCTGCAAAAGCTCGCCGACATCGTTAACCCCGGCCGCATTGTGCCGGCTACGGTCGAGTTTGTCGACATCGCTGGCCTGGTGAAGGGTGCCAACGAGGGCGAGGGCCTGGGCAACCAGTTCTTGGCAAACATCCGCGAGACCGACGCCATCTGCGAGGTCGTGCGCTACTTTAAGGACCCCAACGTCATGCGTGAGGTGGGCCGCACGGGCGAGTTCGTCGATCCCGCCGGCGATGCCGACACCATCATGACCGAGCTCATCCTGGCCGACATGGGCACGCTCGAGAAGCAGCTGCCTAAGCTCGAGAAGGAGGCCAAGCGCGACAAGGAGCTCATGCCCAAGTTCGAGGTGGCCAAGCGTCTGCTCGCCTGGCTCAACGAGGGCAAGCGCGCCGCATCCATGGAGATGACCGACGAGGAGCGTGCCGCCGCCAAGGGCCTGTTCCTGCTCACCATGAAGCCCATCCTGTATGTGGCCAACGTGGACGAGGATATGCTCAACGACGATCTGGCGCCCATCGACGGCGTCAAGCCGCTGCCTATCTGCGCCAAGATCGAGGCCGAGCTTTCCGAGCTCGATCCCGAGGACGCCGCCGACTACCTGGAAAGCCTGGGCCTGGAGCAGCCCGGCCTGGACGTGCTCGCTCAGGCTGCCTACAAGCTGCTCGGCCTGCAGTCGTTCTTTACGGCCGGCGAGATGGAGGTCAAGGCCTGGACGGTTCGTCAGGGTGCGACCGCCCCGCAGGCCGCCGGCGTCATCCACACCGACTTTGAGCGCGGCTTTATTAAGGCCGAGGTCATTGGCTATGACGACTACATCGAGCTCGGTGGCGAGCAGGGCGCCAAGGCCGCCGGCAAGCTGCGTATTGAGGGCAAGGACTATGTCATGGCCGATGGCGACGTCGTGCACTTCCGCTTTAACGTGTAAGGACGACGTGCATGTTTAAATATGGCAAAAAAGCCGGCTACATGGGCATCGCGCTGCTGGTGCTTGCGGTGATTCCGTTGGTGGTAGCGGCGTGTGTCCTTCCTAACATCGGCTCCGAGGTGGCAACGAAGTTTAATGCCGCCGGCGAGGTAACGCGTTGGGGCAAGAGCTACGAGTTGCTGGCACTGCCGGTGCTCAACCTATTGCTGAGCGTGGCGACGTACTTTACGGCAGGACGCCAGGCTAAAAACAATGATGACTCCGCCGCCATGGCACGCATCGTGTGCGAGCGCTACCTGCGCAACGGTTGCATCACGGGTGTGTTCCTCAACGTGATCAACGTTTACTTTATGTACTCGGCGATTACCGGAACGGGCTTTGGCTTTGGTTTCTAGCTTGTCCTTTTAAGCAACGAGCCTGCACGCATATTCAATGGCTGCTGCGAGGCCGCCGCTCGATCGTGGTTTAAAGACCATGTCGGCGGCGGCCTCGTTTTCGTATCCGGCGCCGCGAAGGGCGAGTGCGATACCGGCTTCCAGGAGAAGGGGCAGGCCACGCTGGCTGGTTGCGATTACGGCAGCCTGATTGAGCGAGCAGCTGTGCGCTTGGCATTGGATGGCAAGTTCACCTTGCGCCGGGCAAGGGACCAGAACGGCGGCGACGCGACTTGATAGCAATGCAAATGCTGTGCGCTCATCGGGCGAGAGACATTCTGCTTCAACGACGACGAGCTTGGGCGGTGCGCTGTTTGTGCGAAGCGTGGCTCGGTACGTGCGGACCGAAGAACCCGACATAGAAAACTCCTGTGTATTCGGCAAAACGTAAACTATAGTTTACGTTTATGTTCGGCTCCATTTCAAACTCGGCTGCATGGACGAACGTGCGAAACAGATTCTTGGCAGGCGGGTCGAAGAGACACGCAGGGACCTTGGTATCTCCAAGGTTGATTTTTGTGTGGCGACAGGAATCAGCCGACCCTACCTCGACCGAATCGAAGATGGGACGGCAAATTTCACGCTCAAGGTTCTATTTAAGATCGCGCCCGCCCTTGGCATGACGGTGTCAGAGCTTCTCGAGGGTATCGAATAGGGCGTTCCCCGCTGCTATTTGACGCTCTTTGGGCGGGTCCCCCTGGTTGCGATGTGCAAAATCGCGAGTATTCAGCACCAGTTCGGCCGTAGATGGTAGCTCGAGCGGCTGGCTTTGCCTTTTTGACAGTAGATAATCCACACGCAAAATAAAAATGAGGAATAAATATTTATTAGACGGACCCTTCGTCCTAAAAGTTCGTCTAA
Source organism: uncultured Collinsella sp. (assembly GCA_900550355.1). Lineage (GTDB taxonomy): Bacteria > Actinomycetota > Coriobacteriia > Coriobacteriales > Coriobacteriaceae > Collinsella. The sequence continues at coordinate 17,962 of URRT01000008.1, forward strand.
TAATCGGCCGATTCTATGCCTCCGGAGGAGAAATTGCAGAATACTCCGATTTTTGCACGGCCCGAGGGGGACCACCTGTCGTTTAAGGCTGCGATAAGTGGAGCTGCCTTAGGGATTACGCCATCGGGACGCGGTCGTGGTTGACTTGGCTGTAGAACAGGCGCTGGATTTCGGTGGCATCGCGTGACTGGCCGAGTGCCCACATGGTCTTGGCCACAAGCGTCTCGGTGGTCATGTCATCGCCGCGCAGAATGCCCGGATGATCGGCGTAAGCGCGGCCGACCTCATAAACGCCCAGATCGAGGCCCTCTTCGGGGACCTGCGTGGTCATAACGACGGTGCGGCCCGAATCGACCCAGCGGAAAATCGCCTCCTGGAATGACTCGCCGGACTCGCCAAACTCGGGGATACCGCCAATGCCAAAGGTCTCCAGAATCACGGCGTCGTAGCTATCGGCTAGGGCGTCCAGGATACCCGGGTTCACACCGGGCGTAAGCTTGAGTACAAATACGCGCGGGTCGATGCTGTCGTAGAAACGCACCGGGTTTTCGCCCTGATGCGTGCCGTGGAGTCCGTTGCGCACGATGCGGTCGTTGCGGATATAGGCGATGGGCGGATAATTGACGCTAATGAACGCGTTAAAGCTCATGGTGCGTTGCTTGCGGGCGCGCGTGCCGGCAATGGCGACGCCACCAAACACAATCGACACATCGTGCGAATGCTCGTCGAGCGCATAGAGCAGGCTCTGGTACAGGTTGAGCTTGGCGTCGGTAAAGGGATTGCCCATGGGCTTTTGCGAGCCGGTGAGCACGATAGGCTTGGGGCTGTCCTGAATCAGATAGGAAAGCGCCGCCGCGGTGTAGCTCATGGTGTCGGTGCCGTGCAGAATCACGAAGCCGTCGTGGTCGGCATAGCCCTTGACGATGACGTCGCGGATACGCATCCAGTCACTGGGGCGCATATTGGTGCTGTCGATGTTCATGGGCTGCACGACGTCGAGCTCGCAGAGGCCCGAGATCTCGGGGACGCTCTGGGCGAGCTCCTCACCGGTCAGGGCGGGGGAGAGGCCGTTGCCGTCCTCGGTCGATGCGATGGTGCCGCCCGTGGCGATGAGAAGGATGCGCTTCATGCTGGTATTCCTATCGTATTTGCCGCCGCAGAGGCGGAGTCGTTCGGCAGTATTGTGGCACAGGGCGTCCAATGTTCAAACGTATTACATCATCTGTAACGTTTGGTAACACTTCAATTGCTGGCAAATAGGGGCCCGGGTCGTGCGTTTGCCGTGCGCTGATGGCTGCGAGGGACGAGAAACCCCATATAACGTGTACACTATGGAGGTTATTTTCGTTCATTCACGCGGGTGGGCACCGGCTCCCCGCCAACAAGAGGGGGAAACCATGGATCAAAAGGCTTCCGCAAAGGTCCTCGTACTCGACTTTGGTGCGCAGTACGGTCAGCTCATTGCCCGTCGCGTCCGCGACCTCAACGTGTATTCCGAGATTGTCCCCTGCGACATCTCGGCCGATGAGATTCGCGAGATGAACGCCTCTGCGCTCATCCTTTCCGGCGGTCCGGCTTCCGTGTACGCCGAGGACGCTCCGTCCATCGACCCCGCCATCTTTGACCTGGGCCTTCCCGTCCTGGGCTTCTGCTACGGCCATCAGATCACGGCCGTGACGCTCGGCGGCAAGGTCGGCCACTCCGAGGTGGGCGAGTACGGCCGCGCTACCATCACGCGCACGGCCGGCGCCAAGCTCTTTAACTCCACGCCTATGGAGCAGACCGTGTGGATGAGCCACCGCGACGCCGTTTCCGAGGTGCCCGAGGGCTTTACCGTTACCGCCAGCACCGACGTGTGCCCGGTTGCCGCCATGGAGTGCGTCGAGCGCAAGATTTTCACCACGCAGTTCCACCCCGAGGTCAAGCACTCCGAGTACGGTCAGCAGCTGCTGAGCAATTTCCTGTTTGAGATCTGCGGCCTGGAGCCCAACTGGAGCATGGACAACCTGGTCGAGACCATGACGGCCGAGTTCCGCGAGAAGGTCGGCGACGACCGCGTAATTCTGGCCCTGTCCGGCGGCGTCGACTCCTCCGTCGTGGCTGCGCTGGGTGCCCGTGCCGTGGGCAAGCAGATGACCTGCGTGTTCATCAACCACGGCCTGCTGCGCAAGGGCGAGCCCGAGCAGGTGGAGGAGGTCTTCACCAAGCAGTTTGACGTCGACTTTATCCACGTCCACGCCGAGGACCGTTATGCCGAGCTTTTGGCCGGCGTGACCGAGCCCGAGGAGAAGCGCCGCATCATCGGTACGCAGTTCTGGAAAGAGTTCTTCGCCGTGGCGCAGCAGCTCGAGACCGATGGCAAGCCGGTCAAGTACCTGGCCCAGGGCACCATCTACCCCGACATCATCGAGTCCGGCGCTCGCAAGACGGGCGGCAAGACGGCCACCATCAAGAGCCATCACAACCTGATCCCGTTCCCCGAGGGCGTGCACTTCGACCTTATCGAGCCGCTCGACCACTTCTTTAAGGACGAGGTCCGCGCGCTTGGCCTGGCACTGGGCCTGCCGGCTCACATCGTGTTCCGTCAGCCTTTCCCGGGCCCGGGTCTGGCCATCCGCGTCATCGGTGCGGTCGACAAGGAGAAGCTCGAGATCCTCAAGAACGCCGACGCCATCGTGCGCGAGGAGCTCGACGCCTACAACCAGCGTCTGTTCGAGCAGACCGGCGAGCGCAACTCCGAGCACAGCTGCTGGCAGTATTTCGCGGTCCTGCCCGACATCAAGTCCGTCGGCGTTATGGGCGACGAGCGCACCTATCAGCGCCCGATCATCCTGCGTGCCGTCGAGTCCAGCGATGCCATGACCGCCGACTGGGCCAAGCTGCCCTACGACGTGCTGGCCCGCATCTCCGGCCGCATCGTTGCTGAGGTTCCTGGCGCCAACCGCGTGTGCTACGACATCACGTCCAAGCCGCCGGCGACGATCGAGTGGGAGTAGGCTGATAGGGTTCTGACCTGCATTTTTGAGTGCCGCACAGTGCCGCTGAGTTTCGTTTCGTACGAGAGTCATGGCAAAGCCGCCAGCGATGTTGGTGAGTAAATACGATAACCGAGCCTCCGTTCCCGCGTTGGGACGGAGGCTTTTTCTTTGTCGTTTTACTCCCTTTCACCTGCGATTTCGCAATTTACTCCCCCGTGTTTCAAGACGGCAAGGCACGGTGCGGCATTCGGAGGAACGGGAGTAAGGATTCATCCCAAGTGAGTAGACGCGCGATTTTTGTCTCCGAGAGCCAAACGGGGCCGTTTCGGGGCCTGTGAAACTCAAATCGAACTCAATAGGCTTTTCGGCGGTCTTCTCACAGCGTTTTCCCAGGTGGTTAATGGGGAGTAAAGAATCTCGCCGCCTCAATGAAAACGGGAGTAACCAGGGGAAATGCCGCGGCGTACTGCCGCGTGCCGCCGTGTAAGCCACCGCGTCATTTACTCCCCAGGTGCGCCGGAAATGCCTTGGCATGCAATGGGGAGTAAAAACTCAGCTTACGCAGGCCCGAGCGGCGCTCGCCGCCTGGTCCACCGTCCTGATTCGGTTGCGTTGATCGCGAAATGCGGAGAGCCGCTACAGCGAGGCTTTCCAGTCCTCGTATTCGTCGGCGTCGATCTTGCCGTTTTCGAGCTGCGCGCGCTTCTCTGCCCACAGTTCGATCGCCATCGCGGCTTTGGGCGCGTGCGGCGCCTTGGGGTTCAGGGAGAGGCCCGTGCCGT
>URRT01000009.1 GCA_900550355.1 uncultured Collinsella sp.
CCCGTGCCGACACCCGATCCCGGCACGCCCAAGACCGTGACGAACATCGTCAAGACGGTCAAGGGTTTCCTGCCCACCACAGGCGACCAGCAGGCTGCCGCTCTGCTTATGGCATTTGTCATCGCCATGGCCGGCGTCGGAGCCCTGGTCTGGGGTATCCGTAAGCGCTAGGCACGTCGACAGCGCCCGGGGCCAAAAGGCCCCGGGCGGCCGGCAGGGCTAAATTCCGACCTACTCCTACCCCCAGCCCCCCCCCGGGGCAATCCCCCAGCCTCGCGGCGGCGCTTTTGTGCGTAGGCGAGAAGGGCCTGCCACGAAGCTGGCCCATCTACTACGTTTAGCCCCTTACCCCCAACCATGCCAAAAAGCGCGAAAACAAAACCGCAGGTAGAATGCCTGCGGTTTTGTTCAAAACGAAGGTATGGTCAGGGGTATCGAGTCAAACGTAGTAGATGGGCCGATTTCGTGGCGCGCGGTTCCGGCTGATCCCTTGGGGACGGAGGAAGACGGATCATTTTGGTCCCGCGAGGCTTGCAGGGGCACTCGTGCAGGGCCGCCCGAACAAAACTATGTCGGTTTACTACGATGAATCCGAGATTCCTGACCACACCCGCATTTTTGCAAATTTCGCAAGTGTTCTACCTGCGGTTTTGTAAGTGCGCAATTTGCCGTGGTCGGAGATATGCGGTTCATCGTAGTAAACCGGCATAGTTTTGAAATGGCATCAAATTGGCGGCAGCCAGCGGCTAGCCTCGCAGATAGGCGATGGCGATTTGGGTGCGGTTGCGTAGGCCCATTTTGGCAAGGATCGAGCTGATGTGGTTGCGCACGGTGCCTTCGCCCATGTAGGCGGTGGCGGCAATCTCCTTGTTGTCGAGGCCGCGGGCGATGAGCTCGGCGACTTCGAACTCGCGGTCAGTCAGGCTGACAAAGGCCGCGGGCCGGCGGGTCGCGCCGGCCTCGACGCCCGCCCCATCAAAGTTGATATCCTCGATCGCCTTGCCCTCGAGCACGCGTTTGCCGTCCATGACCTGCTCCAACGCTGGAGGAATGGCGGCGACATCAGTCTTGATCAGATAGCCACGGGCGCCTAGCTTGAGCGCCGACACAATGTACTCGTCATCTGAGAATGTCGTCAGAAACACCACGCGTGCCGCGGGGTCGCGCTCGAGGATCTCGCGTGCCGCCGAAAGGCCGTCGCGTCCCGGCATCTGAATGTCGAGCAGCGCGATATCGGGTGCGTGCTCGGCGTAGAGCGCCACCGCGTCGTCGCCGTCGGCACCGGTGCCCACCACCTCTATCTGCGGCTGAGCGCCCAGGATAATCTTGAGTGAATCGACCACCAGACGGTCGTCGTCGACGACTATGAGCCTCATCGGCCCTCATCTCCTTGCTGCTTGGGAATGGTGGCAAACACGCGCCATCCGGAGGCGCCGACTCGCGAGCCGGCAGTGAAAGTGCCGCCAAGCGCCTCGACACGCTCGCGCATGGAGGTGAGCCCCATGCCCCCTGTGGCGCTGCGGGCGCCTGTCCGAACCCCGCCCGTTCCATTGTCGGTAACGACGAGCTGGTAAAACGACGGATGCTCCATGCACCGCACGGTAATGGTTTTGGCATGGGCGTGGCGCATGGCGTTGGAAAGCGCCTCGCGCAGGACCGCTGCAAAGCAGTTGGCGACATTTGCGGGCGCATGCTCGGCTAAAACTTCAAGCTCAATCTGCGGGCCGCCGTCCGATCGCGCGCCTTCAACGATGCGTTCGAGCTGCACGGAAAGGTCGACAGCGTTGTCGTTGAGCGCGTGGACGCTGGTGCGCACAAGCTGGAGCGCCTCGTCAACCGTGCGTTTAACGTCGGCGAAATCGGCGGCGACGCCGGGCTCGTCGGCATGGACCACGCGCAGGGCTTCGGCCTGCAGCGAGGCGCGCGTAAGCTGGTGGCCCACGTTATCGTGGATCTCGCGCGCGATGCGGGCGCGTTCGGCGAGCGTCGCGAGCTCGACTTCGTAGTCCTGGCGGCCGGCAAGATCGCGGTTGCGCGCCTCGAGCGCGAGGGCTCGTTCTTGCAACTCGTCGCGGGTGCGGCGCATGCGCTGCTGCTCACGCTCCAACTGGGCAGTACGTAGCGATAGCAAGGTGGCGGCAACCGAAAGGATGGCGGTCAGCAGGAGCGTTCGGGCGGTGAGCGCGTCGGTGCGAAGGTTCGCGACGAGCGCAAAAGCAAAGACGGAGCCAATGCCCAGCGCGACCCAGATGTGCTCGCGGCGCACGCGTCGTGCGATGTCATAGAGGGCGAGAGGCGCAAACGGCACAAACGGCGGCGCGAAGACAGCCGCGATGATGTAGGCGTAACCCGCGGCCTCGCTCGCACGGCGCGTGCGTTCCCCCTGTGCGACCTCGGCCAGCGAGGTGGCGATAATGCCAAGACAAAACGCCGCGACCAGGCGAGCGTCCACAGCGAGACCCGTGGCGGCTGCGATGCAGCACGCCAGCACGATCGATTTGTCGAATAGCCTGTTCATACGGGTATTGTACGCGATGCCGCGCACGGGGGAGGTGCCACCCGGAGCAACCGTGACATTCCTCCCACGCGGCGGGGCGGTCGCGTCAGCGGGCCACGCGACCGAGCTCCCGCACTCGTGACAAAGCTCACTGGTGCGCGCCGTCCGCTCCTGCGATGATGCAATCGTACCGGGCCGCAAGCAACAGAAGGGCCGCCTCATGACAGACATCGTCCGCGTCGAAAACCTCGTCAAGCGCTATGACGATCTTATTGCGCTCGACCACTTTAACCTGAGTATCGCCCCCGGCGAGATCTTTGGCCTGCTCGGACCCAACGGTTCGGGCAAGACCACGTCCATCAACTGCATTCTGCAGCTGCTCGCCTACGACAAAGGCACCATCGAGCTGTTCGGCGAGCCCATGACGCCCGCCCGCTACGACCTCAAGCGCCGCATCGGTGTGGTGCCGCAGCAGGTGGCGGTGTTTGACGAGCTTACGGTGCGCGAGAACATCGACTATTTCTGCAGCCTTTACGTCAACGACCGCAAGCGCCGCCGCGCGCTGGTGGACGAGGCGATCGACTTTGTCGGGCTGGGCGACTTTACCAAGTTTCGCCCCGGCAAGCTCTCGGGCGGCCTGGCGCGTCGCCTCAACATCGCCTGCGGTATCGCGCACAAGCCCGAGCTCATCTTCTTTGACGAGCCCACGGTGGCGGTCGACCCGCAGAGCCGCAACGCCATCCTGGAGGGCATCTGCCGCCTGCGCGACGAGGGCGCCACGGTGGTGTATACCAGCCATTACATGGAGGAAGTCGAGCAGATTTGCAGCCGCATCATGATCATGGACGGCGGACGTGTGCTGGCGCAGGGCACCAATGACGAGCTCAAACGCATGATTCAAATGGGCGAGCGCGTGACTGTCGAGGTCAGCGCCGTAGAGACCGCCACGGTCGAGCGGCTGCGCGCCCTCGAGCACGTGCTTTCGGTTGAGTTGTCCGGCGGCGAGCTCGTCTGCACCTGCGAAGCGAGCCCGCACAATTTGGTCGACATCCTCGACACGCTGCGCGCCGCCGATGTGGCGCTCGGCCGCGTGTGGAGCGAGCCGCCGACCCTCAACGACGTGTTCCTCGAGATCACCGGCCGCGAGCTGCGCGACTAGGGGGCAGCCATGTTCAACACCATTATCATCACGGTCAAAACGCTGCTGCGCCGGCCGAGCACGTGGGTCTGGGGCGCCCTCTTTCCCATCGCGCTTTCCACGATGTTCATGTTTATGTTTGCGAACCTGAGCTCCGACGGCACGGTCGACCCGGTGCCGGTTGCCGTCGTGGCGGACAAGGTCTGGGACGCTTCGACCTTTAAGGATGTGGCGACGTCGCTTGCCAAGGAAGGCGACGACCAGCTGCTCGAGATCCACGAGCTCGACGACGCAGCCGATGCGAACCGTGCGCTCAAGGCCGGTGAGGTCGCGGGTATCTATACGGTCGACGCTGCGGGCACGCCCAAGCTCACACTGCTATCGAGCTACGACAGCTCGCGCGCATCATCGGTGCTCACCGATCGCAGCATCCTGGAGACGGTGGCAAGCTCGTATACACAAAATGCCGAGCTCATGTCCCAGATTGCCCAGGACAACCCGGCGGCGCTCGCCGACCCCGAGGCGGTTGCGCGCGCCCTGTCGCTCGAGGGCGGCACCCGCCGCGTAAGCCTGACACGCACCACACCCGACGGCACGGTCATCTACTATTACGCGCTCTTTGGCCTGGTCGCGATGATGTCTGCCGAGTTTGCCGCCTTGAGCGTCATCGACCTGCAGCCCAATCTGTCGGGTCTTGGCGCGCGTCGCTGCGTGGGCGGTCTTTCCAAAACGGCGTCGCTGGCCGGTATCTTTGTGGGCTCGTGGCTGGTCTCCTTTGCCTCGATGGCGATCGCGATCGGCTACGTGCGTCTGGTCGTGGGCGTCGACTTTGGCGGGCGCGAGGGGCTGTGTTTGGTGGGCGGCGCCGCTTCCGCGCTTGCCGCCACGGGCTTGGGACTCTTTGTGGGCACGCTTCCCGTTAAGGGCGGCAAGGCGTCCAAGTCTGGCATCCTCACGGGCTTTGCCACTACGTGCGCCCTGTTCGCCGGCCTCTACGGCGAGCCAGCGATGGCGCTTGCCGACGACGTCGCCCGCGCCTGCCCGGCTGAGTGCTGGCTCAACCCCGTCAAGCTTATCTGCGACATGTTCAACCGCCTGTATTTCTTTGAAGACTTGGGGCCTTTTGCCGTTCGCGCGGGCGCGCTGGTCCTCATGACGCTGGTGTTTGTTGCCGCCGCCACGCTGATTTTTGGAAGGAGCCGCTATGAGCACCTTTAAGACCGCGCTTCGCATGGCGCTGGCGCACCCGTTCTACCTGCTCATCTATACGGTGTTCATTTCGCTGATGGGCGTATTCATCGCGGCATCCGTGAGCTGGAACTCGTCGCAGCTCACCGAGTACAAGCCCTACGACGCCAACGTGATCGTGGTCGACCGCGATGGCAGTGATCTTTCACTTGCACTCACCAAGCACCTAGGTTCGCGGTTTGACCTGGTCACGGGCGTCGGCGATGACACGTACGACCTTGCGGACGCGCTCTCCAAGAGCAACAGCGCCAAGGGCAGCGCCGACTGCGTGTTCTTTATCCCGGAGGGGTTCGAGGACGACCTGGTCGCGGCTGCCCGCGCGGGGGAGTCCCTGCCCAAGCTCGATGTGACCTACGGTGCCGGCACCATGGCGGCGGCGCTTTCGTCTGCCGAGGCTTCGCGCTGGATCTCGCTCGCGGGCGCTGCGGCGGCGCTTGAGCCCGCTGCTTCTAACGGCGACGTTGCCAAGGCTGCCGAACACGCGGCCACCGAGCGTGCCGAGGTCGAGATCGAGCAGGTCAAGGTCGACTCGACTGCCGCCGCCACGCTCGAGTCGTACTTCAACTTTGGCGCGTACGCGATCATCTCGTCGGTCATCGTGTCGGTGGGACTGGTGTTCTCGGGCATGAACGAGCCCGAGCGTGTGCGCCGCATGGAGGCCGGCCCGGTCTCCGAGCGCCAGCGCTCGCTTGCCGTTTTTGCGGCCGCCGCCGTGCTCACCGTCTGCATCTGGTTTGTGTCGAGCATGATGGGCGTCGTGGGCTTTGCCGGCGCGGTTGCCGAGGTCGGCGTGGGTCGTGTGTGCCTGGCGCTGTCGGCGACGTTTGCCCTGGCGTGCACGCCTCTGGCCGTTGGCTTTGCGCTGTCGAGCCTGGGTGCGCGCGAGGAGCTGCTTAACGGTGTGGGCAACCTGCTCGGCATGCTCATGACGTTTTTGGGCGGCGCTTGGATGCCGCTGTCGCTGATGGGCTCGGCCGTGCAGACGGTGGCGCACTTTGTGCCGACGTATTGGGTGAACGACGCGATTGGCAAGGCGCTCGCTTCGGATCTGACGTCCACCGTGTTGGGTGACATCGCCTGCGACCTGGGCGTCACCGTGCTCTTCGCCGCCGCCATTGCCGCCGTAGGCCTGGCCCTCTCACGCGCCAAATCCCGCGCCTAGTCTGAAATAAATCCTAGGCCTCGCCCCAAAATAGTTCGCCAAGGTTTACTATTACGTTCATAAAGTAGTATTAGGCTAACAATGGGGGATACCATGGCAACGCAGGAAGCCTACGTCCAGGTTAAGGATCTCAAAAAGCACTACGGCGACGGTGATGCGCGCCTGACGGTACTCGATGGCATCGACACGTCCATCAACCGAGGCGAGATCTGCGTCATGCTGGGGCCCTCGGGCTCGGGCAAGTCGACGTTTCTTAACCTGATCGGCGGCCTGGAGGATGCCGACGCTGGCTCTATTTTGGTGGACGGCTGCGACCTCACGGTGCTCAAACCTACCGACCTGGGCGAGTATCGCCGCCGTGAGCTGGGCTTTGTCTTCCAGTTCTACAACCTGGTGCCCGATCTCACCATCAAGGAAAACATCGAGGTCACGGCGCACCTGTCCAAAAACCCGCTCAATGTCGACGATCTCCTGCGTTCGCTGGGCCTTTACGAGCACCGCAACAAGTTCCCGCGCCAGGTCTCGGGCGGCCAGCAGCAGCGCTGTGCCATCGGCCGCGCACTCGTCAAAAACCCGGGCCTGCTGCTGTGCGACGAGCCCACGGGCGCGCTCGACTATAAGACGTCCAAGGAAATCTTGCAGCTCATGGAGGATGTCAATCGCGAGTACGGCTGCACCATCATCATTGTCACCCACAATGCCGCCATCGCGCGCATGGCCAATCGCGTGCTGCGCCTGCGCGACGGGCGCATCGTCGAGGATGAGCTCAACGAGTCGCCCGTCGCGGCCGAGCTCGATTGGTAGACGGCGCCATGACGCCTCTCGCAAAACGTCTCCCACGCGAGTTGCGCCGCAATATCGGCAAGTACCTGGGCATCTTTTTGCTTATGTGCGGAAGCATCGCTCTCACCTCGGGCTTTTTGCTCGCAGCCCACTCCATCGGCTGCCTTATCGACGACATGCGCGATGCGTACACGATCGAGGACGGCCGCGTGACCACTTCCTTCGAGGCCACCAAAGACCAGCTCAAGGCCGCCGAGGATGCAGCCGGCGACGTCGGCGGCGTCGCGCTCTACAAGAATTTCTCCATCGACGCCATGGTCAAAAAGACCGCCGGCGACGACGGCACCAAGCGCACGCTGCGCACCTATGCGCATCGCACCAAGGTCGATATCGCGTCCTACTGCGAAGGTAGGCGGCCTAAGGCGGATGACGAGGTGGCCATCGACCGTGTCTTTGCCACCAATAACGACCTGTCCGTGGGCGATAAAGTCGAGCTCGAGGGCCGCACCTATACCATCTGCGGCATCATGACCCAGCCCGATAGTCAGGCGCTGTTCCTCAACAATTCGGACTTTACGGTGAACACCATCACGTACGGCGTGGCCGAGGTCACCGATAGCGGCTTTGCCGCGCTCGAAGATGCCGGCGGCGCACCCGCCTACACCTACTCCTTCACCTTTACCGATCGCGACCTCCCCACCGCGGATCGCATCGATGCGGAGCAGGATATGGTCGAGGCACTGACCGATGCCGATGCGCGCGTGGATGACCTCATCGACGCCGATTCCAACCAGGGCATTGGCTACGCGCGCGACGACGTAGACGGCGACTCCATGATGTGGATGACGCTGCTCGACATCATCATCGTGATCATGGCGTTTGTCTTTGTGGTCCTTACCGACGCCACCATCGAGGAAGAGAGCGCCATCATCGGCACGTTGCTCGCCAGCGGCTATCGTCGACGCGAGATCGTGCTGCACTACCTTGCGCTTCCCGCTATCGTGGGCGTGGTCGCGGCGCTTTTGGGCACTGCGCTCGGCGTTGTGTTCTTTACCGAGCCCATGCGCAGCCTCTATTACGGTTCGTACAGCCTGCCGCCCTTCCAGGTGTACTGGAGCTGGGAGATCTTTGTGAAGTGCGCCGTGGTTCCCGCCGCCGCGCTCATCCTCATCACGCTGGTGGGCCTGCTTCGCAAAATGGGCAAGACGCCGTTGCAGTTCCTTCGTCACGAGGCGAGCGGCAAATCGGGCACCAAGCGCGGCTTGCAGCTGCCGGAGCGCATGGGTTTTGTTTCCCGCTTCCGCCTGCGTATCTTCCTGCGCAACCTGGGCAACTTCGCCACGCTCTTCGTGGGCATTGCGTTTGCCTCGCTGCTGCTGCTCTTTGGCCTGGCGATTCTGCCCACGATGACGCACTATGCGGACAATCTCGAGACGAGTCTGGTCGCCGAGCACCAGTACACGCTCAAGGCGCCGCTGGAGCTCGAGGGCACTGCCGAGGAGCGCGAGCAGTGGTCGGCACTCGAGCGCTTGCAGTCGGTTGACGGCGCGCTGCTTTCCGCCGCTCAGGATGCCGATGACGAGCTTGACGACGCGGCCGATGCAGCGCAGGCGGCAGCCGATGCCGCGACCAGCGCTCCGTCTGCCGAGAGCCTGGCCGCGGCGCAGGACGCGCTCGCCAAGGTCCAGGACAAGAAGGATGCGCTTTATGCGCGCCTCGATGACCTTGCCGATGCCCTCGGCTGCGACCGCGACGAGGCTATCGACCTGATCGACAAGGCCTCTAAGATCGACACCGACAACGACGACATTCACCCGGTCAACACGATCGACAACGGTGCAGGCACAATCGCGCAGGCCGAGAAATACGCCGTCTACCAGCTGCAATACGACCGCGGCGATGGTAATGGCGAGGAGACGATTTCTGTCTACGGTATCTCGCCCGATTCGCGCTATTGGAAAGACCTCAACGTCGGCGACGGACGCGTCGTCTTTGGCGGCGGCCTGCTCGATAAGTTTGGCTGGAGCGAGGGCCAGAAGGTCACGCTCGTCGACAGGTACGAGGGCGAGCATTATTCTCTTGAGTACGCGGGCAAGGACTGTGCCTGGGGCTCCAAGTCGGACATGAATATCTATATGAGTGTCGACGACTTTAACGAGCTGTTCGGCAACGACGCCGCCTATTTTAACGGCTATGTGAGCAACGAGAAGCTCGACCTCGACGCGCGCTACTTTGCCGGCGACACCACGCCCGACGACATGCGCGCCGTGGGCGACCAGTTCATCGGCATGATGAGCAAAATGATCGGCATGATGGTTGGCCTCGCGGTGTTTATCTTCCTGCTGTTTATGTACCTGCTGACCAAGGCTGTTATCGACCATAGCGCCCGGTCGATTAGCTACATGAAGGTCTTTGGCTATCGCGATAGCGAGATCTCGCATCTGTACATCCGCTCGATCACGCTGTGCGTGGTGGCGTCGCTCGTGCTGAGCCTGCCGGTCATTATTGGCTCGCTCACGGCCATCTTCCGCTCGATGCTGCTCGCCTACAACGGCAATATCGAGATCTACGTGCCCGCTTGGTCCATGGCGGCGTGCGTGGGCATTGGCTTTGTGACCTACCTGGTCGTGGCGCTGCTGCACACACGCTCCATCAAGCGCGTGAGCCTGGCCGAGGCGCTGAAGGTCCAGGAATAGAGAACCGCCCGCACGCGGGGGCACGAACCGAAGGAAGGGTGCCCCCGCGTTATTTGCCCGCAGGCCCGACGTGGGCAAACGCGCGCAACGTCAGACTTCCCCGAACAGAAGGAGACCCATGGCAAGATCGGCAGAGGAGCTCAAGCAGCTCTCCATCAAGGAGTTCACCGAGGCGGCAAAGGTCTACGAATCCGGCCATGCCGGCATTTACGAGATGTGCAAGGACGACTATCCGCAAATGCTCGAGGAGCTCGCGCTCGAGCCGTTCGAGGACGTGCTCGACGTGGGGTGCGGAACCGGAGCAGTCCTGGAGCTGCTGCACGGGGAATACCCGGGCAAGCACCTGACGGGGCTCGATCTCACGCCCAAAATGATCGAGGCGGCATGCGCCAAGCAGCTCGGGAACGTCCGCTTCGTCGTCGGGGACGCCGAAGCCCTGCCCTTCGAGCCGCAAAGCTTCGACGCCGTGCTCTGCTCCAACAGCTTCCATCACTATCCGCACCCCGAGAGGTTCTTCGCCGAGGCGGCCCGAGTCCTGCGCCCCGGCGGGCGCCTGATTCTCCGCGACTACACGTCGAGCGACTTCGTGGTATGGCTCATGAACACCTTTGAGCTGCCGTTGGCGCGCCTCGCGGGTCACGGTGATGTCCGGATCTGCAAGGTGTCCGAGCTTCGCGCGCTCGCCGAGAGGGCCGGATTCCTCCTGCTCAAGCTCGAGGCGCAGAAAGGCTTCCGTGCCCACCTGGTTGCGCGCAAGCCCTCCTAGGCCGACCATACATCACACGCATTTTGGGACGGGGGATTTTGTCCCACGCGACGCCTTTCCTGTCAGACGCCGATGACGTGCTGCATGCCCAGGCTCACGCAGGCGATGGCGACCCAGCAACAGGCGCCCAGCAAGAGTGGTCATTGGGGACAGACTTAAATGACTAGTCATCGGGGACAGTCTTTGCCGATTCGCCGGTTCGCCGGTCGGGCTGGCAAGGACTGTCCCCAAGTGCCGGGTGGCGAAAGAGTGTCCCCAACGACTAGGTTTCGCGCTTGACTTCGACCCTACTTCAATGGGTACCATCCCTTATGTCTGTAACGCCATATAGACAGAGGGGATATATCTATGACCGCAACTGCACCCGCAGCACCCGCTAAGGTGTACTTCACCAACCTGCGCACGCATGCTCGCGAGAGCCAGCTCGACAAGCTCAAGCGCCTCATCCGTCACGCCGGTATCGAACAGATCGACTTCGAGAACAAGTTCGTCGCCATTAAGATTCACTTTGGCGAGCTGGGCAACCTGAGCTTTTTGCGCCCCAACTACGCCCGCGCCGTCGCGGATGTCGTGAAGGAGCTGGGCGGCAAGCCCTTCCTCACCGACTGCAACACGCTCTATGTCGTTAGCCGCAAAAACGCGCTCGAGCACATCGATACCGCCTACCAGAACGGCTTTACCCCGTATGCTACGGGTTGCCAGATCATCATTGCCGACGGCCTCAAGGGCACCGACGAGGCGCTCGTCCCGGTCGAGGGCGGCGAGTACGTGCACGAGGCCAAGATTGGTCAGGCACTCATGGATGCCGATATCGTGATCAGCCTCACCCACTTTAAGGGCCATGAGCAGGCCGGTTTTGGCGGCGCCATGAAGAACCTGGGCATGGGAGGCGGTAGCCGTGCCGGTAAGATGGAGCAGCATGCCGCCGGCAAGCCGAACGTCGCGACCGAGCACTGCGTTGGCTGCCGTGCCTGCGAAAAGATCTGCGCGCACAACGCTATCTCGTTCGACGGCACCCGCGAGCGCGAGCTTGCCAGCGGCGATACTCGCACGGTGCACGTGGCTGCCATCGACCACGATCGCTGCGTGGGCTGCGGACGCTGCATTGCGGCATGCAACCAGGACTGCATCAAGCCCGGCTATGACGCCGCGGCCGACGTGCTCAACTGCAAGATCGCCGAGTATACAAAGGCCGTTGTCGACGGCCGCCCGAGCTTCCACATCTCGCTTGCCATGGACATCAGTCCCAACTGCGACTGCCATCCCGAAAACGATACGCCTATCGTCAACGACATCGGCATGTTCGCGAGCTTCGACCCGGTCGCCATCGACCAGGCCTGCGCCGATGCCGTCATGGCATCCGAGCCGCTGCCCAACACCGAGCTCACCGATAGCGCGGCCAAGATGGAGCACAACCACGAGCATCTGGAGGGCGAGCAGGCCAAGGACCCCTTCTGCATCACGCATCCCGACACCGACTGGCGCGTGTGCATCGCGCACGCCGAGAAGATCGGCTTGGGCACGAGCGAGTACGAGCTCATTGAGGTCAAGTAGCACCTGTCTATTGGACACATCAAGCGCTTTTATAGCGCAACGTTAGCAAAAACCGCCCGTGAGCACAGCGCCCACGGGCGGTTTTTCGGAAGTGTTAGGGGGTTAGATAAATCAGTAAACCGTACTATTTGCCTAAAAATTCTTGTCGAGGAAGTTGTCGACCGTGTTCCAGTAGAGTTCGGGGTCGACCTGCGCACTCTTGGCATGGGTGGCGCCATGGATGGTGAGCTTTTGCTTGACCTTGCTGGCGCACGCGTCGTAGTTTTGGTCGAGCATGTCGTACGGCACAAAGGTGTCCTGGTCGCCGTGGATAAACAGCATGGGAACCGTCGCGTGTTTGAGCTGCTCCACGCTGCTCGCCTTATGAAAGTCGTAGCCCGCGCGCACGTTGCACACCAAGTTTGCTACATCGAGCAAGGGAAAGCTGGGCAGGCCGAACACGTCCTTGAGCTGCAGGGAAAACTCATCCCAAACACTCGTATAGCCGCAGTCCTCGATAATGCATTTCACGTTTGCGGGCAGAGGTTCCCCCGCGACGTTCATGGCGGTTGCCGCACCCATCGACTCGCCAAAGACCAGGATGCGCGCCTCGGGGTCAGCCTGAACGATTCGCTCGATCCACGCGACGATGTCGAGGCGCTCGGGCCAGCCCATGCCGATATAGTCGCCGCCGGAGCGCTCGTGGGCGCGGGCGGCGGGTGCGAGCACGTTCATGCCGCGGTCGTGGAATCGCTTGACGTATCGGGCCATACCGATGGGCTCGTTGGTGTATCCGTGTAGGCAGACAGCGTAGTCGTGTGTGCTCTCCGACGCAGCAAAATACCAGGCGGCAAGCTCAGTCCCGTCGTCCGCGGTGAGGCTGCTGCTCTCGCAGTTCTCTTTAAACCACGCCCGCGCCTCGCCCTCCTCGGCATCCATCTGCTCGCCCTTTTCGGCGTCCTTGCTGTCCTGCATCATCTTCATGGTGTAGGGCGCTTGGGGATTCAGGGCAAAGTCGAACAAGAAGTTGCCGGCAAACCCCAGCAGCGCGACAACGAGCACCAGCGCAACGACGCCGGCTATCTTGAGCTTTCGATGGGAACGTGCGTTTTGAGACATGAGAAGCTTTCCTATAAGATGTTAATACATCAACATTTAATGCAAGCGCATTATGGACGTTCGCCGTTGATGCGTCAACAGACAAAGAATGGGTAAACAAAGGGTCACGTATGGTGCAAATTTCGCACGTACCTAGACGCTTTGATATAGTGTTGAGAACTCTTTACGTTGGAGGATGTAACCGGCATGTCCGATTCGAGCGACAGTTCTAAGCCGCGACCCAAGACCGCGGCCGTTCCACACTACACGGTGGGTGAGGAGATCATGAACTCCGTCACCCATGGTGTCGGCTGCCTGCTGGGTATCGCGGGCCTGGTGCTCCTGATCGTATTCGCCGCCCTGCGCGGCGGAGGCCCGGCCCACATGGCCGCGGCGATTGTCTATGGCGTCAGCATTATCCTCGAATACCTAGCCTCCACGCTCTACCACGCGATTCAGCCCGCGCGCGCCAAGCGCGTGTTTCGCATCATCGACCACAGCTGCATCTACCTGCTCATAGCCGGCAGCTATACGCCGTTTTGCCTCATCACGCTCGCAAACGACGGCGGCGCTGTGCTGTTCTTTGCCGTATGGGCCATCGCCATCATCGGCATCGCCCTCGAGTGCTTCCTGCGCGAGCGTCAACCGCACTGGGTAAGCGGCCTGGCCTACCTGCTGATGGGCTGGCTCGTTGTCTTTAAGCTGCCCGAACTTGTGGCGCTGCTCAACCCCGTGGCACTTGCCCTGCTCGCCGTCGGCGGCGTGTGCTACACCGCGGGCGTGCCGTTCTATATCGCCAAAAACGTGCGCTATCTGCACAGCGTGTTTCACCTGTGGGTGCTCGCCGGCAGCATCTTCCAGTTCATGGCGGTGATCCTCTTCGTAATCTAGCGACCACGCCTGCGCGCCCGCGTTCTCGTTTGGGCGCCGGTGCAATTGCCGTATCCGCCATCAACGTTTTAACCTGACGTCCCGAATCTTGGAGGTTCGAGAAACTCCCGATGGACATAACCATCTCCCTTATCACCACCCTCGTTTTGACCCTCATCAACGGCTACTTCTCTATGTCCGAGATGGCGCTCACCACGGCCAAGCGCGCCGTGCTGGAGCACGAGGCCGAGGAAGGCGACAAGCGCGCCGAGCGTGCCATTAAGCTGGCTGCCGACTCTGACCAGCTGCTCGCCACCATCCAGGTCGCCATCACGCTCGTGGGCTTCGCCTCGTCCGCCGTCGCCTCGACGAGTCTGTCCGACCCGCTCGCCACGTGGCTCATGAGCTTTGGCATCGCGCCGCTCTCCGCCATCGCGCGCGGCCTGGCGCCGGTCATCATCACCGTCGCGGTCGCCTTCGTGTCCATCGTGATCGGCGAGCTCGTCCCCAAGCGCATCGGCCTGGCCAATGCCGAGGGCGTGTCCAAGCAGGTCGTGGGACCGTTGTCATTTTTCCAAAAGATCGCCCGTCCGCTCGTGTGGCTGACCGGCGCTTGCTCCGATGGCCTGGCCCGCATCCTGCGCATCAAGAGTGCCGATGACCGCCAGAACGTCTCGGAGGAAGAGATCAAGTACATGGTCTCGGAGCAGGACGACCTGCTCGACGAGGAAAAGCGCATGATCCACGAGATCTTCGACCTGGGCGATACCGTTGCCCGCGAGGTCATGGTGCCGCGCGTGGACACCACCATGTGTGAGGACGACGAGACGGTCGCCGACGTACTGTCCACCATGCGCCAGACCGGCTTTAGCCGCATCCCCGTCTATCACGAGGATCCCGACAACGTCGCGGGCATCGCGCACATCAAGGACCTGATTCAGCCCGCGCTCGACGGTAAGGGCGACCAGTCCATCGCCGATTACCTGCGCGACGCCACCTTTGTGCCCGACACCAAGGACATCCTGCCGCTGCTGTCCGAGATGCAGACTTCGCACGACCAGATCGTAGTGGTCGTGGACGAGTACGGCGGCACGGCCGGCATCATCACCATCGAGGACATCGTCGAGGAGATCGTCGGCGAGATCGAGGACGAGTTCGACCCCGACAACAAGTATCTCACGCGCCTTTCGCGCCGCGAGTGGCTCGTTGATGGGCGTTTTTCGTGCGATGACGCGATTGAGCTTGGTTGGCCGCTTGAGGAAAGCGATGATTATGAGACCATCGCCGGCTGGATTTTGGAGCTTTGCGACTCGGTGCCCGACATCGGAGAGGTGTTTGAGGTCGCGGGGTACAAGTTTAAAGTGCAGTCGATGCGTGGCCAGCGCATCTCGCTCATTCGCGTGATCGCTCCGGCCGAAACCGATAAGAAGGATTCCGAGTCTTCGGCAGAGAAGCCGGCGACGTCGGGTGCGGGCTCTGTGGATCCGCACGATGGCGACGAGTAGGGCAAGGAAGAGTAGGGGAGAGTTATGGCAGGCCTGTTCAACATCCTTAAGGTCACCGTCAGCGAGGACAAGATCTGCGCGCATGTGCTGGTGAACCCCGGCATGCCGCTCATGACCTCGGAGGATATCGAGGCCACGGCGCGCGTGTATTACCTGGTGCCGGCGATTGCCAAGCACCTGTGCCTGGGTGATTCCGGTCGCGAGTTCCAGGACTGCATGGGCCAGACCGAGCTTTGCCATCTGCTTGAGCATGTGACGGTTGAGCTCATGAACGAGACCGGGCTTGCCGGCAGCATTTCGTGCGGCCGCACGCGCGTAAGCGAGCACGACGAGCGCGTTTTTGAGGTTGAGCTTTCGTGCCCCGACGACGCGCTGGCCATCGGCGCGCTGTCTTCGGCCACCTTTATGATGGACTGGGCGTACCTGCACGCCGACCAGCCTGCCCCCGACGTGGAAGGCACGGTCGCGGGCCTGCGCAACCTGGTGCTGGGCATGCGTGCCGAGGCCGAGGGCAAGGATCCTCACGAGGCTGTCGCCGCTGCGAACGGCGCAGATGCTGCCGAGGACGAGGGCACTGACGAGGGCGATGTGCCGGCCGACGCCGAGTCCGTTGCCGACACGACCGCCGAGTCTGTTCTCACCGAGCTCCAGGGCGTCCCCAACTTTGACGACGAGCCCCAGGTGGCGATTGATACCGAGGGCGCGGTTGCCGAGAACCACGAGGCCTCCGCTGCCGTCTTTGGCGGTGCGGCGACGGTTCCGGCAGGACCTGCGCATGAGGGCGGTCTGCCGCTCGTGGACGGCGCCGGCGAGGACCCGGGTGCCACGGTGGCCATGCCGGCTATGCCCCAGGAGTAGGCCTACGCGTTTATCACCATCACGTACCTGCGCCTTTGCCGTACGCAGATGAGCGGAGCGGCAAGTGATGCGCTGCGGGTATAATGGACAGCATTCAAACGGTGGGCACCGACGTGCCCGCAGGAGAGGAATGATCATGGGTAAGACTTTCAGCTTTGTCTCCGGCGCACTTTTTGGTGCCGCTGCCGGCGCTATTGTCGGCGTTGCTCTGGCCCCGCGCTCGGGCGCCGAGACCCGCGCCATGGCTGCCGATATCGCCAACGACGCCTGGGACAATATGCGCGACACCTACGAGCACAGCGCCGAGGAGGCCCGTGCTGCGGTGAATGACTTTGGCCCGATGGTCGACGCCAAGACCGATGACCTGCGCGCCAAGGTCGATCTGGCCCGCGAGCGCATGGACCAGCTGCGCGAGCAGCTCAACGATGCCATCTCGGGTGGCAACGTGACGCCCGCCGCCGACGTCGTGGTCGAGAACGCCGTCGAGGCTGATACCGAGGCTGCGGAGCCCTCGACCGAGGCATAATGCGCGCCGGGGATTTTGTCGGCGCCAAGATCTATCGCAAGCCTACCGAGGACAAGCGCACCAAAAAGGACGGCACGCCGCGCAGCCCTAAAAAGCTCGGAAAGATTCACTTTCCGGTCTTTACCCCGGGCGGTACGCGCGTGGTCGGCTTTATGGTCCGCCAGTCCGATATCGCGGGCATGATCGAGCGTCCCGACCGATTCGTAGCGCTCGACGCCATTGGTGTCTACGAGGGCGCCATCGCGGTTGACGACGTCAAGGGCACCTACGATGCCGCCGCCGCCAAGCGCCTCGACATCAACCTGGACGATTGCATCATCTGGGTCGGTATGGACGTGCGCACGGAGTCGGGCGACGTCGTGGGCTATTGCTCGGATGTGGAGTTCAAGCCACGCTCGGGCATCGTGCAGGCATTCTATGTGACCGCCGGTGCTGCTTCGAGTGTTTTGGTTGGTGACACGCAGGTGCCGCCGACGATGCTGCGCGGCTATGCGGACGGCGCGATGATTGTTTCGGACGAGGTCAAGTCGCTCGGGTATTCGGGCGGTGCGGCTGCCAAGGCCGCCGAGGCCAGCGTCGTGGTGGGCGACAAGGTCAAAAAGGGCGCCAAGGTGCTCGACGACAAGGGATCGGTTGCCGTGGACAAGGGCAGTCGCGCACTGGGCAAGCAGCTCGGCAAGACGCGCGGCATGTTCAAGGCCTTTAAGGACGAATACCAAAAGGCGAGCGGAGGCTCGTCAAAAGCTACAAAATAGCGACGTACCAAATGATGGGAGGCAAGCCGGAGACCTGTTGCTCCGGCTTGCTGTGTTTATGGGGGAGGGCACATGCGCCAAAACGGATCCAACTTAAACGGGCGTTCGGGTGCGCGTCCGACGGCGCGCCGCGATCTGGGGCGGCTGCCCAGCGGTCAGCGCAAGCGTCACCGTAAGCCCGGCGCGATGTATCTCAACCATAGCCGCGGCTTTAGCGACCGCAGCGCTCGCATCGGCAACAGCCGTACGCCCCGTCGTTCGTCTCGCTTGCCATACGCGCTCATTGCCGTGGGCTGTGCGCTCGTGCTGTTTATCGCTGCCGTCGTGGGCTACGTCAACCGCAGTGTGGACGTGGAGCTCAACGGCCAGAAGACCGCGGTGCGTGTGGGCTCTACGCTGCAGAATCTCATCGACGACCAGGAGTTGACTGGCACCTACGACGCAGGCGACCTGCTGGCCGTCGATGACAGCGTGCTCAAGCGCCATGGGGGCGAAAAGCTGTCGGTGAAGGTCGACGGCAAGCGCGTGAAGCAGGGTAAATGGGATAGCCGCGAACTTGAGGGCGGCGAGAAGGTGACGGTCAAGGATGGCCGTAACACCTACGAGAAGCACGAGGTTCAGGCTACGGTTATCGAGCCCAAGCTCAAGGTCGAGGGTACGGGCGCTATCGAGTATGTGCAGACGTGGGGTGTCCAGGGCCGCTCCGAGGTGTGGATTGGTGAGCAGTCGGGCAAGACGCAAGACCGCGGCGAGGTTGTGCCCGCCACCGATTGCGTTGTTGCGTGCGCCAGCGTGGCGCCCAAGGGCAACAAAAAGTACGTGGCGCTGACGTTTGACGAGGGTCCGAGCGGCGCCACCAAACAGATCTTGCAGGTGCTCAAGGAAAAGGGCGTTACCGCGACGTTCTTCCTTTCGGGTGATGCGGCCGAGGCCTCGCCTGCCACGGCCAAGGCGATTGTCGATGCCGGGTGCGAGATCGGATCCAACAGCTACAGCGACGATTCGCTCAAGGGTCAGGACCGTGAGACGGTACGCGAACAGATCACGAAAGGCACCGATGCGATTAAGTCGACGACCGGCGTGAAGACGATGCTGCTGCGTGCTCCCTACGCTGCCTTTGACGAGCAAAACTGGATTGATGCGATGGACCTGGTCTCCGCCGTGGTCTCGTGGAATATTGACTCGGGCGACTGGCTGCTCAACGGTGCCGACGAGCAAGTCTCGACGGTGCTCGATTCGGTGACGCCGGGCAATATCGTGCTGCTCACCGATAGAGACGAATGCGCCGAGCAGACACTCGAGGCGCTGCCGCAGATTATCGACGGCCTTGTCGCCGACGGCTACAAGATCGTGACGCTCAGCGACCTGGTCAAGACGGACACGTCGCTGAGCAAAAAGCTCACCTCGTTGACGAAGGTCGCCATGCCCAAGGACGCCGTGTTCCCCCAACTTGCCGAGGACGACGACACCGCAGAGTAGTCATTGGGTAGTCGTTTAAGAACGTCCCCAATGACTACCAATGACTATGTCACGGATACGTCAGCGTTTGGTATGCCTGCAATGTGCAGCGCATAAATTCGATGTCGCCGGGCGATGCTGATGCTATAGTTACTGCGGTTAATGAGGGTCAAGAGAAAGGTTACAGGTGAAATCCAAACCTCGACCATACAGTCGATGACCCCATGCAGGTGCTTTTTGCGCATGCACGGGGTGTAAGCGTCGAGCGGCGTGCCGCCCGCGCATGCGTATACATATCCAGAAGCCCCCGGACGCCGCACGCGCGGTTGCGTCCGGAGGAATAATGATGGGGAGCACCATTGAATTATCTGAGTGAGATGCTCAAATTGCCGGTCTTGGACGTCGACGGCGAAAAGCTCGGCGTGGTCAACGATTTTGGTATTGCTACCGGCGAAGTCTTTCCGCACGTGACGTCGCTCGCGTTCCGCGGACCCGGCAAGACGCCGTTTATGATCAGCTGGCGCAAATGGGTCGACCGTATCGACGAGACGGGCGTACACCTTAAGACGTCGGCCACCGAAATCCGTTTTTCGTACCTGCAGCCGACCGAGCTCCTGCTGGCGCGCGACGTGCTCAACAAGCAGATCGTCGACACGCAGGGCATGAAGGTCGTGCGCGTCAACGACATCAAGTTTTCCATGTCGGGCGAAAACCAGCTGCGCCTGCTGGGCGCCGAGGTCGGTGCCCGCGGTCTGCTACGCGCCATCAGCCCCGCGCTCGAGCATATCGTCGAAGGCTTTATGAAGCACCTGGGCAAGCCGCTCAGTGAGGACATCATCGCTTGGTCCTACATGGACCTGCTCGACCGCTCGACCAAGAACATTCAACTCTCGGTGTCGCACAAGACGCTCGGCGAGCTGCACCCTGCCGACATCGCCGACATTATCGAGCAGCTCGACCCGCGCCTACGTGCGCAGGTGTTTGCGCAGCTCGATACTGCCCAGGCCGCCGAGGCCATCTCGGAGTTCGATGACGACGAGCTTATGACCGAGATGCTCGAGGGCCTGTCCGACACGGACGCATCGTCGATGCTGGCCATGATGGACCCGGACGATGCAGCCGACCTGATCGACGAGCTCGATTACGAGAAGGCCGAGAAGCTCCTGCGCCTGATGGGCGTCAAGGAGGAGAAGGCGATTCGTAACCTGCTGGGGTATGAGGACAACACCGCCGGCCGCATCATGACCTCGGAGTTTGTCTCCCTGCCCGCCACGGCGACGGTCGGTGACGCCATCGAGGCGATTCGCGAGCTCGACGAGGACTTCGAGAGCGTCTACTACGTCTATACCGAGGATCCGAGCGGCATGCTGACCGGCGTGCTTTCGCTGCGCACGCTGATCGTAGCCGACCGCGACGCCACGCTGGGTCAGCTGGCCTATCGCGACCTGGTCTATGTGTCGCCCGACGAGGACCAGGAAGACGTGACGGACGAGATGACCAAGTACGACCTGGTTGCCATCCCTGTCTGCGACGAGAACCGTCATATCCTGGGTATCGTAACCTTCGACGACGCCATGGACGTTATCGCCGAGGAGCACCAGGAGGACCTGCAGATCGCCGGTGTCGGCTCGGGCGATAGCGCGTCGGACGACTCGACGAACGTGCTCAGCTGGTTCGTGCATCGCCAGTACTGGGTTGTTGTATGGGGCATCGCGTCGTGCATCATGGCGACCGTGCTGGGGACGGCGCTCGGCTCCGCGCATCTGGTGGTGTTCCCCATGTGCGCCATGCCGCTCGTGCTGCTGGCGGCCTCGCGCATGGTGTCGTTCGTCAAGAACTACTTCCTGGAGTATGACGGTCACGACGACGAGCCCAAGCCGTATCTAGGGTTCTTCTTCCAGAGCACGGGCATGGGCCTGATTCTGTCACTCGTGACCTACCTGTGCGCCCAGCTGGTGCGCACCGCCGCGTTCCCCGATGCGCCCATGTTTGAGGAGCAACTCTTTACGGGGTGCTTTAATATCGCTGCCATCATTTGCCTGGTTGGCAACATGAGCGCCGTGATTTACCTGATGGTGCTGTTCTGGCGTGACGAGCATGACCTCAACACGTCGGGCACCGCCATGAACGTTATTGCCGTCATGATCTCGTGCATAGCGTACTGCGCCGCTGCGGTGCTGCTCACCATGTCGGTCATGGGTTAGGTGGTCGCGTGCAAAATACCAAGCAAAAGTCGGGCACCAAGCAAAAGTTGACCATCGCGGCCATCTTTGGCGCTATGGGTCCCGGTCTGCTGGCGGCGCTTTCGGGCAATGACGCCGGCGGCATTGCAACGTATTCCAGCGCGGGCGCCAGCTATGGCTACAAGATGCTCTGGATGCTTCCCGTCATGACTGTGCTGCTCATCGTGACGCAGGAGACCGCGGCGCGCTGCGGCTGCGTTACGGGCAAGGGCCTGGCATCGCTCATTCGCGAGCGCTTTGGCGTGCGCAAGAGTGTACTTGCTATGGCGGCGCTGTTGATCGCCAACACGGCTGTGACCATTTCGGAGTTTGCGGGCATCGCCAGCGGCCTTGCTCTCTTTGGCGTGCCGGCGAGCATCTCGGTGCCGTTGGTGGCGCTGCTGGTGTGGATGCTTACCATGTCGGGTAGTTTCCAGCGCATCGAGAAGATCCTGCTGCTGGTGAGCTGCGTGTTCGTGACCTATATTGTCGCTGCGTTTATGGCTGGCCCCAACTGGGGTGAGGTCGCGGTCGACCTGGTCGTGCCCACCATTCAAAATGACCCC
>URRT01000010.1 GCA_900550355.1 uncultured Collinsella sp.
GCGTCTGCGCTCGCGCACGCTGGGCCTCATGCTGGAGGACACGGCGCTCGAGCTGGGTGCGATGGCGCTGAGCCCGCTGTCCAAAACCGAGTATGCGCTGGCGGCGCCGGCGCTTTGCGGCGGTTACCAGGGCGACTTTGCGCCCTTTGGCGATGTGTACCTGTCGACGCTTGAGTTTGTGGCGCGTGTGCGCAACCGCACGTCTGCCGTGGTGCCCCAAGAGCTCGTGACGCTCAACGCGGTGGAAGATTGTATGGAGCGCGTGCTGGCGCAGGCGCTCTCGACGCTCGACGGTCCGGTCGATATGCTCGACCGCGCGGCACAGCTGCTCGGCGGGCTTGAGCCGGGTGAGGTCGATGGCGCGCTCGAGGCGCACGTGGACCGCAATCGAGCTTTCGACGACATCCCGATGGCCGCCGGCAAGCCCGAGGCTTGCTCGCTGCTGCTGATGCTCGTGCGTCAGGGCGAGGCCGCCCGCCGCATGCTGCCGACGGCGCCGATCGTCTCGGCCCGTTCGTTTGTTGAGCGCGCCTGGCCGTACATGCTCGCGTGGTCCGACCTGGGGCTGAGCGGCAAGGAACGCATGACGGTCGATGCGCTGGCGCGCGCCGAGGTGAACCGCTTTGCCGACGAGGATACAAGCGAGCGCATGCGTGGCGAGATGATGGGCATATTGGGTGACCTGTTGGGCATTTCGCCCGAGCAGATGGAGGAGCTGCGCTCTGAGGACGGTCAGCGTCGTTTACACGAGGGAATGAAAAAGTTCGAGGGCGAGGTTCAGGACGCCATCGATAAGATGATGGGCGGTCAGGGCGGCTCGCAAGGTAGTCCCCAGGGTGGCCCGATGCCGCACCCGCCAGTAGATCCGAGGCAGTTCCCCTTTTTCTCGCAGACCTAGGCCGCTGCGCGCCCGCCAGAGCGGTAATCTGCCTTTCAATCGTCGGGCATGACCGCCAGGTCAATGCCCTCCTCTTTCAAGGCACCTTGCTCGCTCTGGCGGGCGCTCGCTTGCGTATGCTCAACCTGCATTTAATCTCGGCTGACTTATGTGGCTGGCGTTGTGTTATTCTAGAACAGACGTTCGTGAGTAGTGCGCGGGGCCTTGCCTTGCGCTTGGAAAAAGGCGAGGGGAGGTTGGCTTGGTCATTTTGGGCATCGACCCCGGTTTGGCTCATACGGGTTGGGGGATTATCGAGGAGCGGCGTGGCGAGGTTCGCTGCCGTGCCTATGGCTGTATCGAGACCAGAGCGGGCAGCCCGCTCGCGGTGCGCCTGTCGCATATCGCCCATGACCTTAAGGATGTCGTCGAGCGTTATCGACCCGACACGGCTGCTGTCGAGAGCATCTACTTTGGCGCCAACGTTCGTTCGGCCATTCCCACGGCGCATGCCCGAGGTGCTGCGCTTGTGGCGCTTTCGGAGTGCGCGCTCGAGATTGGCGAGTACACGCCCATGCAGATCAAACAGGCTGTGGTGGGCACCGGCGCCGCGGACAAGCGGCAGGTCGCCTACATGGTACGCACTCTAACACAGCTCGACCACGACCCGCATCCCGACCATGCCGCCGATGCCCTGGCCTGCGCCATCTGCCACGTAAACCTCAGCCGCACCCGCGCCCTCACCGGTGGCGAGTTCTATCAACAGAGAGGAACCGGATACTGATGATCTCCCAGCTCCACGGAACGCTTGTCGAGGCCACGATGAGCTCGGCTGTCGTCGATGTGTCGGGCGTTGGCTTTGAGCTCGGCATCTCGGGCAGCACTGCGGTCACGTTGCCGACGCCCGGCGGCGAGGTCCGCCTCTACACGCGCATGCAGGTGCGCGAGGACGCCATGACACTTTTCGGTTTTTCCTCAAAGGATGAGCGCACGATGTTCGACCGGCTCGTGTCCGTTTCGGGCGTTGGCCCGCGCCTGGCGCTTGCCGTGCTTTCCACCTATACCGTGGGGCAGCTGTATTCGCTGGTGATGGCCGAGGACGACAAGGGCATGGCCAAGGTACCCGGTGTGGGCAAAAAGACAGCTCAGCGCCTGATCCTGGAACTCAAGAGCACCTTTGCCAAGGATAAGGGCTTTGTGCCGGTCGACGTGATTCCCGGCCAGGTTGCGATGCCCGTGCCCGCTGCTGCTCCCTCGGCCATCGATGATGCCCGTGCGGCGCTCCTTTCCATGGGCTTTAGCCCGCAGGAGACCGATGTTGCCCTGAGCGGGTATGATGGGCAGAATATGCGTGTCGAGGATCTGCTCGGCGCGGCGCTTAAGCGACTCGGAATGGATGCGTGATGTGGGAAGCCGATGACTCTCAGGACCTGTGGGCGACGCCCGGTAACTCGCCGGCGGCATCCATGGCGCACGGCGAGCGCATGGTGGGCTCGGAGCTGACGGCCGAGGACCTCGATGTCGACCGCACTTTGCGCCCCCAGCGCCTGGACGACTACTGCGGCCAGGAGCACATCAAGCAGAGCCTGCGCGTGTTGATCGAAGCGGCGCAGAACCGTGGCGAGACGCTCGACCACGTGATTTTCTCGGGTCCTCCGGGCCTGGGCAAGACCACGCTGGCCACCGTTATCGCCAACGAGCTGGGCGCTCAGATCAAGACCACGAGTGGCCCCGCCATCGCGCGCACGGGCGACCTGGCGGCCATCCTTACTAACTTGCAGCCGGGTGATGTGCTGTTTATCGACGAGATCCACCGCCTCAACCGTTCGGTCGAGGAGGTCCTGTACCCCGCGATGGAGGACTTTGCGCTCGATATCGTGATCGGCAAGGGTCCGGCGGCGCGCTCGATTCGCCTGGATATTCCTAAGTTTACGCTGGTAGCGGCAACGACCCGCTCAGGCATGTTGACCGGCCCGTTGCGCGACCGCTTTGGCATTTCGTATCGCCTGGATTACTACACGGTCGAGGAGCTCGCGCAGATTGTGACGCGCTCGGCGACTATCCTGGGCGTGACGATCGACCATCCCAGTGCACTCGAGATCGGCTCGCGTTCGCGCGGCACGCCGCGTCTTGCCAACCGCCTGCTCAAGCGCGTGCGCGACTATGCGCAGGTGCGCGGCAACGGTCCCATTGAGCTCGATATCTGCCGTCAGGCACTCGAGTTCTTCGAGATCGACGAGCTCGGTCTGGACTGGATGGATATTCGCATTTTGGAGACGCTCGCCAAGACGTTCTCCGGTCGTGCCGTGGGACTTACGACCCTTGCCAGCGCGGTGGGCGAGGACCCGGGCACGCTCGAGGATGTCTATGAGCCCTATTTGCTGCAATGCGGGTTGATGATTCGTACGCCGCAGGGCCGTCAGGCAACCCTTCGCACCTTTGAGCACCTGGGGATTGAACCTACCGTTTAGGGCGCTTTGTTTTGGCGGGCTGTTGGGCTATCGCTGGGCATCGGGTAAACATATCGCCGTTCATCGGTTATGGGCGTTTTACTATTGCGCGCCCGTGCTATGCTGAATTGGTCTTTTTCTCATTCGGTAACGAAAGGACCGCCCATGCCTACTGACATCGAAATCGCACGTTCCGTCACGCCGCTGCCCATTACCGAGGTGGCTAAGAACGCCGGCGTCGACGTAAAGCACCTGATTCCGTACGGCTTCGACAAGGCTAAGGTTGACTATTCACTGCTCAACGAGCCGACCGATCACCAGGCCAAGCTCGTCCTCGTGACCGCTATCAACCCAACGCCTGCGGGCGAGGGCAAGACCACCACGACCATCGGTCTGGCCGATGGCCTGCGTCGTCGCGGCGTCAAGAGTGCCGTGGCCCTGCGCGAGCCTTCGCTCGGCCCCGTCTTTGGCGTTAAGGGCGGTGCTGCCGGCGGCGGCTGGGCTCAGGTCATCCCCATGGAGGATATCAACCTGCACTTTACCGGCGACTTCCACGCTATCGGTGCTGCCAATAACCTGCTGGCCGCCATGCTCGACAACCATATTCAGCAGGGCAATCAGCTCGGTATTGACGTTAAGCGCATCACTTGGAAGCGCGTCGTCGATATGAACGACCGTCAGCTGCGCCACGTTATCGACGGCATTGGCGGTAAGGCCCAGGGCGTGCCGCGCGAGGACGGCTTCGATATCACCGTCGCCTCCGAGGTCATGGCAATCCTGTGCCTGTCTACGAGCATCAGCGACCTCAAGGAGCGCCTGGGCGAGATCGTCGTCGGCTACAGCTTTGCCGGCGAGCCCGTCCGTGCCCGCGACCTTAAGGCCCAGGGTGCCATGGCCGCGTTGCTTAAGGACGCGCTCAAGCCCAACCTGGTGCAAACGCTCGAGGGCACGCCCGCGTTTGTCCACGGCGGTCCCTTCGCCAACATTGCCCACGGCTGCAACTCTATCATGGCCACGCGTATGGCGATGCGCTTTGGCGATGTCGCCATTACCGAGGCCGGCTTCGGTGCCGATTTGGGCGCCGAGAAATTCCTCGACATCAAGTGCCGCATGACGGGCGTTCGCCCCAGCGCCGTCGTGGTCGTCGCGACCGCTCGTGCGCTGAAGTACAACGGTGGCGTCGCCAAGGCCGACCTCAACGAGGAGAACCTCGAGGCACTCAAGGCCGGCATGCCCAACCTGCTGCGTCACGTCGACAACATCCAGAACGTTTATGGTCTGCCCTGCGTGGTCGCCATCAACCGCTTCCCGACGGACACCGAGGCCGAGCTTGCGCTCATCGAGTCCGAGTGCCAGAAGCTCGGCGTCAACGTTAAGCTTTCCGAGGTCTGGGCCAAGGGCGGCGAGGGCGCGCTCGAGCTTGCCGATGAGGTCATGCGTCTGATTGAGCAGCCGAGCGAGCTCAAGTTTGCCTATGAGGACGGCGCCGATGTGGCCGACGCTCTTGAGGCCATTGCCACCAAGGTCTACCGCGCCGACGGTGTTGACTTTACGCCGGCCGCCAAGCGCCAGCTCGCCGAGCTGCGCGAGAACGGCTTTGGCAACCTGCCGGTGTGCGTGGCCAAGACGCAGTACAGCTTTAGCGACAACGCCAAGGCCCTGGGCGCTCCCGAGAACTTCCGCATCACGGTGCGCGAGCTCAAGGTTTCCGCCGGTGCCCACTTTGTGGTCGCACTGACTGGCAGTGTTCTGACCATGCCGGGCCTGCCCAAGGTCCCTGCGGCCGAGAACATCGACGTCGACAACGACGGCAACATCACCGGCCTGTTCTAAGCCTGCTGCCCATAGCTGCTTGTCCGCCCCGCCGTGCCCACAAGGCCCGGCGGGGCTTTTTTATCCTTAGGCCCGCGCATGTCTTGTAGATACCGACGGGCTCTGCCCATCATAGGCTTTTGCGCGGGTAGAATGCATGGATAACTTGATGCTCACGCGCGACGGAAAGGAATCGTTGCATGGATCAGGACAAGACAACCGTGACGGGCGGCTACGGTTCCGCGCAGGCTGGCGATAGCGCCGATGCGACCCGCGTTGTTCCCAACCCCGGATATACCGACCCCGCCGCGACGCAGCCTTCTGCCGAGCCCACCCGGGTTATGGGCTATGGCGACACGGCGCAGGATTCTTGCGCTGCATCTTCGCAAGGCCCCTATGGCAACGCAGCTCCGGACCCGTTTGATTATGCGTCGCAGGATTCTTATGCCGCTTCGACACCGAATCCCTATGATGACCTGCCGCAGAATCCCATTCCGCAGCCTCAGCAGACGACGTATATGCCTCGCACGGCGCAGCCTCGCTACGAGTCGCGCGAGCCGTATCGCGAGTACCCCAAGTCGATTCCGCAATATGGCGAGGACGAGGAGAAGAAGCCGTCGCGTTCGTCGAGCGTGATCAAGAAGATCCTCATCGTGCTGGCGATCTTCTTTGCGCTGTCGGTTGTGTTTGCCATCGTGTCGGGCATGCTCAACAAGCGAGGGAGTTCAACGGCCGATACCACTGCCGAGCAAACCGAGTCCGCCTCGTCTAGCACCGTCGATCTGAGCGATATCCCGGGGCAGTACTGGTCCAACGCCAAAAAGCTTCTCAAGTCGCGCGGCGCCGATCTTTCGAATGCCGTGGTCCTGACTGATGATGGCTCAACGCCCGTCATCGATGCCAACTGGGTCGTTACTTCTGCCTACTATAACGACAACGGCAACCTCGAAATTCAACTCACGCACAAGAACAGCTCGGGCAACTCGTCCGGCGGCCAAAGCGGTACCGACAGCTCGAGCTCCAATACGCTGGAGGACTTGAGCAACAAGGCACAGGAGTTGGGAGACAAGGCGCAAGAGCTGGGCGATACGGCACAAAACCTGGGCGACACCGCGCAGAACTTGGGCGACATGGCGACGGATGCCTGGAACGCACTGCAAAACGGCATCTCGGGCGCGCAGGGAAACTAGCGGACGAGCGGAGCGGGGCTACAGCTGCTCGGCCGGACGCTCGGGCGAGCTAAAGCCCGAATCAAACGTGACGACGCATGAGACGTCGGGCCGGCGCTCGTGCACGATGCGCGTGACGAGCTCCAGCAGCTCCTCGTCGGATATGTCAAAGCCGTCGGGACGCACCAGGTCAAACGAAACGAACCCGTCGTGCTCGTGCAGGTCGTGGATGGAGAGCGCGGGATCGATCTGCATGACGCCGCGCTTGACCCAGCCGCGCAGGTCGTCGCCAGTGGTGGCGATGGGGTCGCAGTGCAGCGTGATATCGATGCCCATCTGGCGCTTGATGTCGTGCTCGATGGTGTCCAGAATCTCGTGGTGCTCAAATGCGTCGCCCTCGCCGGGCATCTCCACGTGGGCGCTGGCAAACTGACGACCGGGGCCGTAGTCGTGCACCATCAGGTCGTGTGTGCCCAAAACCTGCGGATAGGACATGATCTTGTCGCGGATTGCCTGGACGAGCTTGGGGTCGGGCGCTTGCCCCAGCAACGGGCTGATGGCGTCGCGCACTAGGCCCATGCCGCTGATGCAGATGAAGATGCCCACACCCAGGCCTGCCCAGCCGTCGAGGTCAAAGCCTGTCGTCTGCGAAATAAGCGCCGCCACCAAGACCGAGCCCGAGGTGATGACGTCGTTTTTGGAGTCCTGTGCCGTGGCGATGAGCGTCTCCGAGTCGATGCGGTCGCCCAGCGTGCGGTTGAACGCTGCCATCCAGAGCTTAACGAGCATGGACAGAACAAGGGCGGCCATGGAGAGCGCCGAATACACGGTGGGGGAAGGCTTGATGATCTTAGTGACCGACTCGAGGATCAGATTGATGCCGACGGCGCAAACCAGGACGGCGACGAACAGGCCGGCTAGGTACTCATAGCGACCGTGGCCATAGGGATGGCCTTCGTCTGCCGGGCGGCTGGCAAGGCGGAACCCGAGCAGGCTCACGATGTTGCTCGAGGCATCGGAGAGGTTGTTGAAAGCGTCGGCGATGAGGGAGACGGAGCCGGCGAGCAGGCCCGCGATGCCCTTGGCCAGGCACAGGGTGATGTTGAGGCCAATGCAGACGAGGCTTGCGGAAAAGCCCGCGTTGGTGCGGCAAGATGCATCGACCGGCTCGCTCTCGCTGCCGGGAACAAGCGTATGTACCAGCCGATTTACAAATAGCATAGCGGTCGTCCTCACAATCATGTTTAAGGGGATAGTGTAGCTCGCGCGGGGGCGCCGTGCACCGATGCTCAGAAAATGCAGCAATAGTCTGCCGGTGCTAACGAGCGAGCCTTCTCGTCTGCCTGGGTGGTCCATTTTGGGCCACATGGGTATGGGCATGTGCCTGCTTGCTCGACATACTTAATGTCGACAGCCCCTGTGCAAAGGAGGACGTTTCCATGGACGAGATGTTTGCCATTAAATGTCAAAACTGCGGCGGCCCTATGTACTCGCACCAGGCTAAGCGCAGCTTTGAGTGCGCCTATTGCGGCACGGTCGTTCCGTGGCAGGCGGACGTCGGAGAGCCCAAGAGCGCCCTGGGCATTCGCCATACGCCGCTGACGGTGGTGGATGGACTGCTCAAGCTCACGCATGTGTCGCAACTCGAGCGCCCGGAGGACCCGGACTGGTATTTCTTCAATTCGCACTGGCGCAATCAGTCGGTCCTGGAACATCTGCTGTGGGAGGATCGCGGCACGGCGCAGGAGTTCCAAGAGGCCACGCATGTGAGTATTCCTTGCCCCTTCTGTGGTGCGTCCTTTGAGGGCGAGTCGACCCAGCGCGTGTTTGAGTGCCCGTCCTGCGGCAACAAGATCGGCATTGCCGACCTGCTCAAGCCGGGGACGTTTAGCAAGCGTCTGACCATGGGCGTGGGTGCGGAGTATGTGCCGGATCAGGGTATTCCCTGCGAAATCTCGCCGCAGCAGGCACGTGCCAACGCGCTGCAGCTGGTGCGCCAGTACCCGGATGCCTTTGCCGGGCACGACGTGGAAGATGCGATCCAAAACGACATGATGCTCTTCTATTTCCCCATGGCGCTGGCGGACCTGCGCATGATGGCGAGCTTCCCGGGCAAGGGCCTGAGCAAGGAAACCCTGGTGTACTACGAGGTGCTCGACTGGGCATACCCCAGGGCAAACTACCTGGACGTTCGCCTCATGGGCATTTTGGAGCCGTGGGACTTTGCCAAGGTCGGTCCGTTCGATCCCGCCATGCAGGAAGGCGACTTCCGCGTCGTCTCCGTCGATGCATCTACCAAGGACCAGGTGGTCATTGATAAGTTGGCGCTCGACGTTGCGGGCAACGATGCCGAGGCCGTACTGGGGCTCAATAAAAAGAGCATCCGAACCTGGGCGCGCAAGGCCCGCAAGCATAAGGATGGCCTGGTGATGGTGCCGGTCTACTTTGTCGATCGTCCGGCGACGGACAGCCGCGATGGCGAGCAGGTGCGCATTGCCGTAAACGGACAGACGGGCCGCGCGGCCGCGGCGGTGTTTAGCGACAAGCGCGAAACGCATATCGTGGCACCGCTCAACCCGAGCCTGCATCTGTCCGGTGAGAGCACCGTGCATGCCACGCCCATCGAGGTCAAATACGTTAAGTCGCCGTTTCTGTACCAGATCGTGCGCCGTGGAGGCGGCGAGCAACCGCGCCAGGTTGCAGCGGTTGCCGAGGGTTCCTACCGAGAGGAGAAGCCCAAACGCAAGGGCTTGTTCGCTGCGATCTTTGGGAAGTAGGGAAGCGCAGCATGGGACGGCTCGCAGGCATGCGGGCTGCCGTCCGGTAGTTTGGCAGGGGGTAGATGTAAATAAACGGTGGAGCGGCTGCAAAAGAGCCGCCTCGCTGGGCAAAATCAG
The DNA here is from genome assembly GCA_900550355.1 of uncultured Collinsella sp. Classification (GTDB taxonomy): domain Bacteria; phylum Actinomycetota; class Coriobacteriia; order Coriobacteriales; family Coriobacteriaceae; genus Collinsella. Next base: position 9,206 of record URRT01000010.1, read on the forward strand.
GTTGTGCCGCGGAACCCGCTCCTCAGTTAGTCACACTTCGGAAGCGCGGGCAACGCAGACGCAAGTGTCTTAAGGGCCGGCTGCAACCGGCCCTTTTCTGTGGCAGCCAATGGGCCCACATCAGACGAAGGTCGCGTTTTTGCCTGTCAGGTCACGCTCGCCAGCCACGGCTAGAATGTCGTTGCCGGCGTCCATGACCGGTATTGTTTCGTAGCGTGCGCCTCAACCGCGGGTGCGCCTGCGACGGCTGCGGTGGTATCGGTCGCAACGTGCTGCTATCCTTGCACTTCGCCATTAGTCGCTTCGTTGATGGCGCGGTACTCGGCACTCAGCTCGCGCGCCAGCTCTTCCTTGCTTGGAAGATACGGCAGGTATTTGGCGGCAAACACTTGGTCGTTGTCTTCGGGCAGCGTGTACTCGACGATCGAATCGCTTTTGTCCGCGCAGAGCACGATGCCTATGGGCGGATTGTCGCCTTCGTTCATGAGCTCACGCGTGTAGTAGTTCACATACATTTGCATCTGGCCCAGGTCCTGATGCGTAAGGTCATCGGTCTTAAGGTCGATGAGCACGAAACAGCGCATCAGATAGTTGTAAAACACAAGGTCAATATAGAAATGGCGCCCATCAAAGGTGATGCGCTTTTGGCGCGCCTCGAAAGCGAAGCCACGGCCAAGCTCCAGCAGGAACTTCTGAAGATGCGTGATGAGCGCCTGCTCTAGATCGCTCTCGCGAAACGCAGTATCGTCCGAGAAACCTAAAAACTCCAGCACATATGGGTCGCGGATGATATCCTCGGGGCGACGAGCCGGGGCGCGCTTTTGGATTTCCTGGGTGACGGCCTCCTTGTCCTTGCTGGCAAGTAGGCGCTCTCGGCACATGGTGTTGATCTGGCGCTCGAGCTGGCGCGTGCTCCAGCGAGAATTGGCGCATTCGTTCATGTACCAGGCGCGAGCATCAGGGTCGGGAATGCGCATCAACCTGCGGTAATGAGTCCAGCTCAATTCGCTACGCAGCGCGTCGCGAATTGGAAACGCAAGAAAGAACTGACGCATATTGCGAAGGTTTGCGATGCCAAAGCCTCTTCCGAAATCCGCGGTAAGCCTTCTGGAGAGGCCCGCAATCAATGCCTCTCCATATGCTGCGCGCTCCTCTCCGCCCTGTTCATCAACAATGCTCTTGCCGATCTCCCAATATGCCTCAACCATCGCAAAGTTAACGGCGGTATATGCCTTGTTGCGAGCGGCGTTGAGAATCGAGGAAACCTGCTTGTAAAAAACTTCTGGCACGATTGTCGATTCCCCGCGGTTTACCAGTTCACCCATCAATATCGCCCGACTTTCCTCTTGAGGAATGCATCTTTATTACATTTAGTTTAAAGCCTCGCGCGGACACGAATTGCTGCGTTGTCTGGCACCTTCGCATGGGGGCCTTGCGGTGGTTAAAATGTGACCATAAAGGCAGTTTTAGCGAACCCCACGGGAGTGACATGCATGGACAAGAACACGCTGCTATTCCAGGACAAAGGTTCGGGTAGGTTTAAAGACGTCAAGATCTACCCTAACCGTATTGAGGTGCTCAAGAAGGGCACGTTTGGTGGCAAGCACACCGAGATTGTTTACCTTAAGGACATCACTGGGGTCAACAGGATCAAGGGCCGCGACGTTTTCCTACGTAACAGGCTGTTGACCGCTTGTGTCTTTAGCCTGAGCAGTCGTGCGAAGGCCCAGGAGTTTGTTAACGCGCTGAACATGGTGATGTAGTCGAAAGCGGCGTTCGGGCCAAGGTAAAAATCGGGGGCACAGAACGGTGTTCTGCGCCCCCGATTGAGTCGATGTGTCTAAAAGGCTGGCTTGCCTATTCGCTAGCGCCTTCGCTGTCTTCGCGGTCACTGGCAAGCATTGCTGCACCTGCGACCGTCGTCGCCACGGCGGCGGCAGCGAGCCCGGCGGCAACGCCAGAGCCGTCGCCCGTGTCGGCGAGTTTTCCGGCCGAGCTTTTGCCCTTGCCGTTCTTGTCGGCGCTACCTGCGTTGGAGCCCGTGCCACCGTCGGTGCCGGCGCCGTTGCCGCCCGCGTTGCCCGAGGCTGCAACGGTAAAGCTTGCGGCTCCGTCGCTGGCGAGCGTGTAGTTCTGCGCCGCGTCGCCCAAGAGACCGTTCACGCGCACCCAGTACGTTCCTGCGGCAAATGTTTCGCCCTCGGCCATTGCCGTGCCCGGAGCGCCGTCCGCGTCGTGCACAAACTCGAGCTGGGCCGTGCAGGCATCGGTTTCGAGCTTGCCCTCGAGTGATGCCGCAATCTTGGCGCGCACGTCTTCGCCGGCCTTAAGGCCTTCGAGTCCCTCAAAATGGGGCGTCAGCGCGCGTGGATCGATATCGATAGGCACAAAGCCCTGCAGTCTTGTAACGGTCTCGTTGCCCAGGGCATCAACATCCACGTATTCAATGGCAAACGCATGGCCCGAAGCCGCCACGTTGAGTACGTTGCTGCTGTCGACAAGGCGGAAATGGCCCTCGCCAACGGTCTTGCCATCCTGGAGCGAGGCATCGCTCAGCGAGTCGCCGTACGTCATGCGCATGCGGGTCGGGAGGTAGTACGAAGCTGTCTGCTTGTGCTGTGTATCGTAATCGTAATTGCGCTGGTAGATGCTCCGGGCCAGCGCCGCATCAACAAAGTCGGATGCGATGATGCCAATGTGCTCGAGGTAATCTGACTTTGTGTCCTCGTTGCCGCTGGGATTGATGTACGGGCTCTTATACAGATGCTCGTTGACTACTCGTGCCGAGGTAAAAGGATTGCCTCCGTGCGACAAGCCCGTGCAGCTGGTGTAGTTGATAGACCAGCAACGCTCCTGGACTTGCACCTTGGCCCCGTCATCGTCCACGACGTCCACCTTGTTGCGCGTGCGCCCGGTCGTTTCCTTCAGCGCATTATCGACCCAGCTGAGCTTGTCGGTTCCCGTGAGTTTGTACTTGTCCTGGGCGTATACCTTGGTGCAATAGGGCTCTTTGTCGCCTGTTTCCCCCGCGGCTTCAAAGCCCCGCGCGTCTTGGACGAGACACATAGTGGCGCTGTCGGAGTGAGCCTTGATCTTGTCATCCCATTCGGTAAGGTCGAGGCCCCACGTGTGGCCGCTTACACTGTTGCCGGCGAGCCTAAATCGACGCAGCAGAACGATCTTTCCGCGCACCTCGTGTAGCGTGGGGATTCGGCTCGACGTATAGAACAGTTTGGGGTTGTCGTCCAAAACCTTGGCGAAAGCCGTCGTAACACTTTCGTCGGTAGCCTCGTCGTTGCCTCGTGATACAAGCATGATGAGCGCTTCTGTCGGGTTTTCGTTCAAAAACGTTTTGAAGTAGCCTATGACATCGGAAAGATGCATAAAGTACGCGTCTTTTTTGAGCAGGCAGTAATCCCCGTGGTCGATACCGGGGTCGTCGCCCTTTCCGAGCCGGATATCAAAATAGCGAATGCCTTCGAGCAACTGCGTGGGAATGTAATCCTGCTGGCATTTTACTTGCGAGGATTGGGGCTCAGTGTCGTTGTCCACGCTGCAGGTGCCCGAATCGTGCGTACCCGGGATGCTCAGCTCGTCGAGGAACTTGTTGTCGTCGACGTATTTCATCCAACATGGCCCATCGACGTAGCTGCTGTACGTGATCCAGTCGAGGCTGCTAACCGTGGCATCGTTCTTTTTCATGTCGTAACCGATGAGTTCGAGCTCCCACGGAATGCTCTTACTCTTATGGCAGATCTTATTGTTGTCCTGGTCTTCGCCGTTCGATTCTATTGCCAGGTACTTAATGTCTTTTTTCTCGGTTTCTTTCTCGACCGTGCGGTCTCGGATGATATAGGTTCCGTTTGATTGACGCTCGAACGCAAAAGCGCGGCTGGGCTTGTTGTCATACTCGCCGCCCCATACGTGGATGACCTTTCCATCTTTGTCAGAGTCGTCGTCGACCGACCAAATGCTGTAGCCCGTCTTTTTATGCTCTTCGAAATTGAGCAAGGTGCGGATAGCATACCAGTTTGTATCGTCATTCTTGGTCGTTACGTTCTCAAGGATGAGCTTGCTGGACGTGCCGTCGTTAAACAGGTGGCAGACGTTGCCGCGAACGTTGCCGTCTTGGTTGACGCTCGCGGTGCGAAAATAGCCCGCGGGGCGAAGGCGAATGACGAAATTACCGAGGTGCTCCGCCGGTTTGGGCGTGTCGTCTGCAAATGCCGCTCGCAGGGGAATGCCCGGTGCCGCGGTTTCTGGCAGGCTTGCAAGCGGCGACAGCGCCGCAAGACCTAAGCCCAGCGTAAATGCTCGGCGACTGATGGCATGATGTTCGGCCATGACTCCTCCATTCGCAGGGTGCGGTTATGCGATAGTTTTGGTCACTATACTGCCCAGATGTTTAAAGATGCTGGTTTAATTGTCTGCGCGGCGCAATAAATCGGTGGGCGGACGTGTTGGGGTGTTTATCGTTTTCGTACTGTTGCCACATTTGGGGCGGTTCCGGCGTCCGGCATCCTCGCGTTCGTCGGCTACCGGCATAAGAAAGGGAGGGTCGGTTTACCGGCCCTCCCTGGGTACGAAGCGCTGGGGTACCGTCGCTTGTTTGCACTGCGACCGTGTTTCCCGTTGCGCTCGCCAGTCGCTTAGCGCTTGATCTCGATATCGTCGAGCTTGACGTCCATGGCCTCGGTCTTGGCTTCGGCGATGTCGTCGGCAAACTCCAGAGACTTCATCATGGTCTCGACGGCGTCCTTGTGCTCCTCGACATTGTCGATGCTCACGTAGACGCTGCCGCCGCCTGCTTCGGTGAAGTACTCAGTCGTCACGCCGCCCGAGTGTGTATAGGAAGCGTTGCGCCAAGTCTTGCCGTTGTACTTGACGGGGTCATTCTCGGTCCACTCAAAGTCGGCCTTCCATTTGGCCTCGTAGTCGAACAGCTCGTCGGCGTTCTTGTCAGGATCGAAGACAGGGATGAAGCGATCGCTGGCGTGCTCGCTCTCGGTGAACTTAAACTGGGCCCTATCGGCGGTGTCGCCTGCGACGTCCGTGATTTCGACGCCCTCGGGCACCTCGACCTTAAACCAAATGAAGTCGGTCCTCATATCCACGGCTGGCTTTTCTGCTCCGCCGCCACCGCCACTGCCAGCAGCGCCACCGCTTCCGCCGCAACCCACCAGGGCAACCGCGGCAAAAAGACTCATGCAGAGGGTGAGAATCGCAAAGGCCTTCTTTTTCATGGTCGTGTCCTCCTCGATCTGTAACCGCCCATGGATTACCTGTCTTTACTGTACGCGTGGACGGCTCGCTAGGGTGGGCCATGTGTCCCATTCTGAGGGCCGGATTTGCGCCGACAAGTGGCAATATGCGCGGGTCCAAAAGAGGGGAGGGCCGATGCCTGTCGGCCCTCCCCGGGGTTGGGTGCCCGTTGCTTTAATGGGGCGCATGTGCGCAGGTGCGCGTAGGCGCGTGCGGGTGTCCCGTTACTTGAGCTCGATGCTCGAAATCTCGACTTCGCGCGCCTCGGAAACTGCCTCTGCCATGTCATCGGGGAATTCGATGGAGTTGAGGAGCGCCTCGGCTTCTTTCTTGTGCTGGTCGAAGTTCGAGATGAGGACGTAGACGCTTCCTGGCTCAACGTCGGTAAAAAGGATGGTTGAGATACCGCTGTTGTCTTCGTACGTTCCGACGAGCCACGTCCTGCCGTTATATTCGACGGACCCGCCATCCTTCCACTGGAACGTATCCCCCTTCTTTTCTGCCTGGTCGGCGTGGGACTCCTCGGCCTTCAGCGCTTTTTTCCAAACGGGGATAAAGCGATCGGCCGAGGCGTTCTCGTCTTCGGGGAAGGTGAGCTGAACCCTGTCGGCATTCTTGCCGGCGGAGTCGCTTACGCCGACACCCTCGGGCATCTCGACCTTAAACCAGATAAAGTCGGTCTTCTTGGCGACGGGGGCCTTTTCCTTGCTCTCGCTCTTGGCGGTGCTGCCGCCTCCGCCCGATGCGCTCCCGCCGCAGCCGACAAGGGCAAATGCGGCAAAGAGGGCGATGCAAAGGGAAAGAATCGATAGGGTCTTTTTCTTCATGGTGGCGTCCTCCTTGTCTGCCGATGACATCACGGCGCCGCATGCTGTTGGGGTACTGATTGCGCTGGTGGCGGATGTCTCTGTGTGCTGTGCGGCTTATGCCTCCGTTCATTGCTTGTGGCCGTTGCCCGGCCGTGCCCCAACGGGTTCCTTACTTATAGATATGCCCCAGCTTGTGCTGCCCGGGAGTCTCGAAAGGTGGGCCATGTGTCCCATGTTTGTGTCGCTGCCGCCTATCGTGTGCCATAGAAATCCGCGATGGCCAGGTGCGCTGACGCTCATGTGCTTATGGGCTAGACTTAGCACCATTACGTGATCGATGCGGTCGGTCGGCGGTTGCCACCCGACCGATGTATATGACTTGAAGGTGCATGTGCATGAGCCAAGAGATGATGGACAAGACCTGCCGCGGGTTTGCCGAGGCGCTGGCCGCGCGCGAGCCGGTTCCCTGCGGTTGCAGCGCGAGCGCCTTTGTGGGCGCGCTGGGCGCCTCGCTGTGCGGAATGGTTGCCCGCTACGGTGCGACCAATCCCGCGCTTGCTGATCGTGCGGATGACCTGACGCGTGCGTTTGTCCATGCTGATGAGCTGGCCCAGGAGCTTGTCGAGTTGGTTGCCGAGGACGTTCGTGCCTATGGGCAGGTGTCCGCGGCGTACGGTATTCCGCGTGACGATCCGGCTCGAGCGACCGCGATTCAGGATGCGCTGCATGTGGCCGCTATGCCGCCGTATCGCATTATGGATGCCTGCGGGCGTGCGCTGGCGCTGCTCGAGGACATGGCCGACAAGGGTTCGCGTCAGCTGCTGTCCGATGTGGCGTGCGGCGCCGTGTTCTGCCGTTCCGCTATGCAGGGCGCGAGCTTGACGCTCTTTGCGAACACCACGTCTATGAAGGATCGCACTCGTGCTGAGGAGCTCGAGACGGCGTGTGATGAGTTGCTCGATATGTGGTTGCCGCGCGCCGATGCGCTGGCGCGCCGCGCCGCCGACGCTGCAAGGAAGAGAGGATAGCCATGGCTGAACTGCTGAAGGGTGCTCCCGTCGCCCGCGCGTTGACTGAGGAACTTGCTGCTCGCTGCGCAGTCCTGCGCGAGCGGGGCGTTGTTCCGACGTTGGTTATCGTGCGTGTGGGTGAACGCGAGGACGACCTATCCTACGAGCGCGGTGCCCTCAAACGCTGCGAGAAGGTTGGCATTGAAGCTCGCCGCGTTTTGCTTTCTGCCGATGTTTCGCAGGACGAGCTGTTGACGGCCATCGAGGACATCAATACCGATTCGTCTGTTCATGGCTGCCTGATGTTCCGCCCGCTGCCCGCCGGCCTTGACGAGGACGCGGTTGCCGCAGCGCTCGATCCTGCCAAGGACGTTGACTCTATGACGCCGGCTTCGCTGCTCACCACGCTTTCGGGGCGCGGCGAGGGTTTTGCCCCCTGCACAGCCGAAGCCGTGCTTGCTTTGCTGGATCATTACGGCGTTGAGCTGGATGGAGCTAAGGTTGCTGTGGTCGGGCGCTCGCTGGTGATCGGGCGTCCTGTTGCCGCCATGCTTACGGCGCGCAATGCGACCGTGACGACGTGCCATACGCATACGCGCGACCTTGCTGCCGAGTGCCGTGCTGCCGACATTGTGGTTGCGGCCGTTGGACGCGCGCGTACGATTGGCGTGGATGCGGTTCGCGAGGGCCAGACGATCATCGATGTTGGCATTAATTGGGACGAGGCCGCTGGCAAGCTGGTGGGTGACGTCGATTCTGATGCTGCGGAGCCGGTCGTTAACGCCATCACGCCCGTGCCGGGCGGCGTGGGCGCTGTGACGACGGCGATCCTCGCCAAACACGTGATCGAAGCGGCCGAGCGCGCATCGAAATAGGTTTTTGACCATAAGGGCTGCCGAGGCCGTGGTTTCGCCCTTTTTGCGCCGAAGCGATACACTGTTGCCGTTTGATTTCTTCGCTCAAGGAGGATGCGCATGCCGTGCACAACGATTTTGGTTGGTAAGAACGCGAGCTACGACGGGTCGACGCTGGTTGCCCGCAATGAGGACTCGTCCAACGGGGTGTTTGAGCCCAAGCGCATGCGCGTGGTGCATCCCGACGAGCAGCCGCGCGTCTACACGAGCGTCCTGAGTCACCTGACCGTTGAACTGCCCGACAACCCCATGTGCTACACGAGCGTCCCCGACGTCGTTCCCGGTCACGGCATTTGGGCCGAGGCCGGTTTCAACGAGCTCAATGTTGGCATGTCCGCAACCGAGACGCTCACCACCAACGAGCGCGTCCGCGGCGCCGATCCGCTCGTGGACTACGTGCCCGCCAAGGGCAACGAGGGCGAGGACGGCTATGTTCCGGCGCAGCCCGGCGGTCTGGGTGAGGAGGACATGGTGACCCTGGTGCTGCCGTACGCCAAGTCTGCCCGCGACGGCGTGCGCATTCTGGGCGACCTGCTCGAGCGCTACGGCACCTATGAGAACAATGGCATCGCCTTTAGTGACGTTGACGAGATCTGGTGGCTCGAGACCATCGGTGGCCACCACTGGATTGCCAAGCGCGTGCCCGATGACGCCTATGTGACCATGCCCAACCAGCTGGGTATCGACAGCTTTGACCTGGACGACGCCGAGGGCGCCCAGGCAGATCACATGTGCTCTGCCGACCTGCGCACCTGGATGGCCGAGTGGCATCTGGACCTGACGCTGGGCGTCGAGGGCGACGGTCCGGCTGCGGTCTTTAACCCGCGCGAGGCCTTTGGCTCGCACAGTGACAGCGACCACGTCTACAACACGCCTCGCGCCTGGTACATGCAGCGCTGCCTCAACCCCAGCGATGTGTGGGACGGTCCCGAGGCCGACTACACGCCCGAGAGCGACGACATCCCCTGGAGCCGCGTGCCCGAGCGCAAGGTGACCATCGAGGACATCAAGTACGTGCTTTCGAGCCACTACCAGGGCACGGAGTACGACTGCTACGGCAGCAAGGGGACGCCCGCCCCGCGCGGCGCCTATCGTCCTCTCGGCATCAATCGCAACAGTCAGCTCGCCGTGTTGCAGCTGCGCCCCTATGCGCAGCCGGCGTATCGCGCCGTACAGTGGATGGCGTTTGGCTCTAACTCGTTTAACGCGCTCGTGCCGCTGTACGCCAATGTCGAGACCATGCCCGAGTACTACGCCGACACGCAGGCTCGCGTGACGTCCGAGAATTTTTATTGGGCAAATCGCCTGATCGGTGCCTTGGCCGATGTCCGCTTCCATGAGTGCGGTCGCGCGGTCGAGGATTACCAGGAGAAGGTCGGTGGCATGGGCCACAAGCAGATTCACGACGTTGACGCTGCCGTTGCCACCCTGCCCGAGGCCGAGGTGCCCACCGAGCTCGCCCGCGCCAACGAGGCCTTTGCCGAGCTCGTACGCATGGAGACCGATGCTCTGTTGGGCAAGGTGCTCTACACCACAAGCTGTGCCATGAAGAATTCCTTCGCGATGAACGATAACGTGAGGTAAAGACAACCTTGCAGCGAACGAGCGGGGCAAACGCCGTCAAAGGCTTTGCCCCGCTCGATTCCTATCTTGGCGGTAAAACGATTTTGTGTCGTTCGCCCAATCTTGGGTACAAGAAGGCCAATGCAATTGTTCATGATTGGAGTCAACCATGGTTATGAAACTCGATCAGCTTGTTAACGGTGCCATCAACGTGGGCTTCGGTGCCGCCGCCGTTGCCGTCGAGGGCGGCAAGAAGGTTCTCGACGACCTCGGTACCAAGGGTGAGCAGGTCCGCAAGGATGCCGGCACCCCCGATATCGCCCGCAGTGTATCCGACATGTTCGAGCAGGCCGGCGGCACCATCTCCGACCTGACCGAGCGCCTGGGCATGCAGGGCGAGACCGCGGCACAGCGCGTGCTCGACGAGCTTATCCTGGCCCGCGTCCGCGTCATGACCGCCCCCGAGCGCACGGCCTTTTTGGCCCATGTGCGCGACATCGTCGATTCGGTCGAGGACAACGTGACTTCGGTGCCCGTCGAGTCCGTTGAGCCCGACGACGCAGAGGACGCCGAAGAGGCCGAGTAGCAGCGCAGATGGCAGATTCCACTACCGATTACAACAATCTAGATCCCTTGGGTGACGAGACGGCGGTTGTCGATGAGGTTGAGGCCGCCGTCTCGGGTGCTCGCAAGAAGCCGCGCGCTGTCGATATGGTCCCCGAAGAACCCGACGCGATGGCGCCGGACGAGGAATACCAGCTCACGCCGGCGGGCCGCCGCGAACGCATCGGGCCGATTGTTCGCCTGGTCAAAAAGTACCGCGTGTGGGATAACCTCACGCCGGTGCGCCTGCGTCGTCTGCTCGAAGAGCTCGGCCCCATGTTCGTCAAGATGGGGCAGATCCTGGCCAACCGCTCCGAGATCTTGCCGCAGCGGTTTTGCGACGAGCTGCGTCGCCTGCGCTCCGACGTAGAGCCGGTGCCGTATGAGGTAGTGCTCCGCTGTCTGGAAGAGGAGTACGGCCAGCGCTTGGGGCAGATGTTCGACGCCATCGACCCCAACCCGCTCGGTAGCGCGTCGCTCGCGCAGGTGCACCGCGCCCGCCTGGTGACCGGCGAGGACGTGGCCGTTAAAGTGCAGCGCCCCGGCGCGCAGCAGGTCATGGCGCAGGACATCGACATCATTCGTTCGGTGGTGCGCATCGTCTCAAAGTTCGTCAACACCGACCAGTTTGTTGACCTGCACGGCGTGGTCGAAGAGCTGTGGACCTCGTTTCGCGAGGAGACCAACTTTTTGGCCGAGGCCAAAAACCTCAACGATTTCTATGAGTTCCACAAAAGCGTGCATGGCGTGTCGTGTCCCAAATCCTACTTGGATCTGTGCACCGAGCACGTCGTGGTCATGGATTACGTCGACGGCATCTCGATTGCCGATCCCGAGCGCCTGGTGGCCGAGGGCTATGACCTGGAAAAGATCGGCTCGGCGATTGTCGAGGACTATTCGACGCAGGTGCTCGATGACGGCTTTTTCCATGCCGACCCGCATGCGGGAAACATCATTCTCAAGGACGGCATCGTCTACTTTATCGACCTGGGCATGGTCGGGCGCATGTCGAGCCACGACCGCGGGATCGTCAAGGACATGATTTTCGCCGTGGCCGAGGGCGACGTGCCAAAGCTCAAGGATTCGCTTATGCGCTTTGCCGTGACGCGCGGCGACTCGGCCGAGCTCGACCATTCGGCCTTTTTGTCCGATCTGGACTTTATCGTCGCCGACTTTGCGGGCCTCGACCTTAAAGACCTGGATATCGGCGAGTTTTTGACCTCGCTGCTAAACCTGGCGCGCAAAAACGATGTTGAGCTGCCGAGCGTGGTGACGATGTTCGCGCGCGGCATGGTGACGCTCGAGGGCCTGCTGACCGAGTACATGCCCAACGTCAACATGATCCAGATCATCCAGACGCATATCAAAAACGAGAAGAGCACCTATGCGCGCGTCCGCGAAATGGGGCGCGATTTTGCCGCGAGCAGCTATCGCGCGGCAAAAGGCTCGCTAGAGGCGGCCGAGTATCTGGGCTTGGCGTCGCGCATGCTCACGCGCGGCCAGCTTAAGGTGAACACGCAGATCATGAGCAGCGATAAGGCGCTGCGACAGCTGGGTGGAATTATCGACCGCATGTCGATGGCAATTGTGATTGCCGGTCTGTTTATCGGGTCGTCGGTGGTGTACTACGCGCGCATCGAACCGGTTGTGTTTGGCATCCCGGTCATTGGCTTTATGGGTTACGTGAGTGCGCTGGTGCTGGCGCTGATGCTGGGCCGCGAGATCTGGCGCAACAGTCACGGCGGCAAGCGTTAACGTTTTCCCGGGATCAGAGAAAGACGGATCCTTTTGCTCGGCACTCCACCCGCACCCTTTCCTATCGCAAACCATAGCTTTTACCTTGGGCTTCTCCTGTGTGCGAGGCCCTTTTGCGTGCTACCATATCGACAGTAATAATCGATGGCCTAGATGGTGGTGCGGAGACGCACGAATGCGCGGTTTTCCTGCGCGTTTGGGAGAATCGGGGTGCAAGTCCCTGGCTGTACCAGTAACCGTAATTCCTCTTGGCCCGGGATGTTCGCGTCGCAGATCGGACGGCGCGCTCGGGTCGGTAAGGTTAAGTCGGATCGCCTCCCATCTTGTGCGCGGCCGTGGCGAAAGCCGCCGGTACGCGTTAGGCTCTGGAGGGAAGGGGGACCCCGATGGGGGTACTCGAGCGCGATGTGCGCGATGACGTGGGGCAGCCGCTGGGCAATGTCCCA